>JAGXGR010000055.1 GCA_024636645.1 Legionella sp.
GAATCGAGAGGTTCACGTACGGGTCTGTGAGAGGCTAAGGGTGAGATTCCCTTGGCCTACTCGAACGGCGACGGGTAGGTAGCCCGTAAGGAGCGGGGCGTATTACGGGGGCGATGTTAACAGGAAATCAATGACTAGATGACTGCACAGCGCAGGTACATAGGTATCAACTTAAGGGAAGCTATGCCCTGCATAGACTTCAATCAGTTCAATTATGCTTAAGTTGACGCCTATTCGCCTGCGCGGGGACGACAGATTAGTGTGCGTCTTCACAAGATGAGACAATATCTAAGAGATTGTTTGTAACACCTGCTCCGCTATGAATAATTACTCATTGCCCTTAATGACCAATACCGGTGTTTTTCCAGACGCGATATTGTCACATTGTCCCAAATCGCTGGATTTATTTTTACTCTGATGGAGTTCAAGGCCAAAATGTTTCAAAGGCGTAATGATTTGTTGACGAATGCCCGCGGCATTTTCACCCACACCGCCTGTAAAAATCAAAGCGTCTAAATCAGCTGCTTGACTGTAATAGCTGCCAATCCTTTTTTGGATGGCGTAAACATACATTTCTATAGCCAGTTTTGCGGCCTCATCATTTTCATTGGCGCGCTGACAAAGGTGTCTCATGTCATTGTCGCCGGCAATGCCCTTTAAGCCGCTTTGTCTGTTTAACAGTTCATCCACTTCCTCTGCCTTGTACCCTTGCTGTTGAAGGTATAAAGGAATAGCCGGATCAATATCGCCACAGCGCGTTCCCATTATTAAACCAGACAGCGGCGTCATGCCCATACTGGTATCATAAGATTTGCCTTGTTTAATCAGACACGCACTGGCACCATTGCCCAGGTGAAGGCTGATGAAATTGCACTCGGACAGTTTTTTGTCTAGATGTTTGGCTGCCTGCCTGGCAACATATTCATGATTGATGCCATGAAAACCATAGCGTCTTATATGGTATTTTGAGGCGATGTCCTGATCAATAGCATAAGTATAACTGGCTTCTGGCATGCTATGGTGAAATCCTGTATCAAACACGGCCAACTGGACGGTATTTGGGAAATAGGTCTGAGCAAACTTGATGCCCAGTATATTGATAGGATTATGAATAGGCGCCAGGTTTGATAACTGCTCAAGGGTAAATAAAACTTCATTTTTGACGACTGTCGGCTGATAATAAATATCCCCTCCATGAACCACCCGATGACCAATGCCTTTTATTTCATCGCCGTTCAGCTCGTCTTCAAGCTTGGATGCCAGGGCTTTAAAGGCCTCTTGATGATCCTTAAACAAATGGACGTCGGTATCGGACTCTTTATTGGTATGATGCCATTTGCCGTTCATCTCACCAATTCCTTCAATCAGTCCTGAAAAAACACCCTCCAGGGTTTTATCACGGGTTTTAAACAGCTTATATTTAATCGAGGAACTGCCTGCATTCAAGGTGAGTATATTCATAATAAATCCTCTTTGATATTCATTTGCTTTTTTGAGCCTGAATGGCTGTGACCAATATCGTATTAATTACGTCCTGTGGCATACAACCGCGGCTTAGATCATTCACCGGTTTATTCAAGCCCAGCAATACCGGTCCAATGGCCAGAGCACCGCTTTCTCTCTGAACGGCTTTATAGGTATTGTTGCCTGTATTCAAATCCGGGAAAATCAACACATTGGCATTGCCTTCCAATTGAGAATCCGGCAGTTTTTTTTGTGCCACTTCAGGATCAACCGCTGCATCGTATTGAATCGGGCCTTCTACGATATAATCCGGGTTGGATTTTTGGATGATCGCTTTGGCTTTCTTGATTTTTTCAACACTGACCCCTTTACCCGATTGCCCTGAAGAATAGGACAGCAGAGCAACCCGGGGATCGATGCCTAGCTTTTTACTGATGGCGGCAGCCTGATGGGCAATTTCTGCCAATGTCTCGCTGTCAGGCTCCGGGTTTATGGCACAATCGCCGTAAATTAAAACTTTTGTTTCAAGGCACATAATAAAGATGGAAGAGACTTTGGATACGCCGGTTTTTGTTTTAATGATTTCAAGAGCAGGGCGAACCGTATCTGCTGTGGTATGGGCAGCACCTGATACCATGCCGTTTGCATCATTGAAATAGATCATCATGACTGCAAAATAATTGGCATCTGACACGCGTTCCAAAGCAATGGGCAAATTAATATTTTTATGCTGTCGCAGTTTAAAATATTGTTTGGCATAACGCTCCAAGTCGGGTGAATTTTCAATGTCGATGATTTTGACCCCCGGCAAGGTAAGACCTAAGCGTTTGGCCATTAAATGAATTTTATCCGGTTTGCCCAATAAACTGATGTCTACAGCATCCCGCACCAATAAATAATTCGCAGCCTGGAGAATGCGAGGATCATCGCCTTCCGGCAGGACGATATGTTGTTTATCGCTCTTGGCCCGCATAAGCAATTCATATAAAAACAAGGCAGGACTGAATAAAGCCTTATCCTGTTTAAAGGATTCTAACCCTGACATGGCCCCAAGCAGATAAGGCTGCATGGACTCAATGGCTTCATCGATTTTAGGCTGGTTCGTGGCATTGATACTGAATTTAGCTGAAAACAAGGTTGTCGCGGCTTCATAGGTTTTCAACTGGGTCAGCATCACAGGGAAGGGGTGCTCCAAGCCTTTAATGATATCTTCAATCACCGAACCAGGTTTTTCTCCTCCTGTGAGTACAATACCCGCAATTTTGGGATAATTGGCAGACTGATCAGCTAAAAGTGAGCCTAGAAGAATATCAATGCGATCATCAGGTGTGATGATTAACATGCCAGTTCTATCCAGCCTGGATTGTAGAAAATTAGTCACGGTTTTTGCGGCAACCGTAAATTGTCGAACCGACCTGTTTAATTCACGTTCGCCATAGAGCACTTCAGCATTGAGTTTTTCTGCAATTTCACCCACTGATGGATTAGCCAGGTGCTCGAACTCCGGTATGACTGAAATCATAGGGATATCTTTAAATTGACTTTGAAATAATTCCCGAGCTTCATGTTCCTGATTATTATCAATCTGATTGATAATGATTCCAATGACCTGGGCATGGTTTTTGCGGCTGATTTGCAAAGCCGTGTTGGCAATGGACAGGGTATGTGTAACGGATCTGTTTTTTGCGGAAATCATTAATATGACATTGCATTTTAATTGATAGGCCAGGGATAAATTGAATTGATATTCAGCGACATCATTGTCTGACTCGAAATCACTGCCTTCAAAAAAACTGATCAATGAATTGTCAACGGACTGTGTTTTGTCAATGACATGCGCTATCAAATCATCCGGGTGGGTACGCATCATTGAAATGCCTTTGTCAATATCCATGATAGGTTCTATCTGTTGTTCCGAGAGTTTTTCAAGTATTTTGATATGAGATTCATCGGACTCTGCAAATAATTTAAAACAATTGACGCGTTGATATTGTTCCATTAACAGGGATAACAAGCCAATCGAAACAAAAGATTTGCCGGGTCGCTTTTCGATGCCTGTCAGGTAAATCCGTTGCTGCATAAGGTTTCCACATTCATGGGTTTATTTTCTGATTATATACCTTTCAAAGGTGTTTTTGGTTAATTTTTGTTATTTTTATCTGATAACTCTTCCAATATGAACACTTTGTTGTCAATGTGGACGAGTAGATACAATACAGGTCGATGTTGCGTTAAAACGCACAATTGCTTCACTTTTCGCAAGGATGGCCTGTAGGTTGGGCCTTGGCCCAACGATCGTTGCATTAGATTTGTTGCTTTAGATCCTGACCTCGTTCGTGGGTTTCAATGCTTTTATTGTTGGGCCAAGGCCCAACCTACAGTATATTGATCCAATTTTAATGTGGCAGCCTTGCATCAAAATCAATTCAATCTAGACAGCCCCTTGAATCCATGGCATAGTCCAGAAGGATACTATAAGCAAAGGATGGCAATTTATGTCGATAGTGCGTAATAAAAAAGCCCTTTTTGGTTCCATGCCCCAAGGTACGGTCCCGCTTTTTTTTATCCAGATCGTCTCTACTCTCAGTTTCAGCGTCCTCTATTCTACTCTTGTTCTCTATATGAAAGGTAAACTGGGCATTTCTCCCAGCATTGCCAACAGTGTAATGGGTGTTTTTGTAGCGTTTAATTTTGGCTTACACCTCTTGGGCGGTTACTGGGGTGGGCGCTTATTTTCCAACCGCGGGCTGTTCAGCCTGGGTATGGTTGCTCAGATTTTCGGTTGTATTTTGCTGTCCTTTGCTAACGAAACCTTCTTGTATTATGGATTGGCGGCTTTCTTAACCGGATCGGGCCTGAATGTAACCTGTGTCAATTGCATGTTAACCCAGCTTTTCAAGCCTGAGGATCACCGTCGAGAGGCGGCTTTTCTATGGAATTATGCTGGCATGAATATCGGTTTCTTCGTCGGTTTTAGCATGAGCGGTTATTTTCAGCTGACACAGAATTACCCGCGTTTATTTCTCTTGAGCAGTTTGGGCAATCTGATTGCTTTAATGATCTGCCTGTATTACTGGCATCAACTGGAAGACAGAAACACCAGTTACGCCATAAAAAGCCGCGCAGGAAGACAGCGAAGCGTCCTCGGCGGCTTGCTTTTGGTTGCCATGTTGCCTTTTATGCTGAGTCACGCGCTTCACCATGCACAATGGGCTAATAAATTTGTACTGATAAGCGGTGCGGCCATTATGGCTTTGATAGTCTGGCTTGCCTTTAAGCAACCATCTAAAGAAGATCGTAATAAACTCTTTGCCTTTGCGATATTGATGGTTGTTGGAACCATTTTCTGGATGATGTATCAGATTGCACCCATGGGTTTGACACATTTTATTGATCACAACGTGCAAAGGCAATGGGGCGCATGGATTATAGCCCCGCAGTGGTTTCAGAATATTAACACGATAACCATTGTCATTGGTGGGCCTCTCTTAAGCATTGCCATGATAAGGTTGAGAGCAAAAGGAACCAGGGTCAATATCCCTACCCAGTTTTCTTTAGCGCTTTTGCTCATAGGCATTGCTTTTATCATACTTCCTCTGGGAATCGCCAGCGCCGGTGAGACAGGACTTGTCAACCCCGGCTGGATAGTTCTCAGTTATTGTCTGCAAAGCATTGGGGAACTTTTAATTTCACCGATAGGGTATGCCATGATCGGTTTGCTGGCCCCGACGTCATTGCAAGGCATTATGATGGGAATGTGGATGCTGAGTACCGGTGTTGGTGCCACACTATCCAGTTACAGCTCAAACTGGATGATGGCAGGGCAGGAGGGCAGTGTATCGCCCTTGCTGACCAATGCGGGCTACAGCCATGTATTTTTCCTGTTGGGATTGTTTGCCATTGCCGCTTCTCTTATTCTGGTATTGCTCATCCCTAAATTAAGAGTATTGATGAAAGAGCATCAGGATGAGACAATAACGGACGGTGATTTAGCTGTAGCATAATTTGTGAGTAGTCGTTTTGTTCCTGTAACCAAGGCCGATCTTGAGTGGCATGAGGGGCTGCCTTTTTCCAAACGGTTTCAGGATATTTATTTTTCACAGGCCAATGGCCTGGCTGAAAGCCAGCATGTATTCATTGAAGGCAATCAACTGATTGACCGATGGATGCGGCTTCCAGAGAAAGGCGAGAATGGTTTTGTCATCGCTGAGACCGGCTTTGGAACGGGCTTGAATTTCCTTTTAAGTTGCCGCTTATGGATGAAGCACGCCACGGAAAACGTAAGGTTAACCTACCTCTCCTGTGAAAAATTTCCCTTATCTAAAAAAGACTTGCAAAAGGCTTTGGCCTGCTGGCCCGAACTGGCCGATATCGCGAAACCTTTCATTGATTGTTATCCGGTGTTAACCCCGGGTTTTCATCATATCAGCTTGTTTAATGGCCGTATTCGATTAACCTTAATGCTTGGCGATGCAGTTGATTGTTATAAAGAATTGTTGATAAGCGGTGATCAAGCACTGGAAAAGACCTTACGACCATCGGCAGTAGATGCCTGGTTTCTTGATGGTTTTGCGCCTGCTAAAAATGAATCCATGTGGTGTAGAGAGCTTTTTCAATTGATGAGCTTGCTCTCAAGGCAGGGCACCACCCTGGCTACTTTTTCAGCCGCCAGAGTGGTGAGGGAAAATTTAACCGCCACAGGCTTTAGCTACAGCAGACAAAAAGGATTCGCCCAAAAAAAACAGATGATTAAAGCGGCGTTTCAAGGTGGTGCGCCTTTTAACTATAGAAAAAAAACAAACGCCCTGGCATACGGTTTTGTCCCCGACTTTAAAACCTAAAAAAGCCATCATCATTGGCGCCGGCCTTGCCGGATGCTTTACTGCATATTCTCTGGCGGCCCGAGGTTGGCAGGTCAGTTTGCTTGACGAACAGAACAGAGTAGCAACGGGTGCTTCTGCGATTTTTCAGGGGGTTTTGTTTCCCAAGCTTTCAGCTTATCGTTCACCCTTGACTGAATTCATGTTAATGAGCTATTTGTATTCCTCGGCTTTTTATAAAAAAATAGATTCAAAAAGCGCCTTTTGTCATCTGACAGGTGCTCTGCTGTTAGCCTATAATGAGAAGGAAGCGGCCACACAGACTGCAATGCGAGACTGGCTTGAGCATTATCCTGAGCTAGGGCAATTGGTCAATGAAACACAGGCATCGCAGCTGGCGGGTATCCCAGTTTCATTTGGCGGCTTGCATATTCCTGACTCGGGCTGGATTGATTCCCCAGCGCTTTGTCGCTGGCTGATTAACCATGAGGGTATCGACTATTACCCCGAAACCAAAGTGGATGCGTTGTTTTTTGAGCAGGGAACCTGGTCTGTGGCTAATCACCAGGCAGATTCGGTGGTGATTGCCAACGGGTATCGGGCTTCACAGTTTAAACAAAGCGAATGGTTGCCCCTGAAGCCTATCCGTGGACAAATGACGGCCATTGATGCCTCTCAAGCCAGTAGCGGACTTACTATGCCCCTATGCGCCAGCGGCCATGTTTTACCAGCAGTCAACGGGTTGCATTGGTTAGGCGCATCCTATGATTTAGGACAACATCACAATGCCTTGCAAAATACAGATGATAGGGATAATTTAAATAAATTAAACCAGTTTGCGTCTAAACTGCACTGGTCTGAAAAAGTTCTGACCTCCTGGTCGGCTGTTCGTGCCAGTACAGCGGATTATTTACCTTTGGTAGGACCGGTGACGAATGTCGCAGATTTTAACAAGCGCTATGCAAAATTTTCTGCCAATGCCAAACAATGGATTCCTGCGTTTAACCATGAGTATTCGGGACTGTTTGTATGTGCGGGCTTTGGTTCGAGAGGTTTGTCTACCATACCTTTGGCAGCGGAGTTTTTGGCTTCTGAAATGAATCATGAGACCGGCATGTTGCCAAAATCACTGATGCAGGCCCTGACACCTGCACGTTTTTTAAAAAGAAATTTAGATCGCCTTAGCTTAAGGCCTGTTGTTCAAAAAAACAAATAAATCTTTCTTTTCTGCCAAAATTACCTTTGTTCTGTAGTGTGTTCTATACTTGATATTAATATAGACAACAGGGAGTTAAGATGAACGCTACAAGAGGGAACTTGGCTGATTATCTAACAGCACTCAAACATGGACGTCTCGGTGATACCGCAAAACCATTTGATACCGCTTCAAACGATTTGATGGCATTTGGAGAACAGGCCGAGGCACTGGTCTTGCCCGAATGGTCACTTGAGCAAATCACTCCACCCGATCCTCAAATGATAGAAAACATCTATAAGGCATTGAAACCGGTTTTAAAGGAATTACAACACAATGCAGCCTTTGACAGTGAAGCCGAGTATGCTGGACTGAAAGCGGACGCTTTGTCCAAGGCTTATTTACTCAGTGTGGTTAATAAAAAGACCGTGCAAAACAACGGACGAATGGTGACGCGAGATGTTCTGGCATACCAGGATTTCCTCAGGCATTGCAGCGATGCACTGGTTGATAATATTTCCTCTCATCATGCCCTTGAGCATTTTTCCAAGTACAGTGAGGTACAAGCTTCGTTTGATACAATCATTAAAAACATGACACTGTCTTATCCAGACAAGCAGGCATTGATCACGTACTATCAAAGCATGCAACTGTTTTCCATGGCTTATAAAACGAGTTTGTTTGATGATCAGGATTTGGAGCAGGCTTTGTCTTGTCAAGTAAAAGATAGCATTCAAGCTTCTTATGAACTTGTTTATGGCAAAAAAAGCGATATGAAACAAACATTTTATGGGGCGGATTCGAAGTTAGTTGATAAATCAGAACTTGAAAAATCCTCCTTCCTGGGTGATTTATTAAATCAAATGAATGATGTTTTAGAAGATTCATTAAATCATCATTCTGAAAATGTATTGATGAAGCTTTTAATGACGCTTAAAAGGGCGCCATTTTTTATGAAATCAATACCTGAACTTAGCGAAACTGCTGATACAACAACCTTTCAATCCTACATCCAAAATTTGCAATTGGCGATAAGAGCCGCGATAAGTTATCTTGAGGGTCAAAAGGAACAGAAACGATGGATAATGGCGCAGCATGCAGTTGATAGTAATGTCATCCAATTGAACGTAGGTCAGCATCGAGAGTAAATCTTTATCTTGCCTTCTTTGATGCTCTTGCCCTGGGCAAGATCTGCTTCAATGCGATATTATTGGCAAATAAGCGCATTCAATTTTAAAATGGCAGTTAACTATTCCATACACAGCTTTTTATGAAGGAATCATTATGACTGTAACCATTTATCACAACCCAGGATGCAGCAAATCGCGTCAAACGCTCCAATTGCTAAAAGAGCAGGGCATTGAGCCCACAGTGGTTGAGTATTTAGTAAATCCTCCCACTGCATCCGAATTGCAAGAAATTATAGCAGTATTAGAGGTTAATCCTCGTGACATGATTCGTAAAAATGAACAAGTGTATACAACCTCCGGTGCTCATGCGTTGTCTTTAAGTGATACTCAGCTGATTGAGCTAATGATACAATACCCTGAACTCATAGAAAGGCCGATTGTTCTTGCCAATGGCAAAGCAGCAATGGGTAGGCCGCCTGAAAATGTCCTGGGCATTATTTAGGCAGCATATATAATTGAAAATCTTTATACATCAGGCTGCATGGTATTCGCGCTTTCTTCTGCTGCTGCATCTTTATCCGGACTGTTCGAAGAAAATAGCCTTGAAGGATGAGTGAGGCTGGTTTCCTGATAAAATAAAGCAGGATGCCTGCTTTGTATTAGGGCTTTGATGGGTGCAAGCGCTTCTGATTTTAAAAAGTCCCTGAGCGTTTTCCTGGCAAGCCGATGAGATATCGAAAGATTGATCTTCAGATCAAGGTGCTGAGGTTGCAAGCCGTCAATCAATTCGGGATGCGTTTTAAAAATTAGCTCAATGACATCCAAATTATTATTTTCCAGCAGATAGAGCAGGTTATTATTTGATAAGTCCATGTCAGAGTCTGTCGTCGCGTTTGTTTTCAAAAGATGTTCAAATGCAATGGCATCAAGTATATCTTTTCTTGATGTTAAGATTTTATATAATAAGCCGGCACCTTCACCGTGTTTGCAAAGCATTGAAAAAGCACTGACCAAAATGGTATCCATGCTATCTTCTCCGTGATTAAAGGGATAAATTCTAAAAAAATCGTCCAGCTTAATTTGCTGTAAAAGGCTCTCATTTTGATAAAAAATCAGGTTGAGCACCATAATGCCAGCTGATTTTGTGGATAAAAGCGAAAAGGCTGAAGGAGCATACTTTAGATGTCTATACTCTGTTTTAAACATACTGTTCGCCTCATTGGACTCAGCTAAATGTTTGTTTTTTGAAAAAATGATATGAAGCAACTCCAGGCCTTTTAAAGAACTTGAAAACAAATATGCTGCCGATAGCAGATGGGATGTATGTTCCGCCTGTTTATAAACAGAAAATAAATCCCTGGCAGTTGCGCCTTCCACCAATTCAGGCTTCGCTTGAATCAGCTCATATAAAAAATATTCCTCTGCTAAAAACGCCGCAGAAAGGAAATTGAAAACTGTATTTGTATATTCGTGTTTATCTTCATTTATGGGATTATAAGCGGTACTGAATAGCTCCCCTGCCTGCAAGTGATTTATAAAATCTTTATTTGTACGTAATAAGATCCTAAGGCATTGTATACCATCCTTGGTCGCGCTAAGTGCAAAAAATTGGTTTATCTTAAAATCAGTATAATAGGTAAATAGCTTATCCATGGTCAAGTGTTCAGGAATGTCCGGGTTCGCTTCGAAAATTAATCTTAATATTTTTTGGGAACGGCCTGCAGTGCTCATGACCATTTGTAAAAAATGGCTTGCATGCTCATCATCATTGCCAAACTCACAGGGTTTATCCAATAATCTTAACGTTAATTTTTTTATAAAAACCGGATTTTTTTCCAAAAAGTTGGATATTTGATTTATCGTTTCGTCGTTCCCCATCATTAATCCAAATAGACTCATGTCAGACTTTGGATCCAGCGGATTTTTTTCAAAGAGCAATTCCAATACATCGTCTTTGCTGAAGACTTTCTTTAAAAAATTAAATGTACAGTGTTTGCTAAGGTTTTTCAGCAGATTTTCCTGGGCCTTATTCAAACGGACTGCTTTAGGTTTTAAGGTGGTTTGTCTGGGCGCTTGCGGCTTTAAAGCAAGTGCGTTTCTGTTTTTTTTCCTCATTCTTGGATTGGGCTGATTGGATTTGGGCCGGGCGGCTTGTTTATTAGCAGCCGAAGCCGCAACCTCAGGCAGGGCAGATGCCGCTATATCCGCTTTTTGTGGCAGGTATTGGCGCTGGATAGCATTGGCCTGGTTTACATTGCCCAATGTTAGCTGACGTTGATATTCATTGACCCAGTCCGTTGATCTTGACGCATCATTCAGAGCATGTACTAATGGTTTTCTTGTTGAGTCGATTTGAGGCAGTCCTTTTTTTAACCTCGTAATCAGTTCAGCCGTTGGATGGTGAGGCGGTTGATAAATAATCAGCGTGGTCTGTGCGCGTGTAAACGCTGTAAAAAGCGCATTAAAAGCAGGTCTCAAATCACGTTTATCGATATGCTTTCCTGCATTCAGAGATTTACTGGCCTGAATAAAGTCCACACCCTCAATGAGGCGGTAAATCAAAACAACAGGGTATTCCAATCCCTTAATTTCTGCAGGCGTAAAAATCAAAGGGGTTTTAAATAATGCGCGAGCTTCTTCTTTGAATTCTTCTGTGGTAATGATGGCAAAATCGGTATGGTTTGCCTGCTCGGCTATTTGGTTTCGTTCGGCTTCATCCAGACTATCCAGCCAGCGGACTTCTCCCTCATTGCTTTGCCCAATGACTGGAATAATCGCTTCGGCTTCCTGTTTATCTGCACGCCCTGCCAGTTGCTGTTTAATATCGAGCACGACATTGGCCATTGCGGCAATGTTTGCCGGACAGCGATAGGTTTCATGAAAAGCAATGTTTGTGACATTTATCTGCTTTTGGTAGAAATGGTCTTTCAGGTAAGCGAGAATGGATTGTGCATCACTAAGGCTCTGGTTGGGATCATAGCAAATACAGAGATTGTCTCCGGCAAGTGCCAGAAGATTTTTCAACTGCTGCAAGGAAAAATCCTGCCCCTCATCCATGACAACCAAATCATACCCTTGGAGCAAGGATAAATCGCAAAAGGCCGGATCATAATAATTATTTTCATTTAAATAGCGGCTATAGGCTTTAAATATCCTATATAAAAGTGCTCTTTCATCTTCTTCCTGGAATAAGGATTGTTTATGACCCAGGGAAATATAGTCCTTTTTTTCATGCCCAGATGCAATCCTTAGTTCCTGATAGAGCAGTGCTTTTTTATCAACCAGGTTTTGCAGCGGTGAATGACTTGCGCTGTTAAGCTGTTGTCGGTTTTGAGCCTGCCGGATAAAATCACTTGTAAACCAGGATTCAAACTGCACAATATCGCACAATTCTCTTTTTGCCAGTTGCGGTTCGGCTGTGAGAAGTAATTCTTCGTAAGACTTAAAGTCCACCTCAAAATCGCTGCAAAGGGATGCGGGCAGGGCAGACCATGAACGGCTCATTTGCTCCACAAGAAAAGGGGAGCGCGTGATGTAGAGTGCTTTTCGTGTTGTATTATCATCAGAGAGGGCTTCTGTGGCCGAGGCCAGAAAGGATAAAGCCACACAGGATTTTCCAGAGCCTGGTGCACCGCTGATGATCATAGGCAGCTTGGCCTGGACGGCCTGTTCCTGTCGCTGGTTAAAACTTAAATAGCGTTGGTTGAAATAAAAAATCGGTCGTTCAACAATGGTATTTTGATCCGGATTGGATGCATTGTTATTGATGTTTGATAACGTACTCGACTCCTCTGAATCCAGGTCATGAATATTTGCAGCGGTGACAACGCTGGCATGCTGGATATCAGCGTTTTCAATGAATTGTTTTAAAAGCACCGGGTTATTTAAAAAGCGTGATTTTTGATAGTCATGATTAGGAATGACCTCCAACAAAAGCAGGTATGGCTTATTGTCTTTCTCGACGGTAGTAAACAAGAGACGGTCGGAACGATTGACTCTGGCCGTGTACAGCGATAAACCGCGGCATTTTTTTAAATCCAGATTCGCGGCCTTGTATTCACCCTGTAACAGTTTAGATACCGTTTCCTCAAAGTCCCTCAGATCGTCACGAGGCGAAATAATGCCTTTCCAAAATAATACCTCTGTCATAAGCTGCCTTTTATAATGTTGCTATCCCAGCCTTCAAATCCGATCAACCGTGATCATCATGAGTTAAACGGTCAATGATATATGAAAATTATTAAGACAATATTAATAGTTTTGAAAAACTGTATTTTATTCGCTGGAATTTTATCAAAGCGATTGCATTTAAATGGCTAAACTATAGTCGAAGTGTCCGATCCGCGCCCCAGTCACGACCGAAATGCGATCTAACCGAACCGCGACCGTCAGGCAGCGGAACAGTTAAAGTAGCGGGAAAGCGCGGCTCGGACTTCCAATCGCTGTGTGAGTCATGACTTCTGCTTGCATTTTTAAACAGAGATAGTTACTCTTCCCGCCTATAAATAGTCATTGAGGTTGTGAGTGAATCATATCGAAATTTTCCAGGTGGATGCCTTTACGGACAAGGTTTTTTATGGCAATCCGGCGGCAGTTTGCTTGTTAGACGAATGGTTGAATGATGAATTAATGCAGGCCATTGCTGTCGAAAACAACTTATCTGAAACCGCCTTTATCACGAGCGATAAAGGCGGCTTTCATATTCGCTGGTTCACTCCAAACGGTGAAATTAATCTTTGCGGCCATGCAACACTTGCTGCCGGGTACGTCTTGTTTGAGTCAGGCAAGGTCAAAGGCAACAGCCTTTCCTTTGACAGTTTAAGCGGCGAACTGAAAGTGGTTAAAAAAGCGGATAAATACATGCTTGATTTTCCAAGACTGGATTATCAGGTTTGCGACAATCCGCAAGCAATTAAAGCCTGTATTGACACCAATCCACTCGGCGTCTATGACAGTGAGCTGGATTATCTAGTCGAGCTTGAAAGCGAGAAGGCCGTGGCGCGTGCCCAGGTTGACTTAAAAGCGTTAACCCATCTGCCTAAAAGAGGCCTGATACTCACAGCCAGAGGCACTGATGTTGATTTTTATTCCCGCTGTTTTTATCCAAAGCATAACATTGCTGAAGATCCGGTGACAGGCTCTGCACACTGTGTCTTGACCCCATTCTGGGCTGATCGCTTGAATAAAACGTCATTATTGGCAAGACAGGGTTCGGTCAGGAAAGGCGATGTGTATTGTGAGCTGGATGACAAACGGGTCTTTCTTTCCGGGCATTGCCGTTGGTATTCAAAAGGCGTGTTAGTTATCTAGCGATACGTCAAGACCCACAACAGCTATTTGACCGATTTCTGCTGGCGTCTTGTAGAGGTATTGATTCATATAACCGAAATTGAGTTTAATTTTTGAATTGATACGTCCTTGTAAACCAATATAGCTCCTGTTTTGATCCAGGGTTTTTGTAGAAATCCACGCGGGCCTAACAAGATTAATCATGATCTCTTCATGCGCATCAATAGATAAATGATTTGATATGGGAACCAATAGTCTTAATCGCTGCCGCAGCCTTAATGACAAGTTATTATCGCCAATCAGCCTCCGCTCCTCTATCCTTGATCGGCCTAACCACTCGAGTGATTTTTGTTTATAAGAATAATTTAATTGTTGCCAGGCTCTGCGTTCCTGTTTATTGACATTGACATCATCATCTTTATTAGCCCAACTGGCAGCCAAAAAGATACTTGCATTGTTTGTGAAAAAATAACCTACACCCACTTCAGGCAGCGCTTCCTGAAGTCTCATATTCTGTTGTAGAAATCTTAGATTAGGCTGAAAAAAATAAAGGAGATGCTCTGTTTTTTTGTCTATACTGGGAGCCAGCCATAATTTGGGAGTGGATGTTGCAGCCAGACAAAAAGAGCTTGATAGCAGCAGAAAAATAAATAACATATATTTAAAAAACAGTTTAAAATCAAGCGGTATTTGCTTCTTCCAATAATTCATAATAGTATCTCTTAACATTCATTATATATTGATTCAACGCTTAGAAAATTACAAGGAGTGATTTCAAATGACAGGTTCTTCAGGCCAGCGTTTCAGACGCGCTTTGAAAGAAAATAAACCCTTACAAATCGTTGGAACCATCAACGCCTATTCTGCAATGCTTGCTGAGTCAGCTGGATGCCATGCGATTTATCTGTCAGGTGCCGGGGTGGCTAATGCATCCTATGGTTTACCTGATTTGGGTATGACAAACCTGACAGAAGTGCTTGAAGACGCCAGGCGTATCACCCAGGCATCCGAATTGCCTTTGCTGGTCGATGTGGATACGGGTTGGGGGCATGCGTTCAACATTTCCCGCACGGTAAAGTCTATGGAAGCGGCCGGCGTTGCAGCGATTCATATAGAAGATCAGGTGTCTGCCAAACGATGCGGTCATCGCCCGAATAAATCCATCGTCTCAATAAAAGAAATGGGTGATAGAATCAAGGCGGCGGTTGATGCCCGAGTCGATAAAGATTTTGTGATAATGGCGCGAACCGATGCTTTTGCATCAGAGGGCATGGAGGCGGTTCTTGAGCGTGCAGCCTATTGCATAGAGCTGGGCGCTGATATGATTTTTCCTGAAGCCATCACAACCCTCGAAAACTACCAGCAGATAACCAGCCGGTTAAATGCCCCGGTACTGGCAAACATTACAGAATTCGGTAAAACGCCTTTATTCACTAAACTTGAGCTTGAACAAGCCGGTGTGGCAATGATTTTATATCCTCTCAGTGCTTTCAGGGCGATGTCTAAAGCCGCGTTGGATGTTTATACTACCATCATCAATCAAGGCACTCAAAAATCAGTGATTGATAAAATGCAAACACGACAAGCGCTGTATGAGGTACTCGGTTATCATCAATACGAAGAAAAATTAGACCAATATATGGAGGAAGGACATGAGCGATAAATCCGGCGGGTTAGCAGGCGTTGTTGCAGGGCAATCAGCCATAGCTACAGTAGGTCAAGAGGGAGAAGGACTGCATTACCGGGGTTATTCTATTGACACGCTCGCTGAGAAAGCCAGTTTTGAAGAGGTGGCTTATTTGCTTATTTATGGCAAATTACCTACTAAATCGCAATTACAGCACTATACTGACAAATTAATGGGCATGCGTTCTTTGCCAGAAGCATTAAAAACAGTATTGAAACTGCTGCCAAAAGAGACGCATCCCATGGATGTTTTGCGCACGGCTTGCTCCGTTCTTGGCAACCTGGAACCTGAGGAGTCCTTCAGTCAGCAGTTTGATATTGCCGATCGCCTGCTGGCCTCTTTCCCTGGCATGATGTGCTACTGGTATATATATCATTATGAGGGCAGAGAAATTGATCTGGACAGTCCGGAAACCACCTTGGGCGGTCATTTTCTTCATCTTTTGCATGGCCGTCGCCCAGAGCATATTGAACGTGAAATGATGAATGTCTCGCTGATTCTTTATGCAGAGCATGAGTTTAATGCCTCAACCTTTGCTGCAAGAGTGACAGCAGCGACGCTGTCAGATTTTTATTCTGCCATCACCACAGCCATTGGCACCCTGCGCGGGCCCTTGCATGGCGGGGCCAATGAAGCCGCGATGGAATTGATTGAGCGATTCAATACCCCTGAAGAGGCAGAAACGCAGCTGATGAAAATGCTGGCAGATAAAGAAAAAATCATGGGTTTTGGTCATAGAGTATATAAAGAAAGTGATCCGCGTTCAGATATTATTAAAGCCTGGTCAGAAAAACTGGGAAAAGCCAAAGGCGATTTGAAACTTTATCGCATTTCCGAGCGGATTGAAGAAGTCATGTGGCGAGAGAAAAAACTGTTTCCCAATCTTGATTTTTACAGTGCTTCAGCCTATCACTACTGCGGTATTCCTACGTCATTGTTTACACCGGTATTTGTGATGTCACGAATCACAGGCTGGTCCGCGCATGTCATTGAACAACGTGCGGATAACCGATTAATCAGGCCCACCTCAGACTACACAGGACCTGAACCCCGAGAGTATGTACCGCTAGAAGAGAGGGATTAACATGAATCATCATACGGTCGAAGAGAACGTGAAACCTGACTATGATCAGGTCATGATAGACATAGCCGATTATGTGCTGACAAAGGACATCGACAGTTCTGAGGCTTATGATACAGCACGCTTATGTTTAATGGACAGTTTGGGCTGTGCGATGTTGGCATTGGACTTTTCAGAATGCACCAAGTTATTAGGGCCTGTGGTAAAAGGCGCAGAATTGCCGGGCGGTGCCCGCGTTCCAGGTACGGCTTTTGAACTGGATCCGATTCAAGCCGCGTTTAATATCGGTACCATGGTTCGATGGCTAGATTATAATGATACCTGGCTGGCTGCAGAATGGGGCCATCCTTCTGATAATCTGGGTGCAATTCTTGCCGTTGCGGATTATGTCAGTCGGGAAAATATGATGCTAGGCAAGCCCTCACTGACGATGCATGATGTGCTGACAGCGATGATCAAGGCCCATGAAATTCAAGGCTGCATGGCCCTTTTGAACAGCTTTAACAGCGTGGGACTGGATCATGTCATTCTGGTCAAGCTGGCCAGTGCTGCAGTGGCGGCTGTTTTGTTTGGTGCTGACAAAGACATGCTGCTGAGAACCTTGTCTCAGGTGTTTGTTGATGGACAAAGTCTCAGAACCTACCGTCATGCCCCCAATGCCGGCTCAAGAAAATCCTGGGCCGCAGGGGATGCAACAGCCAGAGCCGTTCGATTGGCACTTATCACCAAGAAAGGCGAAATGGGCTACCCCAGTGCGTTAACGGCACCCACCTGGGGCTTTTATGATGTGTTGTTTGAGGGTAAATCCTTTGAATTCCAAAGGCCTTATGGCTCCTATGTCATGGAAAATGTTTTGTTCAAACTTGCCTATCCCGCAGAGTTTCATGCTCAGACCGCCGTTGAGTGCGCTGTAGAGCTGCATTCTAAGGTAAAAGAGCGGCTCGATGATATCAAGACCATTGAGTTGACTACCCATGAATCAGCCATTCGTATTATTTCCAAAAAAGGCGCGTTACATAATCCGGCTGACCGCGATCATTGTTTACAGTATATGGTTGCTGTGGCATTAATACATGGTGATTTACGTGCAGAGCATTATGAAGACGATACGGCCTCCGATCCTCGCATTGATGAACTTCGTGAAAAAATGGAAGTGTCTGAAAATAAACAGTTTTCAAAAGACTATCATGATCCGGAAAAACGCTCTATTGCCAACAGTATCAAGATAGTTTTCAAGGACGGTGCTGAAACCGATAAGGTTACTGTTGAATACCCTATTGGGCATAAACGTCGAAGAGAAGAGGGCATTCCTGTCTTGATGAATAAATTCAAGCGCAATTTGAAAACGAAATTTTCAGAGGAAAAAATCGAGAAGCTCACACGTGAGATGGATGATACCCTTCGTTTATCCGACATGTCTGTTGTTGATTTTATGTCGATGTGGACATTTGGGAAGTAAATAAAAGAATCCTGAGCTGCATGTTTAAATGCAGCTCAGGATTTTAAAACTTAATCATTTTTTAAAGCTTTTTCATACGCATGCATAGCACTCCAAGCCTGCTTACCATATACAGCCGTGTTGAATATATCCAGGACGGTCGAAAGTGTTTTACTGCAATAACCCAGATACATCATGCTCATCATCAAACTGGATTCATCGTTTTGACTCACGGCCTTGACCATACCCACTGCAAAAAGACTTACACCCAATACTGCTTTCATACCGCCGGTCAGCATGCCCATACGGCTGTGCATGGAGGGATCGCCTTGCTTGAAAAACATATAATTACCGCTTAGCAGCAAAGCACCTGATCCCAACTGATACATGCCCACCATGCCCGTTTGGTTTTCTACTTGAGACTGAAGGATATTGATGATACTTGGGCTTAATAACGCCATTGCCGTATTGAATTCCTTTACCCCACCAAAAAAATCTATCATCCTTTGGGTGAAATTGGACTCTGAGGGTTTATCTTCCTGACTTAAGCCATCCTGAGGCATTGTTACTCCTTTTTTTTATCGTTGCGAATGATATATATTGATACCATTTATTGCTTGAATTCGTCAAATAGAATGGGTCATTTAGACAAGCCACGGCTTCGCCTCCATCAGGCACATAGATCCGTAGCCCATTCGGCACGAAGCGTATTACGGGGAGCACGATATCAAATGAATAAATAAATGTACAAATGACCATCGATTCCCGGATTACGGCTCCGCCTCCATCCGGGCTACAAGACCGTAGCCCGTAAGGAGCGAAGCGTATTACGGGATCACGATATCAAAAGAATAAATAGATGTCCAAATGACCATCCGGCCTGTTGATTTTTGTGGTTAAATTAAACCCAATGCGATGAACAAAGTCCATAGCCAAAAAAAATATCCTTTTTATGTTAATAGCAATAGCAGCCAAGTACCCTGAATGCTAACATGTTCCAATATGAGTAATGACTCTTGAGTCACTGTCTGTACAAACATGCGCTTTATATTTTAAATTTCTAGACGTTCCGGCTTTAAAGGCCAATGTTGAACATGGAGGGGCAGGCACCGGCCCAATAAATGATAATGGTCCATGCCTGTATTTTGAAGTTAGCAAGGCTTAAATGCTTGGCCCACTTTGAGCACCCGGTATATCTTGACGGATTTTATTGACGTCTTGTCTGTTATAATACCCCGAGTTATCTTGACTCACTTTACCCCAAGGATTTGTTTGATGCTCATTTAGGGCGTCAAGCACAAATGAGGCAAGAGAGTTGTTATGGTAGGCTGTTTTGGGTTCAGAAAAAAATTCAGCCAGAACTTTATTCATGCCATCGAAACTGTCTGATTTCTCCAGTTTTGTAATTAAATCCGTTGCTCTGTTCTTACCTTCTTCCCCCCAGTGGCGGATTCTTGTAAAAAAGCCTGGTGTTTTACGATAGTCTTTCATCTCCCGTTTTTTTACAGATTCTTTAAAATCCAAATATGTATTGATTTTAGTAATGATTTGCTTGCGATAATCATCAACACCAACCAGCTGATTGTCCTGAGCTGCTGTTGTGCCTCCATTAGAGACGAGTGTTTCAGGCTGAAGTGACTTTGGGCTTTTTTCATGAGGTTGAGGCAAAGCGTCTAATTCCTGCTTGCCAAGGCCAGCATTATCTGCGCTGGCCAGGGAGGCGGCAGATGCCGCTTCTTCTGGGGTGCCGTCTAATTTTTCACTTTCAGTTCTGGCATGGTCTGTAAAAGCTTTTAAAAATGGAGTCAACAATGGGCTTGTTATTTTCTGGCTGGCATTCCCCTGGAATGAAAAAGCCCTGGACTCTTCTCTTTGTGCCCCTGGGCCTGCCTGTGAATCAGCCACATCGGCTTCTAGTTTTCCTTCAGAGACAGGGTTGTTTTCCGTTTTGACAGAGAGTGTAAAGTTATCCTTAGAGCGTACAGCGGATTCAATGCTTATGATAGAAGCCGTGCCAAACTGCTGTTCCAGGGCACTCTTAAGAGGATCTTCCTGACAGCGGTTATAAATGGCTTGTGGACTCATTGATTTGATGTTATCTGATGCCTTGCTTTTATCCTCTTCTAAGCTGGCAATTGCCGATGCCAATGCCTGCTCGGGTAGCAGCAATGAAACGCCGAGTTCGCTTACTCCCTGATTCATGAGCTCTCCAAGGATTTTCTTTATAAGCGCTTGTGCGTATTGTTGGTGATAAATGGGCGTCAAAACAGCAAGGGCTGCGCATACCTTGTCTTGAATGTTTAGACGGCTTCCTTTAAAGCGAGGGTCATTTTCAATATCCAGGGCATACAGTTGTTCTCCTAAAGAGAGTATAACCTCTTCTGGGATGAGAGGGGTTGTATGGTATAGATTAAGCGCGGTCAGGGTATCGCCTTGCTTTAAAGATTGGCTGATAATGCATGCATTTAACCGGTTTTGTAACGCCTTGTGAATAGTGGGATAGGCTTCTTGATAGCGGTCAATTCTTTGTTGGATATCATTAAGTGTATC
>JAGXGR010000056.1 GCA_024636645.1 Legionella sp.
CTAAATGACCTTTTAGATATAAAACAAAATGGGCTACATCATGAAATAATCGGTTGTTCAAATTTTGTAGGGATCACTTAGCCCCAACCCTCTCCCACGAAAAGCATCATCATACTACTCAAATTCCTAGCGCGGGAGAGGGGGCAGATCGAAGTGAAATTGAAAATATGAGCTCAATTCAAGATTAAATCTTGTTTAAAAAAATTCAGGGACGTTGCCTAAAAAGTCACAGTCCGCATTAACAAGCAATTTAACCTTGACACAGCAGGTGATAGCGCCGCTCAATTTAAGTGGTTGCTCAGGTGCGGAATTAATTCCTTTTCTGTTCTGGTCATTGTAAATCCTAAAGTTAATTGAAAAATTTTTATAGCCCGGGTCGAGCCGTTGATGAAGGCTGCGGCATGTTCTTGTTATCTACCTTGTAACCCCCGGCAATAACGGGGCATCCCATAGTGATTTCAAAACCATTTATTCTTTCCTGTAAATATTGATTAATATCTACAAAATTAGTTATAGTTTTAAAGTTTTTATCATCCTTGGATTGAATTGAACGACATACCTCTATAGCTTCTTTATATTCATCATAAATATCAGTGATATAATCAGCAAAATGTTTATTTATAAATTGACCCAAAGTTTTACCTTCATCAGTGTTCCAGTACCCGCCACCAATCAGATAGGAGATGGTCATTGCTTCAATGTTAGCAAGTCGGGAAATGACATTCACATCTATTTCATTTTCAAGTATGTAGTCTAGCAGGGCTGTTGGGAAATAAGCACTGTTTATATTATTTCCATAAAGAATATCAGCACTTGGTTTGGCAAGCGCACCTCTAGTATACATGTTTGCAATGTTGCTCTCATAAATACCAGAAAAGGGGAAGAATGTTTCAGGTTGGGCTGAATTCCTACCTGTGGATTGATAAAAAGGGTATTTTCCTATGGTAGTAATGACTCTTTTACCTTCTTTATTGACGGCTTTAAGTAACAAAAGGCCCGTAGAATGTTTTATCCTGGCTTGATCAAGAATTGCAGGAACTGAGGCATATTCTGATGCAACATTTTCTGAACCTATGCTTTGTGGTGCATTGTCTTCTAGTTGCTGATTCATCTGAGAAAATGAACTGGCAGGAGAGGAATCGTACAATTCCTTAATAAATTCTGCCGTTTTGGTTGTTCTTGTTCTGAAAAATGATAAAAATGCGCTGAACGGATTACGATGACGTGATATTATTTTATAATCATATGAAGGTTTATCCTTTGGGCCCCTCCAGGCATCAATACCCTCTTGAACATTTTTTTTCGCCCCTATATGATGTTTTAAATTGATTAAAGCATCGATTTTTCTTTGCGTACTTGAACGATTAAAAACCGTAGAACTCTTTCTTAAAGTGTTAATCTGCGTTTCAATTTTGCCATATATAGCTTGTAACTTGTCTGTTAGAGACTGTTCTTCTCGCTCCTGGCTGCTTGATGCATCATTGGCTGTCGAAGCAGCGTTTCCATCTTGCTCTTGTCTAAATGGCACATAATGGCTTTGCGCTGAATCGGCCGCTGCCGCGGCATTTCCATCTTGTTCTTGTCTAAACGGCACATAATGGCTCTCAGCGGAACCTGCTGACGTTTCTTCATTTTTCTCTGGTCGAAACATCACATAATGGCCCTGGTTTGGATTTTGGGTTTTGTCTGCATTCGTTGGTTTTGGAGGTTGAATGCCTCCTGTCCGCTGGTACGGTTTGTCACTTAACAGATTTCGCTGCGATTTTGCAGGTGGGGGTGCGGCTATAGGTTTAGGATTAAGTGTTTGAGGGTCTATATATCCATTTGCAGCAGACACTCCGTCATGACTTTCTTCATGAGCTATCTGGGCTGAGCTCTCACCAGCGACCACCTCAGCTTCTTTTCTAAGTCCAGACTCTAATTCAGTAATCCTATTTTGCAAGTGATCGCTAATGCTTTGATCTGAAACATCTATTTGTTGAAGTCGTCTTAATGCGAGGCAGGCTTCCTTATTTGATAAAGAAGAATCATTTATTCGCTTTAAGCTACTAAGAATAAACTGTTTATTGGCATCTAACAGTAATTGTCTATCTTCTTTCTGTGCAGAGTTAAAATCACCTTCAGGCACTTGAGTCAGATAATATTCATAAGATTCAAGAAATTGTTTTAATTGTATTTTTTGATGTTCTGGACAAGCGGATGCCAGTACAATTTCATCGAGATGTTTCAGGTAAAATTGTAATGCCTGGGCATTGCTCCATTGACTTGCGCCAGGACCCCTATCTGCTAATTTCGGCAATACCTGGCTTTCCAACGTATTTTGGCTGTCAAAAGATAAACATAACGTCCCTATAATAGTTACCTTTAAAGCGAACAAGTCGGTTTGAATCGAAGTTTTGCCTCGATTTTGATATAAAGCATTTTGATCCATCCATCGCAAAGGATTCTTTGTTTCAGGGTATCCTTCCCCAAATTGTGTACCTGGCTGTAAAAATGATGATAAGCCAAAATCAGCAAGTTTAGGCTTCATATTAATGACATTATTCTCATCATCTATATCAAGATTCATTATGAAATTTCGAGTAGCAGTATCTAAATGTAAAGCGCCTAACTGATGAAATTGCGATTGAGCTATATGCATGTTAGAGATTAACTGACTCATAAAAATATCATAATTAGCCTGGAAAGCGTCACGAATCTTTGAAGAAGCTGGGATGACGCCGGGTTTACCGAAATTACTATTAATAAACCACTGTAGATCATCGGATCGAATCGAGGGAGTATCTTCCAGGTCGTTAAAATATTCATATTGACTTAAAATACAAATAAAGCCCGAATCATCACCAATTTGTTGGATCTTGTTTACTCTATCTAATGGTTTATGAGGGTTTTTTTGTCTAAATTCATACATTCGCCCGGCAATGGCAGCTTCTCTCTCATCGGGGGGATGTGAGAATTTGACAGCAATAAGACCATTTTTTTCAGGTGGTTTACAAAGCGCCAGAATGTCAGCATCATCGCCTTGATATTGATATAGAAATACTTTACCGCCCTTGCCGCCACCAAGCTTTGCAAAAGGTGTAAATTTTAAGTCTTTTAATCTTTCATTATATAGAACTATATCTTGATCATCCTTGCTAAATATAAATTTTGTCATAGCAAACCCTTAAAGTGATCATGCAATGTTTATTTAATAAATTAAACATACCCGCTTTCGTTTAATTATAATGTATTAATTATGGTCTATAAATGGATCGGTACCAATAAAAAATTGTTTTTTTAAAATAATCATCTATAGCGTTTGTTTAAGGGATATCAAAAAAGTGAATAAACTACATTCAAATGAGTAAATTTTTGGGAAGATCAACTGAAATTTACTGATCATTATGACGATCAAGCCTTAGATCTATTAGACAGGCAATATACAAATGTTAAACATAAAGCTGCCCCATTGCTTTAGAATTACATACCAGCATATATAACTTTTTATAGGGAGCCGTGCGCGGTCATTCCACACGCACGGATTTAAGAAGGCCGACTTGAGGTGATTCGGTGGACCTGCACTTATGATGCCCTATACCTTTAAGCTGGCGACTTCGAGGATCTTGTGAGCAAGATGCGTTGCAGATTGGGGGTTTTGGCCAGTAACCAATCTCTCAGAAACAACCACCTGATCGTCCCAATTGTCTCCGCCTTTAAATTCTGCACCCCTATCTTTGAGTTTTGATTCTAAAAGAAAAGGAACCACGTCTTCTTTACCTATCTCTTTTTCCTCTTTGTCAGTAAAAGAACACAGCTGTTTACCCTCTACCAGATAATCCCCGTCTGATAATTTGACATTGACCAGAGCAGCAGGTCCATGGCAGATGGCAGCGACCACACCGCCATTTTCATAAATGGTTGACGTCACCCGTTGGATATCTTTATTGTCAGGGAAGTCCCACATGGTGCCGTGTCCACCTGCAAAATGAATGATTTGATACAGAGAAGGATTGACCTCACTCATAGGTATAGTGTGTTTTATTTGATCGGCGATGCCTTCATTGTCCAAAAACCTTGCATTCAGTGGATCGTCAAGATCGATACTGCCAGGATCAATGGGCGCTTCGCCACCTTGTGGACTGGCAAACGCAACTTGAAAACCAGCGTCCATCAGCGGGTAATAAATATGAGTGACCTCAGCCAGGTGGAAACCGGTTTTTTTATCTTCATCACCGAGTTTATCATGGCTCGTTACGACAATCAGCGCTTTTCTGTCCATAGCAATATCTCCATTATGTTCATTACTTAAAGTAAGGCTTTATTATAAAATCGTCTGAAAAAGACGATAAAAGCAGCTCTTTAGAGGATAGTCCATAATCGGATAATTGCTATAAAAAAATGTTATAGCCGCCTATGCGCCTGCGCGTGGTTAATGCGGGTCTTGACCATCGCCCCGTAATACGCTCCGCTCCTTACGGGCTACGGCGACGGGAGGTAGCCCGTAAGGAGCGGAGCGTATTACGGGGATTGCGGCGACAGGTAGGTAACCCGTAAGGAGCGGAGCGTATTACGTAAATTACGGCGACAGGTAGGTAGCCCGTAAGGAGCGGAGCGTATTACGGGGGCGATGTTAACCCAGGAAATCAATGACGCCTATGCGCCTGCGCGGGGACGACATTGCATAGCGGGGAGGACAAAATTGCATAAAATCATTCGAAAATGCTCTGTTGACACAAATTCATCCTTTTTAACAATGCTGTTTTTTTATCTATGTGAGAGTTGCACTTATTTAGCAACTGATATTTGACAAAAATTTACAAGGTTAAGGCAACCTAGAGATAAAGGTTAATTAACCTTTATCTCTAAATGTGATACGGCCCTTGGTCAGATCGTAAGGTGTCAGTTCGACTTTGACTTTATCACCGGTCAGAATTCTGATGTAGTTTTTACGCATACGGCCGGAGATATGAGCGGTCACTATATGACCGTTTTCTAATTCTACACGAAACATGGTGTTAGGCAGTGTATCAATAACAGTACCTTGCATTTCAATATGATCTTCTTTTGCCATAGGTCTCTCAAAAATGGAAACGGATTAATTCAGGGACAAGCCCTTTGGATTGAATAAACGGTTATATTGCACCAAAATGAAGAAAATGGCAATTGTTTGCTGCTAAATTGCTTGATAAACCCACTTTTTTTGCAGGGTTGGGTACTTCAAGGCCTTCTCTAAGCGGATTAAAAATTCACGCCGAGGAATGATTTCAGCACCCAAACTGATTAAATGGGCAGTGGGTAATTGGCAATCTATAAAATCAAACCGCCATTCTTTCATCACGGCAGCTAAAAAATACATCGCAACCTTGGAGGCATCTCTTATAAAATGGAACATGGATTCTCCAAAAAAAGCCCTGCCAAGGCTCACGCCATATAAGCCGCCAACCAGGGTCTCATCCAGCCAGACTTCAAAGGAATGCGCATAACCCAGTTCATGAAGGGCTTCATAGGCTTCTATCATCTCCGTTGTAATCCAGGTCTTGCCTAATCGTTCACCCGTGCTGGCGCAGGCATGAATGACATCCTTGAACGCGGTATCAATTTTAAATTCAAACGGTTTGTTAAGCGTTTTTTTAAGGCTTTTCGATAGCTTGAATTCATCGGGAAGAAGGATTAAACGAGGATCTGGCGACCACCATAACAGTGGACAGCCAGGTTCATACCAAGGGAAAATACCTTGGGAATAAGCGCGAAGTAACCTATCGATTGACAAATCACCACCAACAGCCAGCAAACCTTGTTTATCACTGGTTTGGGGAGGCGGGAAATCATCATCAGGCTTCAATAAAACGGGCCCTTTATCATTCATTGAGAATAATCATCCAGAAACTTGTCAGCATCAAGCGCTGCCATGCAACCAAAGCCTGCTGAGGTAACGGCTTGCCTGTACACATGATCAGCCACGTCACCACTGGCAAAAACACCGGGAATATTTGTGGCCGTTGCCATGCCGCTCAGGCCAGAGCGAATAAGGATATAACCGTCTTTCATATCCAGTTGCTCTTTAAATAAATCGGTATTTGGGGTATGGCCGATAGCAATAAACACCCCGTCCAGTGCCAGCTTTTCCTTTTCGCCGCTTTGAGCATGCCGAATGGTGACCCCATTGACCTTCATCTCATCACCATGGACTTCATCCAAATGATGATCCCAGATTATGTTTATATTTCCATGGCGTTCTTTTTCAAATAATTTATCTTGAAGAATTTTTTCCGCTCGCAAGCTGTCCCGACGATGAATCAAAGTCACTTTTGATGCCAGATTGGAAAGGTACAGTGCTTCTTCAACCGCGGTGTTGCCGCCGCCAATGACACAAACTTCTTTATTACGATAAAAAAATCCATCACAGGTGGCACAGGCTGAAACCCCGCGCCCCATATAGGCTGATTCTGACGGCAGACCCAGGTAGCGTGCTGAGGCGCCTGTTGCGATAATCAGTGCATCACAGGTATAGATTTCACTGTCACCATGTAATTGAAAGGGGCTTTGCTTCAGATCGGCTTTGACAATATGATCAAAGATAATTTGGGTCTGGAAGCGTTCAGCATGTTGCTGCATGCGTTCCATCAGTGCCGGTCCTTGCAGACCTTCCACATCCCCTGGCCAGTTATCCACCTCGGTTGTTGTGGTCAGCTGACCGCCCGGTTGCATGCCGGTAATCATAACCGGATTTAAATTAGCCCGTGCAGCGTATATCGCAGCTGTATAACCCGCAGGCCCTGATCCTAAAATAATTAAGCGATGATGATTGCTTTTGCTCATTGTATCTGCCTTCCTTAAAATTTATGTTAAGATGGCAAATCTTATGACAAAATTAAAAATATTAACAGACCTATGATAAAACAACGTTCGGGTAACAAGGCAGGCAGCCCGGAAAAAGCCCTGCCGAATTTTCTAGTGAAGCGTATCAGTGAGGGCGGTTTTATTCTTATTCTGACGTGTGCGCTTTTTGTTTTATTGTCATTGACGACCTTCAAAATCAGCGATCCGGCTTGGACGCATGTCAGTCAACATGCCAGCTCTACAGCCAATGCCGGCGGACAGGTCGGAGCCTATGTTGCAGATACTTTGTTTTTTGTATTTGGTTATCTTGCCTATTTTATACCCTTTTGTTTTGCTTATATTGGCTGGGTTATCTTAAAGGATCACCGCCGATTAAAGGTGATTAATCATTTTGTCTTGCTGCTTCGTTTTATTGGTTTCAGCTTGTTTGTGATGGGGGGTTGCGGCCTGCTAAGTCTTGAGCCTCAGGTGAAAAATTTAAGTGACATTCACACAGCCGGTGGCATTCTCGGACAGAGTATCTCGGTATTTTCAACCTGGGCGTTTAATTTCCAGGGCGCCAGTTTGTTGCTGTTTGCAATGTTTCTCACAGGCGTCACCTGGCTAACCGGATTATCATGGGTTCGTCTGGTGGAATGGATAGGCTATTATTCACTGCAAGGCTTAAGTGTTATAGCAAAGGGCGCATTGAAGGCCGTCTCAGGTTTTCGTAAAGCCTTTCAGCACTTTAAATCAGAGAAAAAGCCGGTGTACAAACCCGTGGCTATCCGTAAACCGGAAAAAATGAAAAGAGAAATAGAAAAACCCGAGCCTTTTATTGTCCCGGCAGTTGAGGCCGCTGTAAAAGAGAAAAAAGCCCCCAGGAAGGTCACTGTTTCAGGAACATTACCCAGTCTGTCCCTGTTGGATAAAGGCATGCCAGGCAAGCCGATGGGCGGGTATACGCATCAGGAACTGGAAATCCTGTCACGCGAACTTGAGCAGCATTTAATTGATTTTGGCATTCAGGCAGATGTAGTAGCCGTTCATCCAGGCCCTGTGATCACCCGTTTTGAGCTTCAACTGGCAGCGGGTGTAAAAGTAAGCAAACTCACCACGTTGGCTAAAGACCTGGCGCGTTCATTGTCTGTTATCTCAGTCCGGGTGGTTGAAGTGATTCCTGGCAAAACCGTGGTTGGACTTGAGTTGCCCAATCAGGAGCGCGAGATCGTTCGTTTATTAGATGTCCTTTCATCCGATGTATATCAGCAGGCGCATTCGCCTGTGACCATTGCCCTGGGTGTCGATATTGCCGGCCATCCCATGGTGGTTGATTTGGCCAAAATGCCGCATTTATTGGTAGCAGGGACCACCGGATCAGGTAAATCCGTGGGCATTAATGCGATGATCCTGAGTTTGTTATTGAAGTCGACACCAGAACAGGTGCGTTTGATCATGGTCGATCCCAAGATGTTGGAATTATCGGTGTATGACGGTATTCCTCATTTGTTAACCCCTGTGGTGACGGATATGAAGGAAGCGGCCAGTGCTTTACGCTGGTGTGTTGCCGAGATGGAAAGACGGTATCGTTTGATGTCAGCGCTTGGTGTCAGAAAACTTGCGGGCTTTAATACCAAAGTCGTCGAAGCCCTGGATGCGGGTGAGCCCTTAACTGATCCTTTATGGAAGGGGCAGACCATGGATGAAACCGCTCCCTTGCTTGAAAAATTGCCTTATGTCGTGGTTGTCATCGATGAATTGGCTGATATGATGATGGTTGTGGGCAAAAAGGTAGAGCAACTTATTGCAAGAATTGCTCAAAAAGCACGAGCCGCAGGCATACATCTGATTCTGGCAACACAAAGGCCCTCAGTGGATGTATTAACCGGTCTTATCAAGTCAAATATTCCAACGCGAATGTCTTTTCAGGTGTCCTCAAAAATTGATTCAAGGACTATACTTGATCAACAGGGTGCAGAACAATTGCTTGGTCATGGTGATATGCTGTATCTGGCGCCGGGCAGTGGGGCGCCTTTGAGAGTCCATGGCGCTTTTGTGGATGACAAGGAAGTGCATCGCATTGCAGATGACTGGCGAGCGAGAGGTGAGCCACAATACATTGAGGAAATCACCCAGGTTCAAGGCGATGGTTTTGACGGCGGTATGGATGATGATGGTCAAACAACGGAAGAGGCTGATCCGCTCTATGATCAAGCGGTTGAATTTGTGATTCAAACGCGAAAAGCGAGTATTTCCGCTGTTCAAAGACGATTAAAAGTGGGATATAACCGTGCCGCCCGTTTGGTTGAAGAAATGGAGCGCGTGGGCATTGTAGGCCCTCTGGAAGGTGGCTTTCGTGAGGTTCTTGTTTCTTCTGCAACAGAGGATTAAAAATGAAAAAATTACTCGTATGTCTGTTAATGTCTTTCATTCCGTATGGTTATAGTGACTCAGCGGCTGAAACCTTACAGAAAAAATTAAATAATATTAAAACCATGGAGGCCTCATTCAGCCAGGTCGTTAAGGCTAAAAAAAGAGAAGTCTCCAGTTCTACAGGAACCATGGCGTTATCACGGCCTGGAAAATTTCGTTGGCATACCAAAGACCCCATGTCGCAATTGGTGATTGCTGATGGCCAGCGCATGTGGGTCTATGACGTTGAGCTCGAACAGGTCACAGTAAAAAAACAGCAAAAAAGCCTTGGCGGCACGGCGGCACTTTTTTTAAGCGGCTATGATGATACGGTGGCCAGAGATTACAAGGTGAGCCTTATCAACAAGGGTAAAACACAAGGATTTGATATGAAAGCCAAGAAGCCCAAATCTGGTTTTCAGCGTGTCAAAATGTATTTCAAAGGCGATGAACTGAGAGGGCTTGATCTTTATGATCAATTGGGACAGGTCACGATTGTAAAATTAACAAAAATAAAACTGAACCCTTCCCTGGCTGAAAAATTATTTAAATTTAAACCGCCTAAGGGCGTGGATGTCGTTGAACAATGAGTCTGTTTGAATCTGAGCCGGACATGCCTCTGGCTGAAAAGTTAAGGCCCAAACACATTGATGAAGTGATAGGTCAGCAACATTTGCTGGGTGAGTCCAAACCATTGCGGGTTGCTTTTCAGTCCGGAAAGTTACATTCCATGCTTTTCTGGGGTCCTCCTGGCGTTGGCAAAACAACCATCGCCCGTTGAACGGCAGAAGCGTTTGACTGTGAAGGGATTTCCTTATCCGCGGTCTTTTCTGGTGTGAAGGATATCAGGTCGGCCGTTGAACAGGCCAAGCAGCATCTGGCGCATCAACGGCGAACGATTTTGTTTATCGATGAAATCCATCGTTTCAATAAAGCGCAGCAGGATGCCTTATTACCCTATACGGAATCCGGTTTACTGACCTTTATTGGAGCCACCACGGAAAACCCTTCTTTTGAAGTGAATGCGGCCTTATTGTCCCGTGCTCAGTTGTATGTATTAAAACCGCTGACGGATGAAGAGTTACTGGCTTTGTTTTCTCGTGCAAAAAATGCTGTTTTATCGCATCTGAACGTTGATAATGAGGCTGTAAATTGCTTAATCAGTTCCGCTGACGGCGATGCCCGGCGCTTTTTAAATCTTTTGAGTCAAGCGGCAAGCGCTGCAGACACCTTGGGTCAGAGCGATATTGATGCATGCTTTATCAGAAATAATCTGAGTACCTCTGCCAGACGGTTTGATAAGGGAGGGGATCAGTTTTATGATCAGATATCGGCGTTGCATAAATCGGTTCGCGGCTCCAATCCCGACGCGGCACTTTACTGGTTCTGCCGCATGTTGGATGGCGGGGTGGATCCTTATTATTTGACAAGACGCATTGTTCGTATGGCTTGGGAAGATATAGGCCTTAGTGATCCGCGTGCTATGCAGATTGTGAATGATGCGGCCCAGACCTATGAGCGATTGGGCTCTCCTGAAGGCGAGCTTGCCCTTGCCCAGGCAGTTATCTATCTGGCGGTGGCCGCCAAAAGCAATGCCGGTTATATGGCGTTTAATCAAGCCAAAGCCTTTATCAAAAAAGATAAATCCAGGGACGTCCCCGTTCATTTAAGAAATGCGCCTACGGGGCTTATGAAAAACCTGGGTTATGGCAGTAACTATCGATATGCTCATGACGAAGCGCAGGGGTATGCCGCCGGTGAGAATTATTTTCCAGACGGCATGCAGCCTCCCGAATGGTACAAGCCTGTAAACCGCGGTTTGGAAATTAAAATTGCTGAGAAACTGGCGTATTTGAGAAAGCTTGATAAGCAGGCTAAATAGTATCATCATATACTATTAAAACACACCGGAATGGTCTGAAAATAACAGGGTAGTCAGCGCAGTATAAAAGGATGTTACTCTCATATAGACCATGTCGTCCCCGCCTGCGCGGGGACGACAACATTGAGTAATGGTCTGTTGACACAAAATCATCCTATATAACAACGGCTGTTTCTTTGCCTATGTGGGAGTTGTACCCGTATGAAAGGAAAGGGATGCGATGCGCAAAAGCGATAGTATATTACGAATGTTTCAATTAAACAGGCTTCATCTGGTGAATAAATGCCTTAAAAAAACCTGGATTATTTTTGCGGTATTCATCATTACACTGGCGGTTCTTAGCAGTATTTTCAGAGCATTGACGCCTTTCGCTAAGCAATATAAACCACAGGTAGAGCAACATCTGTCGATGTTTCTGGGTCAGTCTGTTCAGATTGGGGAAATGGAAACAGGGTGGTATTGGTTTGAGCCTGTTATCAAACTGAAACAGGTGACGGTGGATGGCGAGCTGTCAAAACCCTTGAAATTAAAGCGCTTGCTGGTTGGGATTAACCTGCTGAGCTCCCTGTGGCATTGGCAGATTCAACCCGGGGTATTGTATATTGATGATGTGCATCTCAATTTACGGGAAGAAGGGGGTAAGTGGCGCATAGACGGTGTAACAACCTCTGTGGCTTCAGTTAATGAACTGGCACCTGAAGTCGGCCAGCATTTTGCCGCCTGGCTTGCTTTACATGAAAAACTGATTCTAAAGCGCGTATCCGCTACGTTGAGCTTTTCTACGGTCATCAGATGCAATTAAAGGACTTTAATTTAAAAGCAATCAATAACGACGGACGTTATCAGGTTGAAGCCCAAGCAAGGCTTGAGAAATCAACGGCCAGTTTACAGGCTGATTTTAATTTTGATCCCAGCCAAGGGGATGAGACGAAAGGCCAGATTTATATCTCCTTGAATCAAATAAAACCGCAGCAGATACAAGCTGTACTCCCCGAAAAATACCGATACTTTGCCGGCGGCAAAGGTGATATCAAGCTTTGGCTTGATTTGGACAAAGGCTATTTGTCCACGGCCCAGTCCCAAGTAAATTTTCACAACCTGGCTTGGAAACTGCCTGGTCAATCACAGCAACTGATAAAGCGAATCAGTGCAAATCTCTCCTGGAGCCGTAATAACGCAGGCTGGCAATTATCAAGCGATCAACTCAAAATAACCAGCAAGGAACAACATTGGCCAGAAAATGAATTAAAACTGACCTATAAGCAACAGAACCATCAGTATGAACTGTATGTTAAGCACCTTGTTTTAGAATCGTTGCTTTCTCAGGTTGGGAATGGGTACCCGTTGCTGCTCCCTTTGAATAAAATGCAAATGCATGGTGAATTGCATGATTCCACCTTGTATATAAAAGAGGGTCAGCTTGATTATCTGCTTACACGTTTTGAAAAATTGGGCTGGCAACCGGATGCTCGTTTTCCTGGAATGAATAATCTCACAGGCGTTATACATTGGCAGCCAGACAGCGGTCATTTGGAACTGGATAGCAATAATGTGCTCTTATCAGCCAAAGGGTATCCTGCACAAACGTTTTCCATAATGAATGCAGGGTTTGATTGGAAACAATTAAGCCACGGCTTAAGGCTTAGCATTGAGCGGTTGGTGTTGACTCAACCTGATTTGACCTTGAGTGCGCATGGGGTTTTGGATGATCTAACCTCTACAGCAGTGGATCATATCCATCTGGTGACGGATTTTTCTGCAAAAAAGATTCATCGCTGGTTGCCCTTCATTCCTGAAAATACCTTTAAGCCAAAGCTTGTAACATGGCTGAAAACCAACATTAAACGCATCGACCAGACAAACGGTCGCTTGCTTGTCCGCGGACATGTTAAGGACTTTCCTTTTGATAAGAGCGCTGGCGGAGAATTCAAATTGACCAGTCATTTCAGCGGCGCTCAGTTACGATTTACACCGGAATGGTCTTTGATAAAAGAAGTCGATGGTTATCTGAGAGTAAATAAAAGAGCACTCGATATTGATTTGGTGCATGCGAATGTTCAAGACATTGTCGTCAGGGAAATCAATATGAAGGTCAATGATCTGGGGTATGACAAAGAAACGCTTCTTGTCCATGCCAGAGGTCAGGGACAAGCGGGGCAGTTGTTGACATTTGTCATGAACTCCCCTTTGAAGAAACGATTGTCTCTTTTAAAGATACTCACTATCCAAGGCCTGCTCAGCATGGATTTAAAGATGCAGATTCCCTTCTACCTGGGTGTAGGCCATACGCAGGCGAGAGGTGATATAGCCCTGAAAGATAATACCGTCAAAGTGCATCATAGTCTGGGTGAGCTTGACTTGAAGCATTTATCAGGACAACTGGCATTTGATGAAGCGGGTGTCATCAACAGCGATTTAACGGCGAAGGCTTTTGGTTATCCGTTTAATTTATCCCTGCATTCCGTGAAACAACCCAAGCCTTACACGGTCGTCAATATAAAACATCAAATCACCATGGAAGATCTGCAAAAGCAGTATGATTTGCCGGTCTTCAAGCTAATGCGCGGTCAGTTTCAAGTGACTTCAACTTTAAAACTCACCGCCGATCCCGACGATTTGGATCATATGCATATTCAATCCCCTTTGCGGGGCCTGATCATTGATTTACCGCCTCCCTTGGGTAAAAGCGGTCAAAGCAAAAAACCGCTGTCAATGGATATCGACTTCAATCCCCGCAAAGCCCTTCGGTTTCGCATGAATTATGATAAACAACTCAGTTCTGATTTTTGGTTTGAAGATAATAAGGACAGCTTTAAACTGTATTCAGGCGAACTTCGATTGGGGAGTGGTAAAGCGCTGCGACAAAGCCAGCCTGGTATACGGGTCGTCGGTACGGTTTCTGATTTCAGTCTGGAACAGTGGCGTTCAAGTATTGCTGAATTATCGACAAATACAGCGGGTGTTCCACTTGGGTCTGCTCTTAATTATGTCGACCTTCATTTTAAAAAAGCCCGTTTATTTAGCGATAGCCTGGACAATCTGACCTTAAAGGCTTTCAAAAACAAAAAGAAAGATTGGACCATTGCTATCGATCAGGAAAAAATCCATGCTGATCTTCAATATGCGCCTTCGACAAATAACCTGACAGGTTACATGAAAAGATTGATGTCTGTCTCTTATACACATCT
>JAGXGR010000057.1 GCA_024636645.1 Legionella sp.
AGCATTTGTAGCCCGGATGGAGGCGGAGCCGTAATCCGGGAATGCGATGGTCATTCAGGCAGTCCATTTTCTTTATTTACCATTCATGTTGAAATGATATCCATTGGATTTGCTCGATAGATTGATCACCGCAGTGACGCTCAAAGTGCGTACTGCCGAGAAAAAATATCATCACCATGCCGCCAATAATGACCAACCTGTTTAAAAATTTGACTGCCACCTTATTGTACGATATAATTCGTGTAATTTAATTTGTATAGGGGTTATTCATGCCAAGGCCAAATAGAAGTAAACGGGTTAAGTTTAAAAATACATCTGCTGACGTTAACAATAAAGCCGCTGATTTTTCTACACGGGCTGGCCAGTTAGCTAATGCGACAGCTGGCTCAGATGGAAACAATGAAGATACATTAAAACGAACCTTGGGAAAAATCAAAAATGCTGGAACAAGGTTAAAAACTGCTGCCAAGAATGTCGCCTTATCAAATCAACAAAAAGTGAATAATTCAGGTTTATCCTTTGATTATGCTAAAAGAGAGCAACAATTCGCTCATTTTATTCGTCGGTTTGTTTTTATGGATTATAATCCTTATTTTCAGCGATTAAGAGAAATTGAAGATAATAAACAACTCAATGCATTTCAAAAGCTTGGTGGTCTATTCGCGCTTGCACATGAGCTTATCAATATAGTGGAACATAGTCCATTAAAGTCTAGTGAAGATATGACTTTGTATCGTGAAGTTATGACCTTGAATATTCTACGAAGAGAAATAATCGCAGTAACAGATGCAATCAAACTAAAATACGATCAAAATATAGACATGGATGGTATTTACAAAGAATCTAAGCATGCTTATAGTCAGACCATCAAGACACCAATAACGTCCACTGAATATAAATATTCATATATGTATCGTTTTCATGCGTTTCAGGCAAGCTTTCAGGGATTGGATGGTGCGACTTACCGTGGTGATGCAGCTAAAAGAGAAGCCCTTCGAACTTTAAAAAGTGAATTGGATAAGATTAAAAATCCAAGTGATTTTTATCAATTTAAAGACTCACTTCATGCGAAAGAAGCTTATAAAGTCATTCAAAAAAGCCAGGGGATCAGTACACTTGTTCTTAAATCCCTTTTCAATGTAAAAACCACATCGGAAGATGCTTTTGAGACCATGCTACGAGCTAAAGAATCCAGTTTAATCGGTCCCGGCGCTACATTATAAATATGCCATGGTCAGATAATATGCATTGTATTTCCATTTCTTTACACGCATTTTATTAGGGTGTATTGACAGTATTGTCAACACACCCTAATGACCGCAATCATTGCTTTTTCATTTTTTTAATCATACGCTCTGCTTGTTCTTTCTGCTCGCCAGATAATTTCGATTTTAGTCTGTCGAACTCTTTAGAAGCCTGTTCGTTTTTATTATCTGCAGCCAGTTTCAGCCAGACATAGGCTTTCACATCGTCTTTTGGAACGCCTAATCCTGCCAGGTACATGTAGCCTAATTTACCTTGACCCAAGGCATTGCCCTGGGCTGCTGATTTACTGAACCAAAAAGCCGCCTGTTGATAATCTTTTTCAAGCCCCGAGCCTGTCAGTAACAATTGTCCTAACTGCGCTTGGGCGACAGGATGGTCTTTCTCAGCCGCCATCAGATACCAGAATGCCGCTTTTTTCGGCGATTTTTTAGTGCCAATCCCTTGCAAATAATAGTAGCCAAGATATGTCTGGGCGTTACTGTGTCCTTTATTTGCCGCTCTGGAAAACCAATATAAGGCCTGTTTTTGATTGGTGGGAATGCCATGCTCTCCCCCATACAATAAACCAAGACTGTACTCTGCCTTGACGTCCCCTTGCACAGCTGCTTTTTGATACCAGTAAAACGCTTTGTTGACATTTTTTTCAGTGCCCTGCCCTACCATTAACAGATAGGCCAAATTGACTTGCGCTTTATCATAGCCTTGTTCAGCTGCTTTTTTAAACCATTCGTAGGCCTTTTTTTCATCTAGGCCCACGCCATCGCCGGTTGCATACATCAGCCCCACATTTCGCTGCGCAATAGGGTTGTTCTGCTCTGCAGCTTTCATATACCAATCAAAGGCTTTTTTATAATCCTTTGAAGTGCCCTTGCCACTGTCATAGAGAAAAGCCAGGCTCAGTTGCGCCAGGGCATTGTTTTTCTTTGCGGATTTTTCATACCATTCAAAGGCTTTTTTATAATCTGTATTTACGCCCTGGCCATATTGATACATTCGCCCGATAATGTACATGGCTTCTTCATTGCCTTCTTTGGCAGACTGGATCAGATGTACGTATGCTGTACTATAATCCGCGTTGTCATAGGCTGAAAAACCGATTATATCATCAGCAAAAGCCGTAGTTGCAAATAGGCAGGCTGCGAGGAACAAGCTGCGCATATACACTCCATTTATTTAATCCCTAATACTAATAGTAGGATATTAAAATAACAAAGCAAGGCGGGGCTTTTTTTTAAAGGTCTCTTTTTTTAATCTGAAAAGGAAGCGATCGAATTTAAGCCAAGAAGCTTATTTCGCGATCGCTTGTATTTATACCGGTGAATTACAAGGCTTCAAAAATAGCTGCAGCACCCATGCCTGTGCCAATACACATGGTCACCATACCGTATTTTCCCTTGATGCGGCGCAAGCCGTTCAACAGTGTGGCGGTTCGGATGGTACCTGTCGCACCCAAGGGATGGCCTAAAGCAATGGCGCCTCCCATGGGATTCACTTTATCCCGGGGTAAATCAAGTTCGTTGATGACTGCCAGCGCCTGGGCTGAAAGGCTTCATTCAACTCAATCCAGTCCAGTTGATCCAGCCGCAATCCAGCTTGTTTCAATGCCATAGGAATGGCTTTAGCAGGCCCAATGCCCATAATCTCAGGCTCGACACCGACTACGGCATAACTCAGCAAACGTCCCATAGGCTTGAGATCATAGTCTCTCACGGCCTTATCACTGGCCAGTAAAGCAATGCCTGCGCCATCACTGGTTTGCGAACTGTTACCGGCGGTCACTGTGCCTTTGGCTTCAAAAACAGGTTTAAGCTTTGAAATGGCTTCAAACGAGGTATCTGCTCTCGGGCCTTCGTCCTCATCAATGCGCTTTGTTGTAAATTCCATGCTTGAGGTCGATAAATTGGCATAGCGATGAATAATGTCAATGGGTGAGATTTCAGCTTTAAAATACCCTTTTTTTTGCGCATCAACGGCTTTTTGATGGCTTTCAGCTGCAAACCGGTCTTGTTCCTCTCTGGAAATGTCCCAGCGTTTGGCTACATTTTCTGCTGTAATCCCCATGCCATAAGCAATTGCGATGTGTTCATTATCGAAAATAGCCGGGTTTGCAGTGTATTTGTTACCGCCCAAAGGCACCTTCGACATGCTTTCCACCCCACCGGCCAGCGCCAGATGCATGCCGCCGCCATGGATACCGGCCGCGGCAGTCGCTATGCTCTGTACCCCAGATGAGCAAAAACGATTAATGGTCATGGCAGGGACGGACTCCGGGACACCTGCCAGCAAGGACGCTATGCGTGCCACATTCATGCCTTGCTCCGCTTCTGGCATGGCACAACCGATCACCACATCACCCAGTTCCTTCCAGTCGATGGCTGGATGACGGACGGTTAAGCTTCGGATGCAATGACTTAACAGGTCATCAGGCAGGGTATGCTTGAAAACGCCGCGAGGCGCCTTGCCAACCGGGGTACGTAACACATCAACGATATACACATTTGTCATTTACTATCTCCTGGCTTAATTTCGCAAAGGTTTACCTGTTTTCAACAGATGATTGATTCTGTCCTGCGTTTTCTTGGTTGAGCATAAATGAATAAAAGCTTCCCTTTCCAACTTGAGCAACCACTTCTCATCCACGAGATCGCCACTATCAATCTCACCACCGCATAAGACATCAGCCAACTGATTAGCCAGATAATAATCATGATCAGAAATAAACCCGCCCTCGAGCCAATTGACCAGGCCCACCTGAATTCTTGCCTTGCCTTCGCGACCCGCTACCTTGAAGGTCGTTGGAATCGGGGGTTGATAATTGGTATCTGCCAGGGCATTGACTTTAGCAAGCGCGCTATAAAGCACTTCATTCTTGTGCATAATAATCTCGGCGGTTTCTGGCAAATAACCAAAAGTCTTTGCCTCTTTTGCACTGCCGGCTACTGCCGCTGTAGCTATTTGTTTAAAATAAGGCGCTAACCAATCCATGATTTCACCATACTGCGCGTGAACCGCAGCGCGCCTTGCCATTTCCTTCGTCCCGCCGCCCGCAGGAATAACGCCCACGCCGAGTTCAACAAGACCAGGATAGGATTCAAATGCCGCAACCACCGCATCACAATGCAACATAAGCTCACAACCACCGCCCAGAGCCCGTCCTCGCAAGGCAGCTACAACAGGTATCGGACTGTATCGAATACGCATGACCAGCTGTTGAAACTGCATGATCATTTCATTCAGCGCTTTCATTTTTCCATTTTCTATTAAATCAATAACTTCTTTGAGATCGGCTCCGGAACTGAAATTTGTCGTATCCTGTTGATAGATAATCAGACCTTTGCATTCCTTTTCAGCATAATCCAACGCCGCCATCATGCCATCTAAAAGGGCCAGGCTTATGGTATTGGCCTTGGTTTTAAAACCAAGCACTGCCACCTTATCTTTTAATTGCCATAAGCGAACGCTGTCATTTTCATATAAGGTTTTATGTTCGGGTTTGTCTTCAGCAATGACCTGTTCAGGAAAAAATTGCTTTTCATAAACTGCTAACTGGCGTCGCTCCTTATACGTTTCACTGTCAGGCGAATAAGCACCCTTTTCATTATAAAAAGCATCAATATCATCAAGCCATTTTGGCAGATTGGCATCGCTAATGGTTTTCTCTTCCTTGATATTTTGAATCATCAAGTCCATGCCAGACAATTGCCAGGTTTCAAAAGGCCCCTTCTCCCAACCAAAGCCCCATCTTATTGCTAAATCTACATCGCGCACGGTATCTGCGATGCCTTCCAGATGGTAGGCGCAATAATGAAACAGATCTCTGAAACAGGCCGCTAGAAATCGGGCATGTTTATCATCAGAGGCCAGTAATTTTTTCATCCGTTCTTGGGGATCAGAGAGTTGCATGATCTCTTGCGTTTCATCACTGACTTTACCCTCAGCCGCTCGGTAGTCATTCATCTCTGTATCATATACCTCGATCACCCTGCCGTTTTTACGGTAGATGCCTTGGCCGCTTTTCTGACCCAAATGCCCTTTCTGAATTAATTTTTCCAACCAATCAGGCAAGCTGAATAAGGTATGCCAGGGATCATCTGATAATTGATCCTGCATGGTTTTGACAACATGCAGCATGGTATCGAGCCCCACCACGTCCATGGTTCGGCAGGTAGCAGATTTCGGCCGCCCTATCAGCTGGCCGGTCAATGCATCAACCTCATCGAGCTTCAGATTCATTTCTTTTGCATGATGCAGCGTTGATAGCAAGGAAAAAACACCGATGCGATTGGCAATAAAATTAGGCGTATCCTTGGCCCTTACAACGCCTTTTCCCAGATAACTAGTTAACCAGCTCTCCAGATTATCCAACAGTTCTTCTGATGTATCCTTCGAGGGAATCAATTCTGCCAAATGCATGTAGCGAGGAGGATTAAAAAAATGTACACCGCAGAAACGACTTTTCATTTCATCAGGCAAGGATTGACTTAAGTCATTAATGCTTAATCCAGACGTATTGGTCACCAGGATTGAATCTTTATCAAGAAAAGGGGCGATCTTCTTATAAAGATCGTCTTTTAAATCCCTGCGCTCTGCTATGGCTTCAATAATCAAGTCGCAATCCTGCAGACAGCTTAAATCATCTGTATAATTACGCGGCTGGAGTAAATGCCCACTGGACGGCTCGGCTAGTGGCGCTGGTTTTAATTTACCAAGATGAGCTATTGATTTTTTTACCAGGCTGTTTTTGTCGCCCTCAACGGCCGCCAAATCATATAATAAAGTTTCAATACCGGCATTGATGCAGTGCGCTGCAATTTGTGCGCCCATCACCCCGGCACCCAGAACAGCGACCTTATTAATAAAAAATGGTTTATGCATGATTCATGTTCCTAATGATGTATAAAATCAAAGAATGCCTCAGAGCACTGCAAAATCACGGGCGCGATTTTGCAATAGACATTTCCTTTTTTGGTCAGGCCAGATTAAACTGGATTCCCTGTGCCAATGGCAGGTTATCACCCCAGTTAATGGTGTTGGTCTGTCGGCGCATATACCCTTTCCAGGCATCAGAACCAGACTCACGGCCACCGCCTGTGTCCTTCTCACCGCCAAAAGCACCGCCAATTTCAGCACCCGAGGTGCCAATGTTGACATTCACCAGACCACAATCACTGCCTTCAACAGAGAGATAGCGCTCGGCCGCTTTCAGGTCTTGAGTGAACAAAGCAGAAGACAGGCCTTGAGGCACTGCATTTTGCTTTTCAATTGCGTCTTCTAATGTCTTGAAAGGCATCACATAAAGAATAGGAGCGAAGGTTTCTTCCTGTACGATATCCCAATCATGTTTTACATCGGTAATCAATGCAGGTTCCACAAAATGCCCTGGTCGGTCTAAGGCATTGCCTCCAAACGCCACTTGTCCGCCGGCCTCTTTAATGCGTGCTATGGCTTTTTTATATTGCTCAACGGCCTGCTGATCAATAAGAGGCCCCATCAGGTTTTTGCTGTCCAGCGGATCGCCAATGCTGACTTGCTCATAGGCGTGCTGCAGCCGCTTGACCACATCATCATGCATTGATTCATGAACAAACAAGCGACGCGTGGTAGTACAGCGCTGACC
>JAGXGR010000058.1 GCA_024636645.1 Legionella sp.
CCAACCGTTACAGAGCGGTAGGTTGGGCCTTGGCCCAACACTAAAGTATTGAAATCCAAGGTTTCAGCCAAAAATTCTAATTCTTGTAAAAAAGAGAGCCATTTGATCTTGCTTCTTATTGTTCGTTAAACAAATCCAAATCTAATAACTGAATTGTTGGGCCAAGGCCCAACCTACCGCTCTGTAACGGGGTTGGAATTTATACAGAGATCTGTCCACAGGGTCGCCTCAAGGGAGAAGGGAGCAGATCGTGCTAACTGATTAACTTCAATGCAAATTAAGATGGGACAGCCGTGGCTTTGATACATCAAGAACAATATAATCCCAATGGCTGATTAATTACTTTTTGTACGCTTTATTGTTTACTGATAATATGCCTTTTGCGTTCTTTTAGTTACTATTTCCGATTTGTTCTGCTAATCAGATGATACGTAGCTAATTTATACTGGGACAATGTAAATGGGTAACAACGATCTTAAAACCGAGTCGAGCAGTCAAGATACAGCCGGTGCAGATAATAATACCGATACTTCCGAATCAGCCAAGCCTGAAAAAAGAACCCGCCGCATGACTATCAGTTTTTCTCATAAAAATCCGGGAAAAATTCAGAAAGGACCTAAAAGTAAAAGCACCGGGGGGTTATTTGATTTCTGGTCGAAAGGAAAAGCGCACTTTAGAACCCATGCCGGAGCAGGGGTTGAGATGCCGTCTTTTCTTACTTCCGACAGGATTACCGAGATTCAGCAATCATTAGCCGTTTTGAATGCCGAGGTTAGGAGTGCTTTGCAGTTAAACAGTGCTGTTGCATCCCATTTGCAGCGATCACTGGATCTTATTATTGAACAGAAATTAAACGATGCTACAGCAATAGAACTGTCCAGAGCCCTGGCAGATGCCAAGCAACCGGTTTTGGCAAGCACCGGGAAGGACACCGGCATGGAGACCAAACAAATGTTTCAGGCAAGGCTTGACGGGTTAAAAGCCAGGATTGAGACGGTTTTTGGACCAGGAGTCAAGCTGGTTGACTGGATAGCCGGCATGAATCATTGTATCGCTGTGATGCATGATGAACGTTCTGATCAGAAATTCATTATCAGGCGGATGCCTTTCTACTACGGTCATTTTAAAAATGAGCATTCTTTTTATCATGCTTATTTGAAAGCCCTGCAAATAAGAAGCAGCGAGGTGTGGAAGCTGATGCCTCAGGTCCATCATTTTTGTTTTGTTCCTGATCAGGATGACTTTCTGACAGGCGAACAGGGCATAGAAGATGGCAGCGGCTATGGGCTGCAACTCTCCCAATATTTTGAAGACAGCGAAAATCTTCTGGAAAAATTTACCCAAATTCATCAAAAAGCCACGCCTGTAGAGAATATCATCTATCATGCGACAACCGACTGGTATCAAATCATCAAAGGGCTTAAAGAGTTGGTAAAAAAAGGATTTTATTGCCCTGATCCCAAAACCAGTAATTTCATCATCAATAAGAGAGATGACAGTGTGGTTCTTTGCGATTTTAAAACCGCCTTTTATGAGCTGTCAGACAACGTCAGAAGGCATTTATATGAGATAGAAACGACAAAAGAATATTTCAGGGGCAACCATGAGAGTCAGGATGGCAGTGTCGCCGTTGGTTTGCTGATGTGCGAGGTTATTCTCACCTCATTTTATGAATGCCTGACACATTGCGGCCCGGAAAATCAGGATGTCTGGAAAGGCCAAATAGAACTTGAACGCTTAAATTTTAATGGCAACGCTTTACACCCTGTAAAATTGTTTTTCGTAAAATGGTTAGATTTGTTGGATACAGCCATACCCGTCATGAGTGATCTGGATTATTTTGAAGCGCTTGAGAAAGATATGCATGACCTGCTACAGGAAATAATAAGGTTGAGTGTCAGTCAAAATGAACCGGCTTCGGCAGCTGGCGATAGCACAGATGTCAGAGGCTCAATGAGGCCTTGATTATGGACAAGATACCGCGTTCTCAATGGCTTTGGAAAGACCAGCCGGATTTTTTTCGCCCATAGTAATGGCATCGCTCTACAATAATCAGTCCGGCCAGTGTGTAATAAGCAGACCAGGCATGCGGCGGTATTGTATGATAAATCAATGCATTATAGAGCATAAGCACGCAGGCTACAGAGGAAATCAGCCATGCGGCTTTGTCTGTGAAATTTTTCAACATCAAACAGTAACCTGCAAGCAGCAGGACACCAAAAAATACCCCGCCCACAACCTCATACAGATCATGGTATTGGTAATGTATCAATCCAGCAGCGATGCCTGGCAATATGAAAGCCACAAACAGTCGCCAGGGCAAGAAGGGAATAAACAGCGCCAGCCAGAGATAAAACACCACAGACAGCTGCATGTGACCACTGGGAAATGCATAATAGGGTCCCAGATGCGCGGGCAATGGGACTTTAAAGCTGCCCTTTAGAGCGACATTGACCAGGATATCAAGTGTTGCAAGACAGCCTGCCTGAAAGAAAAGGCTTCTGTTCAATACGAGAAACCCTGTCAGCATTATCAATACTATTGTTGAGGCATTGCTGAATATCAGAAAAAAATGGGCTATTGTATCAGGTATCATTTAATTATTTTTCCTTGAAATACAATGGAGTGCATGTCGTGAGCTTACGCACTCAACGATGACGATTCATTATCGGTTTCATCAGATAAAAGCCCGGCGCTTTGTGCAGAGGGGTTTTTGTCCTTTGATACTTCACTTGGCAGCCATCCTGCTGTAAGAACCGCGGTATAAAGCAGATCCATTACATACATCAGTTGACATAGCCGTTGGGATTTATCTTTGCATTCATCATCAGTGAGAAACAGACTGATGGCAATGCCTGTCTGAGTCAAAGCCAGTAAGCTCTGCAGCCCATGCAGAAGTTTTTCACAGCCATGCGTTCTTCACGAACGGCACTGTATCCAGAAATTAAAGCCTGGGTAAATTTGGCCGGAATGATAGCAGAAACATTAAGATGCTGAAGAGTGGCTGCAATCAATCCGGCGCCGGCCAGTGTTCGCTGCGCATGTCTATGAGCTGATGAGGAGGAAAATGACGGTGCGCTGTTTCCGAGTCTTGAAAAAAAACCAGGCATTTGAGTGCTCCTTGCAAATCTTTTTGAATAAAAATACAAAATACATCAGGGCCCTATACTACTTGCAAAATGCTTTTTTCTACAATATGTATGATTGAATTGCATAAAACTTGGCGGATAAGCTTGTTTCTACCCCGTTATATTTGTAACATCAGCACATCGCACAGTAAGGCATGCCATTATTAATGAAATTTTCCTGGACTAACAGCGTTTTTCCGATTGCAGCCATCTTTTCTTTCCGTATGCTGGGCTTGTTTATGCTGATCCCGGTTTTTACAGTGTATGCAAAGGACTATCAAGGTGCAACGCCTGCATTGATTGGCCTGGCGCTTGGAGGCTATGGCTTAAGTCAGGGCCTGTTACAAATTCCTTTTGGCATGCTCTCTGATCGTTTCGGTCGCAAGCCAATGATTTGCCTGGGTTTATGTTTGTTCGCACTGGGCAGTTTGATAGGGGCACTCAGCGAGTCCATTTATGGCATGATCCTTGCGCGTTGCCTGCAAGGGACAGGGGCTATTGGCAGCGTACTCATCGCCTTGCTGGCAGATTTAACCCCCGATCATCAGCGAACCAAGTCCATGGCCGTCATTGGGATGACTATCGGTCTGTCTTTTAGTCTGGCTATGGTTATCAGCCCGCCTATCAGCCGTTATTTTGGCTTGCCGGGGATTTTTTATTTTTCCGTGCTGTTAGCAGGGCTGGGATTGATTTTATTGTATGCCGTGATACCTAATCCCTATCAGGAGCGCTTTCACTCCGACAGTGAGGCTAAATGGTCCTTGTTAGGTGCTGTCATTCGCAATCGACATTTACAGCGTTTGGATTTGGGGATATTTTGTCAGCATTTCATTCTGACCGCGACTTTTTTTGAAATCCCCTTGTTGCTGCAAAATTATTTGAAGCAAGGCCAGCTCGGCCAGCAATGGCATTTCTATTTACCTTTGATGCTTTTCTCCTTTGTAGCAATGGTCCCGTTTATTATTCTGGCCGAGAAAAAAAGACTGATGAAGCCGATGTTTCTGCTGGCGGTCTCAGTGACCTGCCTTGGTCAGTTTTTCCTGAGCTTTGTTTATGCCAACTGGTGGGCTTTTTGTTTGTTGATGTTTGTTTATTTTGTTGCTTTTAATTTCCTTGAAGCCAGTTTGCCGTCTTTGATCTCTAGACAAGCCGAGCCAGGTGCTAAGGGAACGGCCATGGGGGTTTATTCCAGCTGTCAGTTTTTGGGTATCTTTGCAGGGGGGGCGCTGGCTGGATTGTTCTATCTATGGACAGGCAGCCAGGGTATCTTTTTAAATAACGCGCTGCTTGCCCTGCTGTGGTTTATTTTGGCTTTATCAATGAAGCCTGATATTTATCTCAGTCGCTTGATTTTGCACTACGAGCCTGAAAAAGTGGATACTGCGGCTTTAAAACCGCAATTGGAAAACCTGCCTGGCGTCAAAGATCTGTCTTTTTCTGAGGATGAACAAGTCATCTATTTACGGGTTGATCCTAAAAGCTATGTCGAAGGCAGCGCAAATCAGCTATTGCCCTAGTTCCATTTCTATTTAGTTATGGCCGGTTGATCCGAGCCGCGACCGTTAGGGAGCGGAAATTTAATCAAAGTTGTGCTTGCTGACGCGCGCGGCTCGGATGCTTCGAAATAATCCATTTTGTATGACGCAACCGGTCATAACCCAATGCATGAGATACTAGAACGGCTTATTTAGGAATCGGAAAAAACATGCGAGTATTTTTTTGGTAATCGATATAAGCCTGCCCTCTTGATTCAATGGAACCTTCTTCTGTCATGGGGGCGGTAATTCGGGTCATGATAAGATAGAGACAAAGCGGTGAAATGAGGCCTATCCAGCCATAAGGATGAGAAAGGCCGAACAAACTGAAAGCACACCAGATGAGCCATTCAAAAAAATAATTAGGATGCCTGCTGTATTGCCACAGACCTCGGGTGCATACTTTGCCATCAGGATGGGCTTTAAATTGTTGTAATTGGTAATCCGCCAGGCTCTCACCGAAAAGCGCGATAATAAACAGAATAATCCCCAGGATATCCAGCCAGTTTATCGCTTTCAAGCTGCTTAAGCCGATAAAATACCAAGGGGTTGCAAGGATGAGTATCAAAACGCCCTGCAATTGAAAATTAAGAAAAAATCCCAATGCCTTGGCCATTTTCCAATCTTCGCTTAAACGCTGATAACGCTTGTCAACATGCCCTTTTTTAATACGCGTCAGCCATAGATAAAGGCCCAGGCGCAAGCCCCAGCTAAGCAGTAAAAGACTTAAAATAAAACTTTTTAATGAGACAGGTTCAATATATAAAAAAATCAAACCACTTAAAACCAACCCGGAGGCCCAACCCACATCCACGACAGAGGGGTTCTTCAAATAGCGATAAATAAGCCATACCAGAGACATATGAATGACAATAACCAGCCAGACCAGGAAGAAAATGAGAAAAGGGTTCATGATGAATCTAATCCTGCAACATGACAGATAAAGCAATGCAGCCCTTGCCGGAGTGCAGTCCAATCACTGAGGATACGGTATCGATATACTCAGGCGCCATGCCAAAGGCCTCGGTGGTCAATTCGGCAAACTGCTGTGCTTTTTCAGGAATACCGGCATGAATGATATTATAGGATAAGAGCGGCTGTTCTTTTTTTAGATTGTCTACCAGCGTGACCAGTTTGGTCAGGCCTTTGTGCTGGCTGAAGGCCTTGTCGCAAATGGCGACCTTGCCTTCCTTATCCAGGGTGGCTATTGGTTTTAAGTGAGCCAGTTGGGCAATACGGCCGCTGGTTTTACTGATTCGACCGGATCTGATCAACGAATCAAACTGATTGACCAAAACAAAAAGATGCGTTTTGCTGATTTTTGCAGTGATGGTCTGTTTTATCTCTTCAATGGCAAGGCCCTGTTCGATCAATTGGGCTGCATGGTGGACCAGCAAGCCCTGTGAGCCTGCGGTATGTTTTGAATTGATCACATGAATGTTTTCAGCCTCTTGTGAGGCTTTGACAAAGACATCATGGGTGCCGCTTAAAGCCTGAGAAAGACTGATAACCAGAACATGATCGTAATGTTTGGCGAGCAGGTTTAATTTTTCTTTCACTCTGGACGGATTGGGCAAAGACGTGGTCGGGTATTTTTTCAAGGCGGCCAGTTTATCGTATAAGGTTTCTTTGTTGACGCAATAATGATCCAGCAGATGATGGTCGTCAAAATAAAGATGCAGAGGAATCAAGTGAATCTGATGGTGGTCAAGAAGATCTTGAGGAATATTGGCACTGCTATCGGTGACCAGCGCAATGGATTGTTTTCGTTTATGAATGACCTCAAACTGGCGTAACATATCGTCAATTTTAGGCTGGGTGATGTCCCCTAAATCATGAATCGCTGAAAATACATCGCTGGGCTTATTGGAATGAATATGAAAACGACAGACATTGTGATTGCCGCTAAGGACAATGGAATCTCCAAAGGCTTCAAGGGTTTTCGCCAGTTTTGATTTATCAATGCCTTCGGCAGAAATCATGGCTTCAGTACAATACCTGTGCTCTGGTTGGCAGCCTTGTTCAAATTGATGATCGCTCACCTCTAAACGAATGGTCTCATGGACCGGGATGACTTGCTGAGGGTTTGCAAGATAATCCGCAAAACCTGAAACAAAATGATAAAAACCCAAAGCGCCGGCATCCACCACATTGGCTTCCCTCAACACCTCCAGGGTTTTGGAAGTGCTTTGTACTGCCTCATCGATATATTGCAATGAGTGTTGGAGCAGCTTGATAAAGCAATGCTGACTTTCTGCAAGGCTTGCACAGCTTTCAGACCAGCGGTCCATAGCAGTGATGATCGTCCCTTCAACGGGATTAAGAATTGCCGCTCTTACGCTTTTAATGGATTGACTTATCAGCGCTGCAAAAGCGCGTGTATTCAATTGCTCGTTTGATGGAAGACAATCCGCCAGTCCATTAAAAAACTGGGAAAATATCATACCCGAATTGCCACGGGCACCCGAAATGGCCGCATTGGAGATTGATTTCAGGGTTTCTGTTAAACTGGGTTGGGGCGCTGAATACTGAATCACTGCCAGAGCGGTCGCGGCCATATTATCGCCGGTGTCACCATCAGCCACAGGGAAGAGATTGATGGCGTTCAAATGTTCTCTTTGGGAAACGAGATGATTACAGGCCGTGATTAAAGCAGAATAAAAGGTTTGCGACTCTAGTATTCTTAATTCCATGTCATTGTCGTGAAAATGGTCTATCTTCTAAGAATACACATAAGAAAAGAAAATCACATTATTTTTATAAAAAATTAAAGAAAATAATCACTTAGTCGCTAATTTCATGTATAAATTGAATAATGAAAAAGCAAATGTTCAATGGAAAGTTCTAATAAAAAAAAGAAAAAAAGGGGGTAGTAATGAAAATATGGGGTTATGCCATCGCGGCAAGCGTGTTCATGCTGGTCAATCCAGCGGCACAAGCAGGACAAAATTGGAATCAATGGGTGGCTGATGTACGACAGGAAGCCCTCAATCAGGGCATTTCCGAACATACCTTTGACCAGGCATTTGAAAAAATTCACCAGCCCAGTCGCAGAGTAAAAGGTTTGTCACGCTCCCAACCGGAAAGTCGATTGACGTATAAGAAATATCGAAATACGCGCGCTGATAATTACCGGATTGTCATTGGTCGAAAACGCTATAAACAAAATAAAGAATTAATTGATCACATTGCCCGGGATTTTGCTGTCGATCCCTGTTTCATCGTCTCATTCTGGGGCATGGAAACAAGTTATGGCAGTTACATGGGTAACTTCCCGGTCATTCAGTCTCTGGCTACGCTGGCTTACGAGTCTAATCGTCAGGAATTTTTCCGCAAACAATTATTTTATGCCCTGCATATCCTCAATGATGGCCATGTGTCATTGGCAAACTTCAAAGGCGAGTGGGCAGGCGCTTCGGGTCAACCGCAGTTTTTACCCTCAAGCTTTATGAAATTTGCTGTGGATTATGATGGCGATGGTAGAAAGGATATCTGGGAAAGCAAGCCGGATGTATTTGCCTCCATTGCCAATTACATGAAACAACACGGCTGGCACAGCGGTGAGCCTTGGGCCATCAAGGTCAAGTTGCCTGCTCAATTTAATAAAGATCTTGAAGGCAAGTCCATCGTAAAACCTGTCAGTGAATGGAACGCCTTAGGCGTCCGAACGCTAGACGGCAAACCTCTGCCTTATCAAAATTTGACAGCGAGCGTTGTTGAGCCTTATGGCGGCCCAGTGTTTCTAGCCTTTCCCAATTATAAAATGATCCTGCGATATAACAACTCTATTTATTATGCTGGAGCGATTGGTTATATGGCAGATAAAATCTGTAATCGGGATAATTAGGGTCGCTTGATATTTCATTTTCAAGCCCCTGGGTGCCGCGTAAAAAGCGCGGTACCGCTTAATCTATTTTTTCAAGGTGATGCGTGGATAATTATCAGGATAAAACCGCCAGTCTGACGCCAGAAGCCAGTGCCGTGATTTGTGATAAGGGCACAGAAGCGCCTCACAGCGGGGTGTATAACAAGTTAACGGCAGAGGGAAGTTATTTGTGCCGTCGTTGCGGCCTGGCTTTATTCCGTGCAAAGCACCAATTTAATGCTGGTTGCGGCTGGCCCAGTTTTGATGAGGATATTGTTCAAGCGGTAGCTCAAATACCTGATAAGGACGGCAGAAGAACCGAAATCATTTGTCAGCGATGTCAGGCGCATTTGGGGCATGTATTTACAGGAGAGCAGCATACCCATAAAAACCTCAGGCATTGTGTCAATGCCTTGTCTCTGGACTTTGTCGCAGAGGATAAGGTGATGGATACCCAGGAAGCTATTTTAGCCGGCGGTTGTTTTTGGGGGGTGGATTACTGGTTAAAGCAATGCCAAGGCGTGTTAAAGGTTGAGGCAGGTTATACCGGAGGTCATCTCGCATACCCTCGTTATGAGGATGTCTGTCGTGGAGACAGCGGACATTTCGAAGCGGTGAGGGTCATTTATGATATTGATAAAACCGATTATCCGCAGATTTTAAAGCGGTTTTTTGAAATCCATGATCCAACACAGCGCTCGGGTCAGGGGCCTGACTTAGGTCCGCAATACCAGTCCGCTGTTTTTTATTATAATGCATCTCAAAAGGCTGCTGCAGAACAGTTGATTGCCCGTTTACGTCAGAAAGGTTATGACGTGGCGACGCGTTTATTGGAAGTGCAGGTGTTTTGGCCTGCCGAAGTATATCACCAGAATTACTATGCAAAGCATGAAAAAATGCCGTATTGTCATCAGCCAGTAGACAGATTTAAATAACAAAGGGTATCGAATCAAAGGCATTTCAATGCCTTTGAGCTTTAATCGGGTGCTTTATTACCGGATTGATAGTCGCCATCGACTTTTTCGGCCTTTTGAGTATTTTCCAACAACTGCGCTTCATTTAATTGCTGCTGCCAAAACTCGGAAAACTGCTCTTTAAGGCGATTGAGTTTTTTTACAGCCAGTCCAATATGCTTGGCCAGCATAGGTAACTTGTCAGGACCAAAAACGATAACCGCCACAAAGACAGTCAGCAGCAGCTCAGAAATACTCATGATTTATTGTCGCTGTCGTCATTGTCCATGGCGCGGCGAAAATTTTTAATCGCATCACCCAGATCTGACCCGATGTTTTTTAATTTATTACTGCCAAATAAAGCAATAATGATCACTAATATCAATAATAACGATAAAGGACTGATGCCGCTTAATCCCATGTCAACTCCTTTTTTCAGGGTAAAAGAGGGCGATAATCCCGATGCCTCCGGCACTGGCCAAAGCAATCAGGGGAAGTTGGTTAATATCAATCAATTGAAAATAACTGATAAGACTGACGCCGAGCAAGGCTATTGCAGCGCCTGAAATCACTGCTTTGGAATGACCGGATTTGGATTTTTCAGTTTGTTGCAGTTTTTTGAGTTCAGCTGTCTGCATTTTTTGATCTTTGGTCAATTGCAAAACGTCGTAAAACAAACGGGGCATATGAGGCAGTTGTTCTGTAAAGAAGGGTATGTTTTTCTTTAACTCGCTGATAAATGCCTTAGGACCTATCTGCTTACGCAGCCAGTCCTCCAAAAAGGGTTTGGCAGTCGTCCATAGATCAAGTTCCGGATAGAGCTGCCTTCCGAGTCCTTCCACTGCAAGCAACGTTTTTTGCAAAAGCACCAATTGCGGTTGCACTTCCATGTTATAACGTCTTGCAGTCTGAAAAAGCCCAAGTACAATTTTTGAAAATGAAATGTCTTTTAAAGGCCTTTCAAAAATGGGTTCACAGACAGTACGTATGGCGCTTTCAAATTCAGTAATACGGGTATCCCTGGCCACCCAGCCTGATTCAACATGCAACTCTGCTACCCGGCGGTAATCCCTGGTAAAAAAGGCATAGAGATTTTCCGCGAGGTATCGTTTATCCTCCTCGTTAAGGGTACCAATAATGCCAAAATCAACACAGACATATTGCGGATCATTCGGATGAAAGGGAGATACAAAAATATTTCCAGGATGCATGTCGGCATGAAAAAAGCAATCACGAAATACCTGGGTGAAAAAAATTTCCACGCCACGCTCGGCCAGCTTTTTGAAGTCGATGTTTCGTTTTCTCAGTTCTTCAAAATCGGTAATGGGAATGCCATAGATACGTTCCATCACCATGATGTTTTCACGGCAATAATCCCAATAAATTTCAGGAATATAGAGTAAAGGTGAATCCGTGAAATTTCGTCGCAGTTGCGCTGCATTGGCAGCTTCACGCATCAGATTCAGCTCATTTATCAAATCACGTTCAAATTCCTGGACAATTTCTTTGGGTTTCAAGCGCTTGCTTTCAGACCAATAGCGGTCAACGATGCGGGCTATGGTATGCATAATGCTAAGGTCTTGCTTGATAATTTTTAACATGCCTGGTCTTAGTATTTTAACGACCACCTCTTCACCGCTGTGCAAGCTGGCTACATGTACCTGGGCAATCGATGCAGAAGCCAGGGCCACAGAATCAAACTGAGCAAACATTTGATAGGCCGATTGACCGAAACTGGCTTCTATAATCCCAAGAGCAATATCGCTGGGAAAGGGGGGGACATTATCTTGTAGCTTGTTTAATTCCTTGGCAATATCCAGAGGTAAAATATCAGGTCTTGTAGATAGTGCCTGACCAAATTTAATAAAAATCGGTCCTAGTTCTTCCAGGCTTTTGCGTAAGGCTTCGCCTCGAGTCAATGGTTTTTTACGAAACCAGTTCCAGGGATTGAAATAAACGATAAATTTCAAGGGGGCGAATATGGGAATGGAAACAACAAGGTTGTCCAGCCCGTTTTTGGCCAGGATATAATTAATTTGTATCAGCCGAAGTAGGATTTTAATTGATTTCATGTTTTACCATCAACTGTTCGATATGAGCCTGAAGTCGTTCTACATCTAATGATAATTCATCAATGTCGCAGAAAAAATCTTCTATCTCATCTCTTGTGGGAAATATATGTAATTCTTCTTGCAGGTATTCCGTCAGGTTCTGTTGCATCGAATCATTAAACTGACGGGTAAAATCCCGGCCCTTTCGAAAGAGCGAGCCTATCTGATGCGCTACCACATCACCGGTAAACTGGGCAAGATGCCCTTCCCAATCGATATCTATCTCATCAAATAAAGCTTTAACCTCGCGTCCAAATTCCAGATCACCGTGAATTTTCACATTATCATTAAAGAGAGAACGTGCCTTAGAGGCTGGTAAAAGGCTTAGCCTTATCAATCCCATCGGGGTTGAATGAATGGACGTATCAGCCTGTCCATCCATCTGATCCTGCAAGGCGACGTGCTTCTCTTTAAATAGAATAAAAAAAGTAATGCCCAGAGGTTCTATTATCATTTCGAGCGTTTTTCCTTGTAACCGGCTGAGTTTCAAGGGCATTTGATAATCCAGAGCCAGCGCATGGTTCATGGCTTTTTCCAAGGCTTTTAAAGAGTATTGTTTTAACATAGTCCACTCAGTATTTATATGCAATGTGTAAGGCGACGATACCACCGCTTAAATTATGGTAACGGCAATCTTCAAATCCAGCCTGTTCAATCATTTGTTTTAAACCCCGCTGATCAGGATGCATGCGTATGGATTCAGCAAGGTATTTATAACTCCCCGCATCTCCGGCAAAAAACTGCCCCAATTGAGGAAGGATATTGAATGAGTACCAATCATATACCGGTCCCAGACCTGGCAGAGCGGGTTTGGAAAATTCGAGAATCATTAATTTTCCACCGGGTTTACAAACCCGGAACATGGAGCGTAAGGCTTCTTCTTTATCGGTCACGTTACGCAGTCCAAAACCCATGGTGATGCAATGGAAACTGTTGTCAGCAAAGGGCAGGCACTGGGCATTTCCCTGTACATATTGAATGTTATTGATCAATCCCAGGTCAATCAGCCGATCGCGGCCGACATTTAACATGGCATCATTGATATCGGTCAGAACAACCTGACCTGTCTCACCGGTTTTTTTAGAAAGAAGCCGGGTTAAATCCCCACTGCCGCCAGCCAAGTCAAGCACGGCCTGCCCGGGTCTTACCTGACTGAGTTCTGCGGTAAATTTTTTCCATAGATGATGTATGCCGAGCGACATGAGATCATTCATCAGATCATAGCTTTTGGCAACGGATTGAAAGACGGCGCCGACTTTTTTTTCCTTCTCATCCCAGCCGACAGATTCAAAGCCAAAATGGGTTGATTTATTCTGTTTAATCATAGGAAACCATGATGGTATTCAAAGAGCTTAATAGTAACCGATATTCAAGCCATTGCCCAATTTTGTTTAATAATTCGTAACAACCGAGTATTTTTGTTACCCTATGCGGCTGTTCACATTATTAACATTGGTGACTGCTTTATGCTCAATGTCATATTTGAAGTTTATGTTCCGCTGCTCAGTTCATTTATTTTTCTATTAGGCACAGGTTTTTTTTCAACCTATTTGGCAATTAAAATGACGCTGGCACATGAGCCTGTGATGTTAATCGGTTCACTGACCGGCGTTTTTTATGCAGGTCTTTTCATCGGTTCATACCGAGTCGAACGGTTTATTATTCGCGTGGGTCATATCCGGGCTTATTCAGTATTTTCTTCCATGCTGGCTATTATATGCCTTTTACACGGTATTTTTTATAACCCCTATCTCTGGGTGTTTTTGCGGTTTATAGCCGGATTTGCAACAGCAGGTCTCTATGTGGTTGTCGAGAGTTGGTTGCTGTGTAAAAGCAATCAAATCAACCGCGGCCAGGTTTTATCACTTTATTTGATTGTTTACTACTCAGCTCAGGGCTTGGGGCAATTTATTCTTAAAATGGATGACGCCCATTCCATGGTGCTGTATGCCGTGACATCGATGCTATGTTCTTTATCCATCATTCCTTTGTCTATGTCTTATGTACAATCGCCGCAATTTGATGAGCCCTCCACGCTGGACTGGAATGTTCTGACTAAAAATTCAATGTCCGGGTTGCTGGGGTGTTTTAGCTCCGGCCTTATAATGGGTGCGCTTTTTGGTTTAATGCCCACCTATTTCAACCATTTATTTAAAAATACCTCCGATGTGGCGAATTATATGTTTGCAGTCATTTGCGGCGGTATATTTCTTCAATACCCTCTCGGGCGACTGTCCGATATTATTGAACGTCGAACCGTCCTGCTGATGGTGTCTCTGGCCACCATTGTTGTTTCGGTACTTGTGGTTTTCACCCATGACAAAAACATGCTCTTTTTATTAATGGCATTGTTTGGTGGCTTAACCTGCACCTTGCATCCCATCAGCATAAGTCATGCAGCAGATGCCCTTGATACAAAAGACCTTGTGGCCGGGACTCAAAGTTTATTATTGGTATATAGCGTTGGTGCGATGCTCGGCCCCTTCATAGCACCGGGGTTTATGAATATCTGGGGACCTGCGGGTCTTTTTATGTTTTTCATCCTCGTCTGTGCTTTATCTATCCCCATCTATATTTTGCGGCAAACAATGAAAACAGAGTCGTATCATGATGAGTCTTTTTTATCATTAACCGGTACTTCGACAATTATTGCGGAGATTGATCCAAGGAGCAGGAGCTAAGCATTCTAAAGGCGGGATAAGCCCGCCCGAATGATTTAAGAAGGTTGTATCATGGTGTTTGCATCTTCACTGTCATCTTCGTCATCGCCGTCATCATCGCCGTCATCGTCTGTATCCATGCTGCCGGCATCGTCGCCGCTGCCATTGTCATCACCGTCTGACATGGAGGGGCCATCGGTATCCTCATCCGTTTGCAAGCCATCTTCTTCGCTGTTATTTCCATTTGTCTCTGGATCTTGCGTCTTATCCGCGGCCCCATTATTGTCAGACAGATTGTCATCGGTCTGCATCAAGTCATCAACTGCATCGTTCGGGTCGGTATGGGCCAGCTTGATATCAGCTGAAGCGGACTTTGCGCTGTTACTGCTCGCTTGGGTGGCATGATTTTCTGTAGAAGGAGGTTGTTTTATTTGCGTATAGGCCAGTACGGCTACACCCATAGTAATTGCTGCTACTGTAACTATTTTTTTCATGTTTTTATTCTCCCTGGATACAATTTAAAGGGTTCAAACCGATTTTATTTATGATAGAACTTTACATCAGCTGCCTGGAAAAGTTCAAGCGACATACTATAGCTTGAAATATTTAAAATTAACAACTACATAACGTTTTTAATCGGTTTAAATAGGCCTGCTCATCTGGCATTTGATGGTTTTTCTGAGCCAGCCAGATAGTTTCTGCCAGTTGGTCCATCATCAAATGCTCGACTTTCATGGGGTCATGAATTTTGTCGATTAACAACCCATAATAACGGGCCATACCCGCAGGCCGGTCTGTAGCGACTTGCTCGCGAATGGCAAGATGCAACCCCATGTGTAAAAAGGGATTGGTTTCACCCATTTCCGGAAAAAAATTGGTATTTTGATAATCCTTAGGGTTTTCAATAATGCACTGGTATTCAGGATGACTGATGATGACATCCACTATCTGCTGCTCAAGCGGGAGTAAAGGCTTTTTTTGTTGAAATTTAGCCCAGCTGCTAAAAAAAAGCTGTCGTGTATCCTGAACCTTATCACCGTAAAACATAGTTAATATCGAATAAAAAAAGACAGAATGGCAATAATACAGTATGCGTGTCAAAACGACAAACCTGTTGACAAAGCCCGATCTGTTATGAGATATTGTCGTTGCGAGGTTGGACTTGCTATGTGTCAATCCACTGGGTCAATTGGCGACACACTGATTGGCCCTTTCTAATTTTATAAACACCCTTCTATTTTTCTTAAAAAGCCCTTGTTTTTACTTATATTAATTTATTCCCTAAACGTTGCGCAACCGTTTCCGCCGCATCATTAGGTAATAATTGATCACTTGGTAGAAACTGCAGTCAAGCGCGACAATTCATTTGTACAAATCGTGTTTTTAAGATTGCATGTCCCCCGGACTGAGGTATAAAATGCTTTGTTTATTCTAAGCTACATTATCAAATTCTTTCTGAGGAGGGAGCGTGGGCTCTTTGTTAAAAAACAAAGTCATTGTCTTCGGCTTTTTAGTAACGCTGTGCATTGGTTTTCAAACTGCCAAGGCTGCAATGCCGCAAGCAGGAAAAAAAGTTGAGCCGCATCTTGATGGATTTTATCCTGAATACCCTCCAACGGCAGAAGCGACAGGTAGCCGAAAGTCCTTGATCCAACGTGGGGAATACCTGGCAAAAATAGGCGATTGTCTGGCATGTCACACGAATGTGAAAGGCAATACACCAGCATTTGCCGGGGGTCTGCCTATTGCCACGCCTTTTGGAACCTTCTACAGTCCAAATATCACACCTGATAAAGAAACAGGCATAGGCGAGTGGACCGAAGAAGATTTTATTCATGCTTTAAAGCACGGGCGAGACCCCAAGGGAAGAAATTACTTTCCTGTATTCCCTTTCGTCTATTTTTCCAAAATTACCGATGACGATGCCCGCGCACTGTATGCCTATTTTATGAGCGTGCCGCCAGTCAAACTAAAAAATAAACCGCTTCCCTTTCCTTTTGGCGTGCCCGGGGCCCGTTTCTCATTATGGGGATGGAAACTGCTGTTTTTCTTCCCTGAAGAGGATGAAATCAAGTATCGCAAGGATAAATCCAAAGAATGGAACCGTGGAAAATATATTGTTGATGGACTGGGGCATTGCAGCATGTGTCACACCCCACTTAATGTGTTAGGTGCTCCTAAAAGCCGTTATTACCTGACGGGTGGTTTTATTGATGGGTACTGGGCACCGAACATCACTAAATTCGGACTGGAATCAGCCAGCCGTTACGAGGTGGCAGATGTATTTGTATCAGGCGAGCTCATCAATCAGGCGGGCCCCGTGGCAGGACCCATGGCAGACGTTAATCACAACAGCTTGAGTTATCTGAGTGAAGCAGATCGTTTGGCCATTGCCACCTATCTGAAGACCGTTGTCAGCGAGGAGCCTCTAGGGTTGCCGCCGTCAGAAGCACAGCCCACATTAAAAAGGGGCAAACAGGTGTATGTGAACACCTGTATCATCTGCCATCAAGGTGGTGAGTTGGGAGCCCCTCGCATTGGTGATGCTTCTAACTGGTTCATGCGTTTGAAAAGTACCGGGTTAACTGGCTTATACCGCCACGCCATTCACGGGTATAATCAAATGCCAGTCAAGGGTGCCTGCGTCACCTGTTCTGATAATGATATCATTTCGGCCATTAACTACATGCTGGAAAAATCCCTCACACGCACACAATGGCAGGATTTGTTGACTGGCGGTTCACAAAAATTCCCGGCAAATGGCAAGACTATTTATGAAGAGAATTGTGCGGTATGCCATAACGAAGGTAAACTTGGTGCGCCCAAAGTGGGCGATAAACAGTTATGGAAACCGATTATCGCGCAAAATATGGATGTTCTGATTACAAATACTTTGAAAGGAAAGCACCATCCTGGAAATGGTGGATGTAAGCACTGTACGACAGACGAGGTCATTGAAGCGATTAAATACATGATCAGTCAATCCAAGACAGAGGGTAATTATACGTTGTGGTGAGATTCGAATGTAAATGATGTCAGGACAGAATCATTACATACTGAAGTTCATTAATTGTTTGCTGTATATTGATATGAGGACAGGGGATGCTAAACGGCTTGAAAGCTTGTAAATTGCTTGCTGCATTTTTAGGGGTTATAAGCGCTCAACATTTATTTGCTGCCACAGATAATTGGCAGATGAATATGTATAAAGGTGTCACGCCTATCAGTCATGATATGTATGACTTGCATATGATAGCGATGGTTATCTGTGGCATCATAGGCATTGTTGTGTTTGGGGTGATGATCTATTCTATGATTCACCATCGTAAATCAAAAGGTTATCAACCCGCCTCCTTTCATGACAACCCACGTCTGGAAATTATCTGGACTATCATCCCCTTTTTGATTCTTGTCGGCCTGGCAATACCAGCGACCAAGGTATTGATTCGTATGGAAGACTCCCGAAAATCCGATGTCACCATTAAAATTGTCGGATACCAGTGGAAATGGCAATACCAATATTTAAATGAAGGCATCAGCTTTTTCAGCAACCTTTCAACCCCCTACGATCAAATAGAAAATCGTCAGAAAAAAGGGCAATGGTACTTATTGGAAGTTGACAAGCCTTTGATTGTTCCTACCCATAAAAAAATTCGCTTTCTAGTCACCTCTAATGACGTGATTCATTCATGGTGGGTGCCTGAGCTGGGTGTAAAACGTGATGCCATTCCGGGTTTTATGCATGAAGCATGGGCGCAGATAACAGAGCCTGGAACTTATCGTGGGCAATGCGCCGAACTTTGCGGTATTAATCACGGGTTTATGCCTATTGTCGTTCAGGCAGTCAGCGATAAAGAATATGACGCCTGGGTTAAACAACAGCCGAAAGTGACAGATATCTATGCAACGACTGCAGCCAAGCCTCAGGAACTGAAAGAAATGACCCGCAAAGACTTGATGGAATTGGGTAAACAAAGGTATGACACGATTTGCTCTGCCTGTCATAAAGCGGACGGTACTGGCATTCCTCCAATGTTCCCCGCACTCAAAGGCAGCTCGGTGGCTATAGGAAAACCAATATCAAGACACATCGGTTTGATTCTGGATGGTATTCCAGGCTCTGCTATGCAGGCCTACAAGGATCAACTGACCAATGAAGAAATTGCAGCGATCGTAACCTACGAGCGAAATGCCTGGGGTAACAACACAGATGACACCGTTCAACCGGCGGATGTTGCAAAAGTACGTCAAGGTGAGGTTGAAAAACCCAAAATGGTGAAAAAAGCGCAAGTTGGAGGTTTTAGATGAGTCAGGTACTAGCTCATAACGATGAACATCATGCAGATGATCATGGTCCGGAACAAGGCAAAGGCATCAGTGGATTTATTAAACGCTGGTTATTTACAACAAACCATAAAGATATAGGTACTTTATATCTCTGGCTTGCCATGTTAAGTTTTTTTGCAGCCGGCACCATGGCATTGATCGTTCGCCTGGAACTTTTAACGCCGGGTCATCGATTTGTCGATCCGAATTTCTTCAACCAAATGACGACCATGCACGGTCTGGTCATGCTTTTTGGTGTGGTTATGCCAGCCTTTACAGGCATGGCCAACTGGCAGATTCCCATGATGATCGGTGCGCCGGATATGGCACTTCCCAGACTGAATAACTGGAGTTTCTGGATATTGCCTTTTGCCTTTACGCTTCTTTTTTCCACCATGTTTCATGCCGGCGGCGGTCCCAACTTTGGCTGGACGATGTATGCACCGCTGTCGACTAAATATGCGCCTCCAAGTACCGACTTCATGATCTTTGCCGTACATATGATGGGTATATCTTCCATTATGGGATCGATTAACATTATCGCAACCATTCTGAACATGCGGGCGCCGGGCATGACTTTGATGAAAATGCCGCTTTTTGTCTGGACCTGGCTTATCACGGCATTCCTGTTAATAGCCATCATGCCTGTCCTGGCAGGCGCTGTCACTATGATGCTGGCTGACAGACATTTCGGAACCAGCTTTTTTGAGGCAGCGGGTGGTGGTGATCCTGTTTTGTTTCAGCATATTTTCTGGTTTTTCGGTCATCCTGAAGTGTATGTACTGGTATTGCCGGCCTTTGGTGTGATTTCAGAAGTGATTCCAACCTTTAGTCGGAAACCCTTATTTGGTTATCATTTTATGGTGTATGCAACGGTAAGCATCGCTTTACTTTCTTTTATCGTCTGGGCACATCATATGTTCACGACGGGTATTCCGCTTGGAGCGGAGCTGGTTTTCATGTATACCACCATGCTCATTGCAGTCCCTACCGGCATCAAGGTTTTTAACTGGGTCAGTACCATGTTCGGGGGTTCTATGACGTTTGAAACCCCGATGCTTTTTGCAATCGCTTTTGTTTTTCTTTTTACCATTGGCGGTTTTACAGGCTTAATGCTGGCACTGGTACCGGCTGACTATCAGTATCAGGATACCTATTTTGTGGTAGGCCATTTCCATTATGTACTGGTACCAGGGGTTATTTTTGCGCTGTTTTCAGCGGCTTATTACTGGCTGCCAAAATGGACCGGCCATATGTATAACGAAACGTTAGGTAAATGGCACTTCTGGTTATCAGCCATCTCTGTAAATATTACTTTTTTCCCCATGCATTTCCTGGGGCTTGCTGGCATGCCAAGACGTATACCTGACTATGCTTTGCAATTTGCCAATTTTAATATGATCGTGACCATCGGTGCCTTTATCTTTGGTTTTTCACAGATATTGTTTCTGATTAATGTGGTAAAAACCATTCGAGGCGGTGAAAAAGTAGATGGACGGGTATGGGAGGGGTCTCACGGCCTGGAGTGGACTTTGTCCTCACCGCCGCCTTACCATAGCTTTACTATGCCGCCTGAAATTCATTAAACCTGGTGGGTTATGACCGAAAAAAATCACGTCAAACTAGTCACTATTCTGGCAATTGTTGTTCTTGGAATGTTTGGTTTTGGATTTGCCCTGGTACCTATATACAACAGCCTTTGTCAAACATTGGGAATTAACGGCAAAACCAATAACCAGGCTATTGCCTATAATCAGGACAAAGCGACAGTAGATAAAAATAGAACCGTGGTCGTTGAATTCGTAGCAACAAATAACAGCAGCGTCCCATGGGCTTTTTATCCTAAAAAATACAAGCTAAACGTACATCCAGGAGAAATTTCCAAACTGTCTTTTTATGCAGAGAATAAAACCTCACATACGATGACAGTGCAAGCCATTCCAAGTGTGACGCCGGGCATTGCGGCTAAATATTTGAAGAAAACCGAATGTTTTTGTTTTACGCAACAAACGCTCAATGGCCATGAAGCCATGGACATGCCTTTGCTGTTTCATTTGGATCCCGAGTTACCCCAGGACGTGAAAGTAGTGACCTTGTCTTATACGCTTTTTGATGTCACGGGCCGGGTTTAATGATATTGCTTCTTGCAGTTTTATAATGATAATTTAATACTAATCGCCGTATAGGAGAAATAAATACATGGGAGCGCACGGAACTTACTATGTCCCCAAGCCCAGTCATTGGCCCTTGGTTGGTTCAATAGGGCTGACAACCACTTTGGTGGGTGCTGCATCCTGGCTGCACCATGATTGGTATGGCCCCTACCTGTTTACTATAGGCCTTGTCATTTTGATCACTATGATGTTTGGCTGGTTCGGTCAAGTCATCTATGAAAGTCAGAAGGGCTTGTATGACTTGCAAGTGGATCGATCTTTCCGATGGGGGATGATCTGGTTTATTTTTTCAGAGGTCTGTTTCTTCGGAGCCTTCTTTGGCGCCTTGTTTTTTGCCAGATTCTGGTCGGTGCCTGTTTTGGGCGGCGAATACCATCCTATCACCCATTATACGATTTGGTCGGATTTTCAAGCGACCTGGCCTTTGTTGAAAAATCCGGATAATCAACTGTATGCAGGCGCACATGAAGCCATGGGGGCATGGGGACTTGCAGCAATCAATACAATGATATTGCTCACCTCCGGTGTGACAATCACTTGGGCGCACTGGGCATTGAAATACAAGAAGCAAAGCCAATTGTTGACCTCCATGGGTTTTACGATTGCTTTGGGTATCATTTTCCTTTTTCTTCAAGCTTATGAATACCATGAAGCCTATACAGAAATGAACCTTACGCTGGGCGCAGGTATCTATGGAACGACCTTTTTTATGCTAACTGGTTTTCATGGGCTTCACGTGACCATCGGTACCATCATGCTAATAGTGATTTTGATCCGCTGTGCGAAAGGCCATTTTACACCAGAACGTCATTTTGCCTTTGAAGCGGTGGCCTGGTATTGGCATTTTGTGGACGTTGTCTGGCTTTTCCTTTTCGTGTTTGTGTACTGGCTATAGCGCCACCATCTTGCATGCCCTTTTCTATTTATCGGAGAGGGCATCCTGGGTATATATCGTCGGATCATCAACCCCCGCCTCCTTAAAGCCCTGTTGTCGTAATATGCAACTGTCACAACGTCCACAGGCTTCGCCTTTTGTATTCGCCTGATAGCATGAAATAGTTAATGAGTAATCCACTCACAATCGCAGACCGGCTTCAATGGTTTCAGACTTAGAGAGCCATTGCAGGGGTGCATGAAAAACAAACCCATCGCCTTCAACGCCGGCTTTTGTGCTGAGGTTAGCCATGGTTTCAAAGGCTTTAATGAATTCAGGCCGACAATCCGGGTAATGGGAGTAATCAATAGAACTGACACCAATAAAAATATCTCTGGCTGCAATGGATTCAGCCAGTCCTAAGGCTATGCTGAGAAAAATGGTATTTCGAGCGGGCACATAAGTGACAGGAATGGCCGTGCTGGAGCTATAATCAGGCACATCAATGGTTATATCAGTGAGTGCCGAGCCTGCAAACTGAGCAATATCCACATTAACAATGCGGTGGTCCATGACAGCCATGGATTCAGCGATTCGAGATGCAGCTTCCAGCTCTGCGGTGTGCCGTTGCCCATAAGCAAAACTCAAGGCAACACAATCGAAACCTTTTGCTTGAGCGATGGAAAGACAGGTGGTGGAATCAAGCCCTCCTGATAATAGTATAACGGCTTTTTTATTCATGACAGACGACCAGGTAGTTAATAAAAACAGCAGTATTATAACATACATGTGATTTGCTTTTTTTACCCGCTAAGGCTATTATTTGCCGGTCTTTTTAAAGCAGCTACATTCAGTGAGTTTCGCCTAAATGCAGAGTCCGTCGGTGATTGCCAAGCAAATGCAATCTATAGAAGTTATCGTTTTCTGTTTGAAGAAGCGCTTCAGCGGCGTGACAGCAACGATTGATCAATTGATGCCCCATCTCGCCGAATGCGGTCAGATGGCTTATGTCGGTCCTTTGTTACCTCATCAAGCCGATAAACAAAACCGTCCTCAATACCCCACACTTCGCTTCAGAGACGCTCTGATGCTGAGTCGCCATCGCCTGAAGGATGGACGCAAACGCATTTGGCATTTGCGACGAAACAAGGAAATGCTTCTGGGCATGCTTTTCAGAGATGTGTTCAGGCTTCCTGTGCAGCTCGTTTTTACCTCGGCGGCCATAAAAAAACACTCTCTTTTCCCCCGCTGGCTTATTTCTCGAATGGATGCCGTCATAGCTACCTCTGATGAGGCCGCCAAACCCCTTTCCAATTGTAATAGCATTGTGCCACATGGTATCGATATCAACCGCTTTTGTTTGCCTTCTTCTTTTCATCAGACGAAAGATGAAAACGCATCGATTCAAGGTTTTTTAACCATGAAACAAAATGCCTGGCAAACCACAGGCTTGCCTGGAAAATACGGTATAGGCATTTATGGTCGCGTCCGAGAAGAAAAGGGCATTCATCTGTTCGTAAGTTCTATGATAGCGTTTTTGCCTTCAAATCCTGATTTTACAGCCTTTATAGCCGGTTTATGCGTGCCGGCTGACAAAAAATACAAGCAAAACCTTATCAGAGCGATTGATAAGGCGGGTTTAAGCGAGCGCATTGTTTTTATTGGTGATGTTAAATCCGAAGATATGCCCTTTTGGTATCAAAGCAGCTTAGTGGCCATAGCCTGTCCTCTTTATGAGGGCTTTGGTTTGACTGTCCTTGAAAGCATGGCCTGTGGCTGCGCTGTTATTGCCACTCGCACAGGTGCTTTTGCCAGCATGATTGCCCCGGGTGAAACCGGTGAATTAATAGAGCTCAATAGCAGTCATGCCCTTACAAGCGCTCTAAATAATATAACAAATCAAATCGACAAGGCAGCAGGCATGGGTTTAAAGGCACGCCAGAGAGTAGAGTCGCTTTTTGCTATTGAAAAAGAGGCAAAAGGCATTTATGAGAACTATCAACAACTATGGGCATCCGATCTTGGGAAATAAATTTATGCAGATTATTTTACAATCACAGCAAAACAGGCTATCAAAAGCACCACAGGTCGCGGCCTCCTTTTGGGCGGGTGCGCTTTGGTTTCCAGTCAGCTTGACCTACATCGCCTTTGTGACAACATGGATATGCCTGTTGTGCTCACCGGATATTAAACAGCGCTGGCAGCGGGCTTGCCGTACCCGAATGTACTTTGCAGGACTTTTTTTCATGGCCTGGGTGGTTTTTTCTTTCCTGATCCATCCTGGCGGCGCTCTGGCGCTGACCATGCTCTTTCATACGACTATTTTTGTATTGACCCTTTTGGCTGGATTAATGTTGTTGCCAGAAGAAGCACGTGTCGCCTGGCGTTCTTTTATCATCATGACCTGCCTTATGGCTTTGATGCTGTTTATCCATTTTGCAATCTGGAACTTGCCCAAATTGCCTGGAATTAATAATTTGTTAGTGTATGAGGGAAACAAATCCATTCGTGCTGGTTTGCTAATGGGTTTGGCATCGATGGCATGTTTTAGCTATCTGTTATGGTATTCAAAAGACACAAAGGATAGCTTGAATAACAAGTTAAGAGTATTCGGCAGGTATTTTGCACTGGCAGGATTCGTCGCATTTTCATCGATTATTATTTTTCATATTCCCTCAAGAACCGCCATGCTGCTTTTGCCAATGGTTTTGTTTGTCAGCTATATGCATCGTAAATTCACCCCGCTTAAGTCTGTTTTTGCGTTACTGTTTATTCTGACAGCCAGTGTTTCAATGTATCAAGTTTCAAGCAACATCCAGCACTCAGTTCAGAATGGCGTTTCCACCCTGGTAAACGATATCGAGCTGGGTCATCCCACCTCAAGTGTTGGATTGCGATATTATTTTTATAAATTTTCTCTTAATGAAATGCTTGAACATCCTGTACTCGGTATGGGATTGGGAACATGGAGAGACAAATGGGCCGAGCAGGAGTCTGTATTTAACTGGTTTGCCAATCCGCATAATGATTACTTACTGTATGGCAGTGAGGCGGGCATTGCAGCCCTTCTTGCCTTGCTAGCCATCTATGGCTTATTTTTCTTCCAGTCCTTAAAAATTCGAACGATGTGGGGTAGTATCGCCAGTGCGTCAGCACTGGTTGCTGGTCTGACTGCATTAGGCAATGCAGGGATGAGAGACGCTGTATTTTGTTTTTCCCTGGTATGGCTGATGGCTTGTGCTTACTCCGCCGCCAGTGAGAATTGCTCAAGGGAATATGAAAGTGCTTAACCCCCTCAAAAAACGCCTTTTTCATGTGGTCGCTATACCAATTGCCCTGAAATAGCCTGCCTGCCGCGGTTTTTTCGCGGCCAGTAGCTATTTCTGACGCATTATCTATTTTTAGTAACTCCCCACGTCATCCCGAATGACGTGGGGAGTTACTATTTTTTTATCACCAAATCAAGTTCCTGCTAACTTATTTTACAATACTGTAAATTGCTAAGCGGCGTACTTGTGTCTAAAATGCATAGTATGGTACAAGAAAATACAAGCATTTTTTTTAAACGACTTGATGATTGACGATAGCAACGTTCTTCACTGAATCTGAATCACTAGAGGTGATTTTATGGGCTCAAACAGCATTATTATTCCACAATCTTTTCTCAAGCAAGATGATGTGAGGCGTATGTCCTTCTATGATCAGGTTACTGCTTTAAAAGGATATATCAGTGCTAATAACAAAAGTGATATTCTTTTCCCCTATACTTATTACACGGCTGTATTAGACAGATATAATCCTGCTTATTTTGAGTTTATGGAACGGGCAAAGCAAGAGCAGCTTTACTTTGACTTGCGGATTGCCTATTTATTGCTGGCAGCTAAAATTCAGCAAGAATTAAACTTTCAAAAACATGAAAATCTTGCCCAACTTCAACATCAGCAGCTGGCATGCCAAAGGGCATTGTCTCGTGTGAACCAGCTTTTGCATGATCAGCCTGTTATTCTGGATTCGCCCCAGGGCAGCCCGGTAAATTATCTTTATATCAGCATTGGTCAATGGCTTGGTGAAAAAGTTCATGAGGCTGCCAGTGGTAAAACCAAATTTATTCAATATTGGCTAGGACAGATTAACGAAAGAAGGTTGTACTGGATATGGGGTGGCGGATTGCTCAATACCGTTCTGGATCAGAGCAGTATAAAACATCTATTTTCAAATGCGCCTGATGCAAAAAAAGAATTGGCCGCAGCAGCACCCGCGATGGGATATTTAAGTTTCATTTTATATTATTTCCGTTTTGGTGTTAATTTGTCTTTGTTATTAAAGCACACCATCAAACACCCCTGGATGTCTGAAGAAGAGTCATTAACACCTTGGAATGAGCGTTTTAAGAGCCAATGGCAACAAAGAAAATTTATGTTGATCAATGATTCTATCTGGGCAACTGCGAATCTGGTCGGTTTTTTCTGGCTGGTGGGCAGTGCGGTTAAGGATACTAGCAACAGCCTTTTAACTGTGGGGTTACTGGTTCTTGATTTGACTTTAGCCATTTGGCGCTATTGGGAAGCTGAAACGGAACACAACAACAAGCTTGCTATCTTGAAAGCAAACAAGGAACAATTAATTCAAGATATCGCGACAGCCGAAAAAGAGTATCAGGCAACCAAGGCATTATATGATCAAATGCTTCTTGAAGCACCTTTGTTACATGCGGAAATCGAGCTTTGGAAAGAGCAGTATCAATCTGAAATGGATAGTGCTAAAAAACATAAAGAACAGTTGGAATTACAAAAAGAAAACATCGGCAAAGATATCGCTAGACTTGAGGCTGATTGGAAATTTCAAAAAATGTCCCTCTTAAACAATATGGCTTACGCTTTCGGCTTGCTGGTCTTTTATTCTCTGGTTGCGGCGTCCCCTTTGGTTGCTTCATTGGGGGTGATTGGTATCGCTGGCTGTTTTGTTGTGACAGCGCTATACAATGGTATCAGTGCTGGATTCGACATTCACAAGTCAAGAACCAATAAAAAGGAAGCAGGCTTGGAAATCCAACGGTTATTGCAAATATGGCACGAGGCAGGTGATGAGAATCAAAAAAAGCAGATCTATCTGCAAATTAAAGATTTGCAGACAACATCGGAATATGAAAAAAAGATGCTTCGTTATCAAAGTCTTAAGCTAATACGGGCTGTTCTGATTGATGCCATGATGCCGGCCTTGTTTTTTGCCGCCACGGTCCTTATGCCCTTGGGCATTGGCATTGCCGTGGTTGCTGCAGCCATCACGGTGGCTTTGATATCAAAATTGTTGCTGAATGCATTGGTTCAGCCAAAAAAGGAAGGATTAGTCAATGCAGAGTTTGATCAAAATGACTATGATGCATTTTGCGCCAAGCAAGCTTTGAGGGATAATCAACCGGCAAGAAGCCCGCGTTTATTCAGCTCGTCTCAGAAATCTACGGATGTTTTGGATGAAGTTCCGCTTGAGCCAAAAAATCCATGAAGATATTTTGTTGCCAGTATCATTTCCATTCAGTTTTGACCGGTTGCGTTATACAAAATGGATTATTTCGAAGCATCCGATCCGCGCGCGTTAGCAAGCACAACCTTGTTTCAACTTCCGCTCCCTAACAGTCATACCTTTATACATAAGTTCTGCCAATGTGGTTATTAAATTATCTATAGCATAAAAGGCCTGTCAAGAGACTGTAAAGTCTCTCAGGGGAGCTTTTCGATCAGTTTCCTAGCCACGACCGGGCTGCGATCGAACCGAGCCGCGACCGTCAGGAAGCGGAACAGTTGAAGTCGTGGTACAGTTAAAATTCTCCATTAACTGTTTAGTTTTTGTTATAAAATACGACATAGTAATCCTTGCTCAAGAAAATAAGACCAATCGAAAAAATAAAACTGGCTTCTTAATTTTCCGCTACTTCAACTGTTCCGCTTCCTGACGGTCGCGGCTCG
>JAGXGR010000059.1 GCA_024636645.1 Legionella sp.
CGCCGCCAAAAGTTTAGGCTTGGAAGTCGGATCAAGTCAGGCGATACTCTCAGATAAAAGCATCGGCTTTAAAGCCCAAAAAATCACCATCAATGCCGGCAGCATTCAATTGCACCAGGGCGGCATGGCCAATAGCGGGGCCGCCATCATGCCAGAGATGAAGCAGTCCTCGGTTAAAGAAACTAAGACCAGCAAACCGGTTAAAACCCCGCCAGAAAAAAAACAGACAACCACCACAAACAAAATACTACCAGAAACATTATCTCAAGAACGCTTACAGGATAAAGAGGGCTATCTGCTAAGTGAGGCAGACAAAGCGACCATTATTGAAGCTCAGAAAAAAATAGAAGGACTCAAACTGACCAAGATTGATGATGGGCACAATGCTAATCTTGTTCACATCGCAGTTATTTTTGATGGTACTTGGAATAGTCTGGAGAAACAGGAGGATTTTACAAATCCAGGGCGGCTGCGAGAAATATTTTTAGAACGAGAAGGATTGCGAATAATTTATACAAAAGGGGTGGGTACGGATCCTGAAACCAAATGGATTGGAGGGGCTATTGGTTTAGGGGCATTTGCCAGAGTTGAATCAGCCTTTAAGAGATTGACTGTGCAGATGAATAAAATTAAAAGCGTCAAACAAAATAGAGAGGTAGTTTTGTCCGTTGTTGGGTTTAGTCGAGGAGCGACTGAGGCGCGTCATTTCGTGAACGAGGTGGTTAAGTACGGTATTCCAGATTTGTCCTCTAAAGTTAATGGATCATACACCCGGTCTGTAGGTACGCCACGAATTGGCGCTATGGTACTGTTCGACACAGTTGCCTCTTTAGGGATGCCGGGTACAGCAGTAACTATGGGTTTCAAAATGGGTATTCCCCCACAAGTTGAAAACGTCTTACACATTACTGCTAACGACGAGCATCGCGCATTTTTCCCATTGCACAGTGTTATTGATAATAGTAAACCGCAGGATTCACGTATTGTGGAAATAGGTTTGCCGGGCGCCCATGCGGACATTGGCGGCGGTTATCCTAACCCCTATTCTAAAATAGCATTGAATCTAGCATACAATTACCTTAAAAAATTGAACGTGCCTTTAAAAAGTATTGGATCTAATAAAGCCCCCTTGTTGGATGATCCCAGTTTACGTTTGCATGATTCACGTTATCTGTCAGATAAGTTGTGGCAAAATGGTAAAAAAATAGTTGGTATTTCTGATCATCGTCAGATATATCACGTTCATAATTAGTAGGAATTGAGAGAAATGAATAAATTGGTGTATTTATTTTTAGTATTAGCAATATTTTTACAGTCCAATTTAGTTGTGGCGGAATCTCATAAAAAAATTGTTTATACACTTGAAATTGAAAACAATTGTAAAAATATAATTAAAAGTTTAGATATTATATATGATGGCCAAGATTTTTTTATTAACAAAGGTGGGCATGATATTGGCTATCGGTCAGGATCAAGTTACGACATGCCAATGACTATACCTGATCTGGCACAAATCACCTGGAAGGATTCTAAAGGCACTCCTTATGAAGCGAAAGTTCCCCTGCGATCATTAATTCGCTTTAAAGATTATTTTTTGCATGAATTCAGGGTTGAATTTCATTTTTGTGACAGCCAGCTTCGCGTTGTTTTTGGTAAAGCAAAGGGGCGATTTGAATATACTGAAAAAGAAATCTGGAGCAATCAAAAAGGGAAAGCGGCAATTGATAAGCATATGAAAAAATAACGCGACGGCTCTCCCTCGCAGAGGTTCTGGGCATGGCTTTTGCTGGAGAATATGCATCACTTTATGATAATAATTATGGTGACGGGCGAAGGAAAACCTTGATGCGCTTCGCTTATCAAGGCTACAGGGACAGATTGGTAGCCTTGATAAGCGGAGCGCATCAAGGACTGATACCGCATCAAGGGCCGCTACAGGGTGATGTTAACAATAACAATAAACAAACAGGCACATGATGGTTTCATATCGACGGCATATGATAAATGGAGGGACATATTTTTTCACCCTCACTTTGAAAAATCGCCAAGCCAGATATCTGATAGAGCATATTGATGCGTTTAAAGCTGCTTACAATAAAATAAAACAGGACAAGCCCTTCAAAACCTTGGCTTATGTAATTTTACCTGACCATGGCCATTGGATATGGACTTTACCTGAAGGTGATGCAAATTATTCCAGCAGATGGCGTGAGATTAAGAAAGGCTTTACCAAAAGCTTAAAACACACCGCCGTTAAATTGAATAAAAACGCCAACGGTGAATATGATTTGTGGCAAAGGCGGTATTGGGAACATACCATTAGAGACGCCTTGGATTTAGAAAATCATTTTAATTATATTCATTATAATCCAGTGAAACATAAGCTGGTGAGCCAAGTGAAACATTGGCCTCATTCCTCGTTTCATCATTATGTCCAGCGCGAGCTTTTAGATTTGAACTGGGCCGGAGATTGTGAAGATATGAATAATAGTAATGGTCAAGGTGAAAGAAAACCTTGATGCGCTACGCTTATCAAGGCTACAGGGACAGATTAGAGTAGCCTTGATAAGCGTAGCGCATCAAGGAAGCCCTGAACGTGTAAATAACAGAACGCTTCCTGATATTTTTATAGTGATTTCTGGTGTACGATATAATAAACAAACATTAAGGATTAACTATGGAAGAGTTTGAATCGCAGGGATGTAAAATTAAATTTTATATAGACAAAACAGAGGATGGATATATCGGAAAAGGGACTGTTTATTACAGAGAAAAAAATGAAATGCATAAGGGTAAGATAAGCGGTTCGGTAAAAAAAGATGAAAAAGCCGCTCGTGAAGATTTAATGAAAAAATTTAGAAATTTTGTTCAGGTTGGTTTAGCTAAGCATTTCCCTAACAAAGATATACTTGATTGACATCATACACCGCAATAACCGGAGTGTGCCTGGTATTGAGGTTACAGCTTATACAGGAAATGCATAAGTTAATTAAAAAGATCTAATCGTTCGTATCTTTCATTTAACAATTGGCGGAATTTGTCTTGCATTTGTTGAGACAAAAAACTGTAACCAATCCGTTCGTGCCATCCAGGGATGACTTCCTGGAAGTCTTGTATGATTACATCAATAACCTTCTGGTTTAATTCTAATTTTTCAATGGCAAAATATTTAAATAAATCACGGTTAGTTATATTGTTTTTTTTGCCTCTTAAAGGTAAAGCCAATTCTTCTTTGGCGTTTATTTGAGCAATGGTTGTGTTAAGCAAATCATATGCTGGTGATAGCTGAACTTTTTTACCCCTGGTAATTAGTGAAAAATTCTTCAAATGCATGTCTTCATTGCCTACGAGAAAATTAAATACTGTCAACTTGAATAATTTAACGTATTCAATTTTTGGGAATGTACAAAATTTATTTATGACCGCCATCACTTTTTCCATTGAGCTCTTATATTTTGTATAGCGATCTTCACCCGATAGCTGTGCAAAATCTTCTACAGCTAATTTTTTATTGTGTCCGATACGGTCAAATCGCTTAATGAAATATGTCATGCTGTTGTCTTTAGAATAAACTAAACCGTGGAGCGGCACTTCGAGGCCAATGGTTTTTGCTAGTGACATAGTAATGGCTTCATTTTCTGGCAATTCAAAATAGGTGTCGCTTTGTGGCTTTAAAATATAGTTGCCATTTTGATCAACGATATCAAAACATCCTGCTTTAACTTTTAATTGCGCACTTAATTTCTTTTGAACACCTTGAATAGACATCTTTCCTACGCGATCGATAGCTTCTTGCCGTTGCTCATCAGCACTTAAGTCTAATGGACTAAGTTTTTTTAATTGAGGGGAAAGCTTCCGTAACCCACGTTGTGAATAGTTTTCCTGGTCACTTATTATTTCATATGTAATGGGGCAGCGTTTCATTCAAGTTCCTCAATCGTTACTGCGCCTACGACGTCTTGACCAACTATTAGCAATTGCCCAAGATAATCATTCCTATCTAACTTATATTTACGTAATAGCGCTTCAAGCATATTGCCTTCTGGTAATAAGCCTTCAAAGAACGGAGGAAATGCGTCGAAGTCATACATTTTTTCTGTTAGAGGCATCGTGAGAGAAACAGGTGCTCCGTGATAATTATCAAAATAAGTAAATTTATATTTACCTTCTTTTAATTCTTCTAATGTCCCTGCCTTTATGTCATTAACTGATACGCATGCTTTTCTCATGAATTATCATCTCTTGTCTGTGGAAATGGCGTTTCAAATTTCATTTGGATATTCAAAACATCTAATACCTTTAATAAGGTATTTAACTGTACTGACTCTTTGCCATTTTCAATATCAAATATAACCGTTTTGCCTACTCCAGCTAGTCTGGCTAATTCTTGTTGCGATAAGCCGCTTTGTTTACGGTAATAACGAACGGTATTTGCAATCTCGTTTGGGAGCATATAACACCATAAATGAAGCATATATTACTGTTATAGCAGTAAAAATGATCGAAGTACAGTTTTGTGGCATTATTTGTTGCGTAAAGTGATTAAAATTACTGCCATAGCAGTAAAATATTGGTGTTTTTTATACAATATGATAAATGCATTATTTGAAATGTAAAAAATACTGTTATAGCAGTCATTTTTTAGGAAGCGAGGCGCATGAAGGAGAAGCCAGTACTTCAGGCCATTTATTCTGTTCATCTGGTATTGAAATCCCGTAATGGTGCCTCCACTGCCGGGGGATTTCTATTTTCTCAAACAATATCTTAATGAATCCTCGCAAATGAAGGCCAGATCGCTATATCATATACCCATTCTTTTTTTTGACGATGGTCAATGATTTAACCGGACAGCATGACAACAACCGATACCATGATACCTAAAAAACAAAGTTTATTGCGCTCGACATCCCTGGTTTCAGTCATGACCTTCATTTCGCGTCTGATGGGATTTGCCCGTGACATGGTGCTTGCCAATCTATTCGGGGCAGGGGCAGGCATGGATGCTTTTTTTGTTGCCTTTCGAATACCCAATTTCATGCGCCGTCTTTTTGCAGAAGGGGCTTTTTCACAGGCCTTTGTTCCTGTATTGGCTGAATATCAGAAAACGCGCAGCGACGGTGAGGTGCGGCAGTTTATTTCGCGTATTGCCGGTCATTTGTCTGCCATTTTGTCAGTGGTCACCTTGATTGGCGTGTTGGCCTCGCCTGTTATCATTTTTCTCTTTGCGCCAGGCTTTCACCATGACGCAGGCAGGGCCGTGCTGGCCACTGAAATGCTGCGTCTGACCTTTCCCTATCTGCTGCTTATCTCCATGACAGCCATGGCAGGAGCCGTGCTTAATACCTATGGGTATTTCGGTGTGCCGGCGATCACGCCGGTGTTGTTAAATATTTCGATGATTCTTGCTGCCGTATACCTCAGCCCGCAGTTATCACCGCCGGTAATGGCGCTGGCCTGGGGGGTGTTGATTGCGGGCGTGGTGCAGCTCTTGTTTCAGATCCCTTTTCTCTATCAGCGACGCCTGCTGGTCAAACCGAGTATTTTCTGGGCTGATCCCGGGGTGAGAAAAGTACTGAAATTGATGGTGCCCGCTTTGTTTGGGGTTTCTATCGCGCAGTTGAATTTAATGGTGGACACGATTTTTGCCTCCTTTTTGAAAATCGGCTCGGTGTCCTGGCTGTATTATACGGATCGATTGACGGATTTCCCTTTGGGGGTGTTTGGCGTGGCAATTGCCACGGTCATCCTGCCGCATCTTTCAAGACGCCATGCAGAACAAAGCACAGAAAATTTTTCCAGAGCACTGGACTGGGGCTTGCGTTTATTGCTGTTGATTGGCTTGCCGGCAGGATTGGGCCTGGCGGTGTTTGCGATGCCGATGATTGCCAGTTGTTTTGCCTATGGACAGTTCACCGTCAATGACTTGTTAATGACGCAAAAAAGCCTTATTGCCCTGGCCTCAGGCGTGCCGGCTTTTATGATGGTCAAAGTGCTGGCATCCGGATTTTATGCCCGTCAGGACATCAAGACCCCGGTTAAAGTGGGTGCTCTGGCTATGGTTATCAACAGTATTCTTTGTGCCATTTTGATTTGGCCTTTGGCTCACGCAGGCCTTGCTTTGGCCTCCGCACTGGCCGGTTATGTTAATTGCGGCTTGTTGTTATGGCTTTTGATTCGTCGAAATATCTATCAGCCCTCCGCCCATTGGACTAAGTACCTTTTACAGCTAGTCTTTGCCAATGCTATGATGGGGCTGTATCTTTTAGCAGTCAGCGGCCAAGTCGCCTACTGGCTCAGCCTGCCGATAGTGTGGCGACTGATGATTTTATTGGCACATGTTGCGGTGGCGGCGGTCATTTATTTTGTTAGTTTAGGGCTGTCCGGCGTCAGACCGGCGCAGTTTCGAGGTCAGATGAAGGAGTAAATCAGTATGAAAGCAAACGCGTTTTATCAAAAAGCAGAAGGCAAAGCCATTCCTTTAATCTTTATAAATACCGAGAAACTGCAAGCGGTTAAAACCACGGAAGCCGAAAATAATCATTTTAAAAACCAGCAATTTAACGCTAAAAAGGACGAGGTTTGCCTTGTAACCAATGCCGATGGCGAACTGATAAAAGTCTATCTGGGCTATGAGAAAAACGATAAGGCAGGCGCTTTAGCCAATGCCGCACTGAAATGCCCGCCTGCGGTGTATACCACAGAATCTGAGCTGACTGAAAAAGAGTTGATTCAATGGGGGCTTGCACAGTACCGGTATGATCGCTACAAAAAAAACAAGACCGAGGGGCGTGTTTTATTTCTTGCAGCGCAGGACATGCCTTCAGTGACGGCCTGGGTTGATGCTTTATTTTTTGTGCGCGATCTGATTAATCACCCGACCAGTGATTTGGGTCCTGAAGAAATGGCTGAAGCCGTTCAGACCTTGGCAAGTGAACACGGTGCTGCGTTTCATCAGTGGATTGATGAAGAATTATTGAAAGACAATTATCCCGCCATCCATGCTGTGGGCCGGGCAGCGGTTTCTGGGCCTCGCTTGCTCTCTTTGACCTGGGGGGATGATAAACACCCCTTGGTGAGTCTTGTGGGCAAAGGGGTTTGTTTTGATACTGGCGGACTGGATTTGAAGCCTGCGTCTGCTATGCGTCTGATGAAAAAAGACATGGGCGGTGCCGCGCAAGTGCTGGGCCTTGCCAAGTACATCATGACTCAGAAATTACCGCTTCGCTTGCAGGTTTATATTCCAGCGGTTGAAAATGCCATTGGTCCTGATGCTTTCAGGCCAGGCGATGTATTAACCATGCGCAACGGTTTAACCGTTGAGGTAGATAACACAGACGCGGAAGGCCGTCTGGTGCTGGCAGATGCCCTGGTCAAAGCCTCTGAGGGCAAGCCAGAGGTGATCATTGATTTTGCAACTTTGACCGGTGCGGCCCGCGTTGCCGTAGGAACAGATATTTCTGCGATGTTTTGTAATGATGAACAGTTAGCCAGTGATTTGGCTGATGCCTCTGAAAGCACAAATGATCCGCTTTGGCGATTGCCCTTGTTTGAAGCTTATGAAAGCATGTTGAAGTCAAAAATTGCTGACTTGGCCAATTGCAGTGATACACCCTACGCTGGTGCGATAACGGCGGCACTGTTTTTGAAACATTTTGTGGCAGAGGATATTCCCTGGGTGCATTTTGATGTCATGGCCTGGAATCTCAATGCCAGACCGGGTAAGCCCGCAGGGGGCGAGGCGATGGGAATCCGGGCGGTTGCCGAGTATTTAACAAAGCGTTTTGCGTCATAAGCAAAACGCTTAGCCAATATCATGTGTTTCTAACTGATACCCTTTGGCCCGATAATCTCGGTAATGTTGGCGGCTTACTTCCCTGGTTGATTCATTATTACTGACGATTTCAATGATGCGTTTAAAGCGTCCATGGAAGGCGGGGATCTCAGCTGTCATATTGAGCAGGATATCATGGAAGCCGCGGGGTTCTGCTCCAAAGCCAATCTGAATGGGCGGTGGGGGCTCAGGGCCTTCGCCCTGTAAGTTGTGAGGAACAAAACTCTCTTCCTTGAAGGTCCAAAGCAATTCATCCAGTTTTTCCGCATCCTGCTGATTTTTACAAAAAGCAAAGACCTGATGGCCTTTATAATAAGCTTTTTCAAGAAGGCGACAAGCGACCAGCCAGGGTGCTTCCGGCTGCTCATCTTTCAGTAAATAAAAATCAACGCGCATCAGCGGCTCGGCGAAGCAGTTCAGTTAACAGCGGTACGGGTCGGCCTGTGGCGTTGCGTTGCTTGCCAGATACCCATGCGGTGCCGGCAATATCCAGGTGCGCCCAGCGAAAATTTTCTGTGAAACGCGCAAGGAAACAGGCGGCTGTGATACTTCCAGCGGAACGATCAAAACCGGCATTCACCATGTCTGCCAGCGGGCTGTCCATGGCTTGTTGATAATCGTCATCCAGCGGCATTCGCCATACTTTATCCTGACTTTGTTCAGCAGCTTCTTCAAGCATTGAAGCCAACGCATCATCCTTGGTCATAAAGCCTGTGGCGACATTGCCCAGCGCTACGACCATAGCCCCTGTGAGTGTGGCAATATCCAAAACGAATGCAGGTTTAAATCGCTCAGCATAGGTCAAGGCATCCGCCAGAACCAGTCTGCCTTCAGCATCGGTATTGATAATCTCAATGGTTTGCCCTGACATGCTGGTGACGATATCACCGGGTTTGACAGCTTTACCACTGAGCATGTTTTCAGCGCTGGGGATGAGACCGATGACATTGATGGGCAGCTTTAATAAGGCACAGGCCTTCAGTGTGCCGATAACGCTGGCGGCACCCGCCATGTCGTATTTCATTTCATCCATGGCCATTGCCGGCTTGATAGAAATGCCTCCTGAATCAAAGGTAATGCCTTTACCGACCAGAACAAAGGGAGCGGCATCACCATTGCCCTGATATTGCATTTCAATGAGTCTTGGTGGCTGCTCTGAGCCTTGGGCCACGGCTAAAAGTGAACCCATGCCCATGGCCTCCATCTCTTCAAAGCCCATGATTTTTGTTTTAATTTGCGGATACTCTTCTGCCAGTTTTTCTGCCTGATCTGCCAAATAAATCGGTGTGCAGATATTTGCTGGCAAATTGGCAAGGGTTCTGCATAACTCAACGCCTTGGGCAATGCACTCCGCCGCCTTTAGGTTTTTTTCCGTGGCGCCAGGCTGATAGAAACAGACGGTTTCAAGCGCATGGCTTTTTGCCTCCTTCTTTTTGAAGTCCAGTAGCTGGTAGCGCTCGTGGTTCAATTGCAGCAGCATTTGTTCCACCTGCCAGTCGGCGTCATGTTTATCTAAGGGAGGCATACAAAAGGTGGCAGAAGACATCCGTTGTTTTATCAGTTGCCTGGTGATGTCGGTGACAAGTTTGCGTAAAAAGGCGGGGGTATATTGTTCCACTTTGCCGCAATGAATGAGAAGCAGGCTATGACCCTGGACGTCCATCTGCCAGAGAAAATCCCCTTTTTCATAGAGTTTTTTCCTTAATTTCTCGATAAGTCCCTCGCTGCTTTGATTGAGATTTTGGGTGAAATCATCGAATTTACGGTCTTCCAATAGGCCAATAACCAGACAGTCCTGGCTTGTCAGAACGGGTTTTTCTGTTAATCCATAATTCATTTTACTTCCTAATATAGGTAAAAACTGCTAGTTTACATATCTTTTGAAGCTTTGAAAATATTATCTGATGAATGACAGAGAAAGAGGGTGCAGATGCTGATATTTCGTTATCTGGCGAAAGAGGTGTTTGTCACATTAGCTGCTTTAACGACCATTTTACTGCTGATATTTATGAGTAATCAGTTTGTCGGCTACCTGAACCGTGCCGCAAGCGGTAATATTCCGGCCGTGATTATCATGAAGCTGATGATGCTGGAACTGCCTAACTTGATAGGCTTGCTCCTGCCGTTGGGGTTTTACGTTGCTCTGCTGGTGGCTTACGGCCGTTTATATGCCGAGAGTGAAATGACTGTTTTGCGTGCCTGCGGTTACAGTTCAAGGCAGCTTTTAACACACAGTTTCATCATGGCGGCCGTGGTTGCGATGGTCGTGACAG
>JAGXGR010000060.1 GCA_024636645.1 Legionella sp.
CCGGATGGCCCCGTCCTTGCCGGCCGCGTCCATCGCCTGAAAGATGAGCAGAATCGCATAGCGGTTGGAGGCGTAGTGCAGGCGTTGCAGTTCGCTTAGCTCCTCAACGCCCTCATCGAGCCGTTTGTGATAGTGCTTCTTCGACTTGAAGAATGGCTTCACCTTCGTAGGGCGCTTGCTGAGATTGACCTCTTTTCCAGGCGACACCTGGAAGTCTGGAGAATTGATTTTCATATTGTTCCTTTCGGTCAGCAAAGCCGCGGTAAACGCTCCGGACTTTTATTTGGTTTCTACGTCGGCAGTCTCTCGCTCGCCATCCTCCGAATCCTGGACAGCTCGAACGTCCTCACGCACTCGGCCTTCAACGGTCACTCAAGCGCCCAAGTGTGTGGTCAAGAGATCTCTTGAGTTTTTCAGCCGCTCCATCAATCGCCTGGCCAATCGACTCCGCCTCATCCGAAACCGCAATGGGTTGGTGACCTTTGATACGTGCTTCCATCATGCAACGCTTGTCATGGCTTCCGCCCTTGTCGCTGTTCTCATCGCTGAGATGCACTTCGACGCGGGTGATATGCTCCGCCAGATGGCCGAGCGTGTTTTCCACCGTTGCTTCGGCGTGCTCGGCCAGTTCCTCGCTCCCAGCTATGTTATTGTCTGTGTTAATTTGGATTTTCATCATCTGTTCCTTGTGTTTGTTTCCTTCAAAAGCGGCAGGTCGCGGCGGCTCCTGTTTTCGTGGGTATTTGTTCGGACGGAATGACCGCCACTTGTCCGCCTTTGCTCGACACCATTTCGCCTAAATCATCGAGCAAATCGTTGAGTTCGGGATGGTTTGGATCGTTCATTAGAATCCGCCCCGTCGCTGCATCCAATCGCCCGCCGATCTCGCGTAAACTGTCACCCTTCACACCATAGATTCGGCGGATTCCTGCTGATTTAAGCAGTTCAACCATTTGCTCTGCAGTAGTTAAAGGAGCGTGTTAGTGTAAATGAGACAATTTCGATGAACATACATCGTATATTACACTGCCATAATGGGATTATGTTGTCCAGTGTTTATTGTTGATTTTACACAAATATTGGTTCTGTCTAACTATTAATAACCATAAAAATTACACTTCCATCCCGGAATGGTAATGCTCTTTGTTATAATCAAATTCAATTTTGGGAAGCAAAAAATTGTATGGAGAGTATTTTTATGAATTCAGTTTCTCTTCTTGCCGAAGCAAAGCTACTGGATGTCTCAGTAATTCACGGTGATGGCACAACAACTTCTGCAAAAAAAGGGGCGATAATATTGGCCGCAGCGGCCATAAAAAAGTAACAGGGGATAAAGTGGTTGCGGCCTGTGATCGTAATTGCAATGTTATTGCTCCTTTTGTTACAGCACCTGCCAATAAATCCGAAACCAAAATGTTTAAAGGGCGGCCTTACTATGCTGAAGAAAGCCGCATGTCTTTTAACAGAAAAATTACTAAAAAAACATATCAAAATATCAGAAAATGCGGGAATTTACCGTGAATAATGATGATAGTTGCACCTGCTTACTCGTTTTTCTAGGACAGGTATCTATTGGATTTTAACTCTAGGAAGTCTGAACCAATTTGAATGTATCTAAATAATACATTGTAGTACTAAAGCAGAAGATAAAGCAGGTCAACTCAATATTAATTAGAATCTTCTCACTGAGCTTCAAAAAAATTGGTTTATGACTCTAACTGAGGGCGCTATGATTGATGGTGTGTTAAACCTGACATTTTGGGAATATATTTTAGTCACCTTTATTATGACTCAAATCACCGTTGTTTCGGTCACTCTTTATTTACACCGCTGCCAAACCCATCGTTCTTTAATCTTGCATCCAATAGCGAGTCATTTTTTTCGTTTCTGGATTTGGCTGACAACTGCCATGGTGACAAGGGAGTGGGTTGCTATCCATCGGAAACACCATGCAATGACCGATGTTGAAGGTGATCCGCATAGCCCTGAAGTTCTTGGTATAAAAAAGGTCTTTTGGCAAGTTCCTGAACTGTATCGCAAAGCAGCGAAAGATAAAGAGATGATTAAAAAATATTCTTATGGCACTCCAAATGATTGGATTGAACGCAATTTATATACTCGCTATTTTAATAAGGGCATACTACTGATGTTTTTTATTAATTTGCTGCTGTTTGGTTTACCCGGGATTACTATCTGGGCAGTACAAATGATGAGTATTCCTCTATCAGCAGGTGTAGTTAATGGAGTAGGCCATTATTGGGGATATCGCAATTTTGAATGCGCTGATAAGTCAACCAACGTGTTTCCTTTGGGCTTTCTGATAAATGGGGAAGAACTTCATAACAATCATCACACCTACGCTTCCTCTGCTAAATTTTCTGTTAAGTGGTGGGAATTCGATTTAGGCTGGCTTTATATTCGTTGTCTATGCTTTTTAGGGCTGGCCAGGGTGAAGAAATTACCTCCAAAATTGGTCAGAGACAACACAAAATCAAATGTTGATTTAAATACTGCAAAAGCAGTCATACGTCATCGTTTTCAAATTATGTCGGATTATTATAAGTGGGTAATTGTTCCGACTTTGCAAGATGAAAACCGCCATATTAAAAATACAAAAGAAAGGGATTTATTAATAGGTGCTAAACGCCTTTTACGTCAAGACACTACAAAAAAGACTCCCCATTTGCAAATTTTACTTAATCGTTTTGAGCAATTACGACTTGTATATAATTATCGTCTATCATTACAACAAATTTGGTTAAAAAAAGTATCTTCTCAAATGGAGCTAATTGAGTCTTTAGACCAATGGTGCAAGAAAGCAGAAGAATCAGGCCTGGCTGAATTGCATCAATTTTCTCTTCGGTTAAGAAGCTACGTTTTATCACGCAAGGTTTAATAGAGCGCCCGGTAAAATGAATACTTATATGCTGATCTAGATAGTAGACTACCAAAATCAAAAATTTTATGCGACAAAACCACTTCCAAAGGACGTAGCTCTACTCTATATCCAATGATTGTCGCACCCCAATACCACCGAGACAAAAATTGAAACTGGTAGCTTAGTCTCTACTTTTGGTTTCAGTCAGACCGCACCCGCGAAGCGGGCAGCTATTTCTTACCTATGCCCATGTTGGACCAATCATATAAAGAGGTTTGGTGATATTGTGATGGATTTTAACAATGTTCCCAAAAGTATTGAGTCAAGCATAAATCAATCATTTTGGTAATCCATTAAATTTTTAATTTGACGAGTCACGACTTGAAGACAGCGACCTATTTATTATAAAGTGCACACAAAATTAACATGTTAATTGGGAGAGTTATTTTGACCGATATCACCATTTCACCAATACAGTGCTCTTCTAAAGAGCTTAATAAGGCGCAAAAACGTTTCAATACTTTAACCAAAGGGTTGCAGCGTGATAAGGCACTTTTACAAAAATGGCTAGAAACCCATGATCAATTAAAAATGGAGGTAGCTCAAAACCTGATTCCTTTATCGCAAGAAATCGACGCTATAAAGATTAAAATGCTTGTAGTACTTGATAGGTGTTATGGTAACAAAGCCTTGACTGGCAGACAAAAAGAGAAGTTACATACATTTATCCAATATCTTGCTGATACATGCTTATGTTTTGATAACTCAGGGGTTGCCGAAGAAATTCACGACCGCTATAACGACATGTCTGTTGCTGAAATGAACCAAGAGGCACAAGCCTCATTCAAGTCAGAACTAGAAGACTTGTTTGGTATTGATTTAGGAGACGATTTTGATCTTGGATCTGAATCAGCATATGCTGATTTTTTGGGTGCCGTGAACGATAAGAAAGAACAAGAGTCATCAACTCATGGTCATGGAAAAGAGAATAAGAAAAGACAAGCTTCGCCAAAAGCAAAGAAAAAATCGGAAAAAGAGAGCATTGAAAGCCAATCTATAAAAGAGGTTTTCAGACAGCTTACAAAAGTTTTACACCCAGATAGGGAAATGGATGAAGAAAAGAAGGTGCAAAAAAATGAATTAATGCAGCGGGCAAATCTTGCTTATAAAAAAAATGATCTGCTCGCGCTTTTAGAGCTGCAATTTGAAATAGAACAATTCGAGCAACAAAACCTTGATAACCTTGCCAATGATAAGCTCCTGGCCTATAACAGAATGCTACAGCGCCAACGCAAGCAATTAAAAGAAGAAATAATGTTATTAAAGCAACGTATCAGCCATGAGATGAATATCCCACCTTTTTATGATACTCCAGATGATGCTTTTTTCTACCTGAGCAAAGAAAAGATGAATCTTGATATAACAAAATCACAGCTTGCTGAAGATCTTGAAAGCTTTTCTGATATTAAATTGTTGAAGCAGTGGCTAAATTCCATGAAAAAATCTCAGATGCCAGTAAAAGAGCAAAACATGATTGATGAGCTCATGGGGGATATTTTTGATTTCTAGAGCTCTGCTTGTGGTGGCACGTGGTTGATCTGGCTATTAGCAGACCAATACGGCCACGTTCTGATAATGCTGTTTTTAATAAGTCTCTCGCTACAGGCCGGTAACCCAAATCTAAACGAAACGCTGGTTAGAATCATCAATCAGATTAACGCCATTATGCCCCTGCTGAATGAAGCACAGGCGGAAATTAATACAAAGGCCCGCATTCAACTGCATATCGAAAGCTTTAATGATGAGGATGGCCATCATTATGCCGGTGTTCGAGAAGATTTATTAATGATTCGCAATGGTCTGATTGATTATATCAACCAGCCTGTCATTGCCCCTCGCAAAATCAAACCACTGAACAATGACTTTGTGAGGAAACCCTAATGAGTAAAGACGAAATCGCAAAGCTGTTTTCTGCAAGCTTTCAACAGTCAAGCCAGAGCATTTCGGTTAGCGTCTTTTCCAGCAGTATCCGCTTTATTGCCATCTCGATAGTGATATTAGCGGTCATGTGGTCTGTGAACCACTTCATGGGTTCAGAAGAAAAAGAAAAGGACGGCTTTTTAGTTCGTCTGGGCTCTCGTCTCATCAGACTGGTCATTGGTCTGATGGTGTTTATTTTACTGTTATATGTCAGGGGTTAACTATGAAAACAATCGCTCGTTCCATTTATTTAAGCCTTATCAGTCTGTTTTATGCGCCAGCAATCTTTGCAGCAGATGCCTGGTTTCCAAAGATTTCCGATGCCGACAACATTGGTGACGCTTCGAAAAATATGATGACCGTGACGGGTAATTACGTCAAGCAAGGCTTAGGCTTGCTGCTTTTTATCACTGCCGTTGTATCGTTTTCATCGCGAGGGCGCAGTTCTAAATCCTTCTTTTGCTCGTCACCGACTGACTGAAATCTTTCTTGATTAATAGTATTACTATTTTTCAAATGATTTATGCGCCCAATAATAAAGGCCCGGCAAAACCAGAAGTGTCAGAAACGTTGACGAGAGAATACCACCAATTACCACCGTTGCCAGCGGTCTTTGTACTTCAGCCCCTGTTCCAGTGGATAAGGCCATAGGGACAAAACCAAGAGAGGCTACGAGAGCTGTCATTAATACCGGTCGTAACCTTGACAACGCCCCTCTGATAATCGAATAAACCAGAGTATTACCGGATTGTCTTAAATTGGTAATAAAACTAATCATCACAAGACCATTTAATACCGCAATCCCTGATAGGGCAATAAACCCAACTCCTGCAGAAATGGACAATGGAATCCCTCTTATCCATAAGGCAAAAATGCCACCGGTTAATGCCAGCGGGATTCCGCTAAAGACCACGAGGGTATCTAGTTTACTTTGAAGCGCCATAAATAACAGCACGAAAATCAACAATAGGGTAACCGGAACTACTATGGTTAAGCGTTGAACTGCAGAGGTCATTTGCTCAAACTCGCCACCATAATCAATCCAGTAACCTGCTGGTAAGGTTACATTGTTTTTAATCCTGGCCTGTATTTCATCTACGAACGAACGCAAATCCCTGTCACGCACGTTGGTAGAGATAAAAATGCGCCGCTTACCATTTTCACGACTGATTTGATTGGGCCCCAACTTTTCATCTAAGGAAGCAACCTCGCTTAAAGGAATGAAATGTTTTATTCCGTCTTCTTTAGGTGGAAGCTTAATATAGATATTGGATAAAATATCTTTATCTTTGCGATCTTGATCTTTAAGCCGAATCACCAGCTCAAATCGCTGGTCTCCTTGATACACAAGGCCTGTAACACGCCCGCTTAGTGCCGTTTCTACCGCGTTTTGCACATCCAGCATATTCAGGCCATATAAGGCGAGTTTTTTGCGGTCAATGCTTATAGTAATGGTTGGCAAACCACTCGCCTGCTCGACTCGGGTATCTGCCGCCCCTTCTACCGGATTAACAACTTCAAACACCTCTTTGGCAAGTAAAAGAAGTTTATCCAAATCATCACCATAAATCTTGATGGCCACATCAGCACGAATGCCTGAAATCAGCTCATTAAATCGCATTTGAATGGGCTGGGTAAACTCATAGTTATTGCCAGGTTCCTTAGCCAACGTCTCTTTAATCTCTTTAATTAAGACTGTCTTGGGTTTGTCGGGATTAGGCCATTGTGCTCTTGGTTTTAAAATGACAAAGGTATCTGCAACATTAGGCGGCATGGGATCGGTGGCAACCTCCGCCGTTCCTATTTTGGAATAGACCAGCTTAACCTCTGGGAAACGTTCTATTGTTTTTTCTATATGTTTTTGCATATCAATAGATTGGGACAGGCTGGTTGATGGCGTTCGTAGGGCATGTAGGGCAATATCACCCTCATCCAGGCTTGGAATAAACTCACCGCCCATGCGCATTGCCAAAAGAAGACTGGCCACAACAAGCACTAAAGACAGTAAAATAACCCATACCCGGTTTTTAAAACAAAATAATAAAGTTGGCTTATAAATATTTATAAAAAACCGCACGATGCGGTTTGTTTTTTCACTGATTCGCCCAGATAAAGCAATAGATATAGAGGCTGGAACAAAGGTCATTGAAAGGACAATTGAAGAGAGCAGTGCGATAATCACCGTCTGTGCCATGGGTCGAAACATCTTGCCTTCAACACCGGTTAAAGTCAGTATGGGAAAATAAACAATGGTAATAATCAACACACCAAAAATACTGGGTCGAATCACTTCATTCGCGCTTTCTAATACAGTATCAAGGCGCTCTTGCAACGTTAATTTTCGTCTGAGACTGTGCTGCTCCCATGCAAGTTTTCTAATACAGTTTTCAACGATAATGACTGCTCCATCCACTATTAAGCCAAAATCAAGCGCACCCAGACTCATGAGATTGGCGCTGATTTCATATTGGACCATGCCACTCATAGTCATGAGCATCGTGATGGGTATGACAAGTGCGGTAATCAATGCCGCTCTGAAATTACCCAAAAACAAAAACAACACCACAATCACCAGCAACGCACCCTCAGTGAGATTTTTGGTGACCGTTTTTATGGTGGCATTGACCAGATTCATACGGTTATAAACCGGTACCGCCTTCACCCCATCAGGCAGTGTCTCGTTAATTTTTTGCAAGGCTTTGTGAATGTCCTCGGCTACAATACGACTGTTTTCACCAATGATCATAGCAACCGTTCCAATGACAGTTTCAGAACCTGCAGCAAGGCCGGCACCTTGACGCAGCTCATGGCCAATGGTCACATCAGCTATGTCATCTATATGAATCGGCACCCCGTCAATGGTTTTAACCACCACCTGTTCAATATCCGCATTGGTTTTTAACTGCCCCGGTGCCCGCATTAAAAATTGCTGGCCCTGTTTCTCAATATATCCGGCACCGACATTGTCATTGTTTTTCTTTAAAGCGTTTTCAATATCTTCCAGGGTCAAGCCAAACCGAATCATTTTTTTTAAATCAGGCGACACCTGGTATTGTTTGGTATATCCACCAATGGCATTCACTTCAGCAACCCCTGGCACATTGCGCAGTTGCGGGCGAATAATCCAGTCCTGAATGGTTCTTAATTGTGTGGGTGTATATTTATCCGGCTTGCTTGTTGTAAGCTTATACATATAAATTTCGCCAAGCCCTGTTGAAATGGGGCCCATCATGGGATTGATGTCCTCCGGCAATTTGTTTTTAACCGCTTGTAAGCGCTGGGATATGAGCTGTCTGGCAAAGTAAATGTCTGTGCCTTCTTTAAAGATGACAGTCACCTGAGACAATCCATAACGGGATAAAGAACGGGTATATTCTAGTTTGGGTAATCCGCTCATAATAATCTCAATTGGATAGGTGATACGCTGCTCGACCTCTAATGGCGTATAACCTGCTGCTTCCGTATTAATCTGCACCTGAACGTTAGTAATATCCGGAACTGCATCAATGGGCAGGCGGGTATAATTATAAATACCCAGACACATCACAAAAAACACAGCGACTAATATCAGCCAACGCTGCTTGATGGAAAACTGCAAAATCCCTTTAAGCATACTTTCCCCTAATGACTGTGTGATGCGCTGTCTTTTTCCAATTCGGCTTTCAATATAAAACTGTTTTGAGACACATAAACTTCTCCTACCTCAAGCCCTTTCAGCACTTGGGTGTAATCCTTACCTTCCAATCCAAGCTGACAGACTCTAGGCTCAAACCCTTCTTTGGTTTTGACAAAAACAACGTTTTTGCCTTTAAAGGTCTGAATCGCTTTGGTTTTAACAGCGATAGGCACCTGCTTTGTCTCAATCACCACCCGAGCGTTGACGTATAGTCCCGGTAACCAGGTTAAGTTTTCCGGATCATTGTTCAGCACCGCTCTTGCCTGCATGGTCTGGTTATGCTCAACCCCTAAAGGAGAGACATAATCGATTTGAGTGCTTGAAGATTTATCGGGCTTGCTTTTATCGTAAATCACCACAAACTGTCCTTTTTTAATCAACTCTGCATTTTCCCGGTAGACAAATAAATGCACCCAGACAGTCGATAAATCAGCCAATTGATAGATAGGATTACCCGTTTTTACAAACTCACCAGGGTTCGCTTCTTTTTTTACAATAAACCCCGAAAAAGGGGCGTTCACATCATAGGTTTGTAAAGTCTGGTTGCTTTCAATAGTTGCCAGCAACTCTCCTTCACGTGCCTTGTCCCCTAGGAACTTTGTCATCTTCTTAACAATGCCACCGTAACGAGGATAAATGAATATGGTTTTATTGGCATTAGGGACGATTTTTCCCAATATTTCACGTGTGATTTCTAATGTTTGCGGTCCTGCCTTAGTCAATTCTATGTGATAACGCTTCATAACCTCCGCAGACAGGCGAACAACTTCTTCATTAGCGTGTTCAGTTTGGTTCTCGTGCTCGGCCTCAGCAAACGCACCAGATATAGCCACCATAAACAGTAGCGCTGAAACCGTTATTCGTATCAACATATTAGGCGGCTCCCTTACTAAGTAGTCCTGTAATCTTAATCATTGCCAGATCTCGTTTTGCGTGTGCTTCTTGATAATGACGTTCTTCTTCGAACAAAATGCGCATGGCATTACTGAGATCAATATAGGAGTATAAACCTTTTTCATACCCTTGAATGGCAAGCCGATAAGCTTTTTTTGCCTTGGGCAGCAATTCACTTTTTACCTGCTTAGATTCTTCAGTGTTTTGGCGTAAATCAAGAAATGCCGCAGTTAATTTCTGGTGAAGCAGCAACCTCGTTGCCCTTAGATTTTGCAAAGTCCGTGTGTAAGCCGCTTCTGCAGATATTATCTTACCTTGATTGCGATCATACACCGGCATCACTGAGTTAACAGAAGCAACCAGTGCGTTTTCATTGTCATCAGAAAAATGCCTGCCGCCTACTTGCAATTGCACAGTAGGCCAGACGTCTTTTTTAACAGAAGTTAACGAAACGCGTTTGGCTATGAGCTCGGCTTTTTTTTCCCTGATAAAGACGCTCTTATTCACTGCCTTTTCAATAGAAGACCAGGTTATGTCACAATGAGGTAGCCCCTTATCCATCAACATTTTCAGATTTAACCCCTCCTTCCCGACCCATTGCGCAAGTAAAGCATATTGTTTTTTGACTTGACGGTAAGCACGGCGTTGCTGAATGCGAGCCTCACCTAAAGTAACTTCTGCAATTCGCAAATCAAGCTCGGCACTGGCTCCTGCTTTCTTACGGCGATTGATATCTTTAACGATATCTTCATTTAAGCGAGTCAACTTCTTGGTCACCTGATGCCACTGAGTTGCGTAATATGTATTGACGTAAGCTCTACCTACGCTTATATAAAGTTCGGCCTTTTTACGTAAAATGCCAGCGCGCATAAACTCATAACGGGCACAGCTTGCCTTTTGCTGCCAGCCTCTTTTGCCCCCCAAAGGAATCGGTTGGTTTAAGGATAACGTTGTCTCCGCAGCCTCAAATCCTTTAAAATTACCTGAACCACCAATGTTTTCTGCTTCCAGCATCAATGAAGGGTTTAACCATAGACTATCCTGGATGAATTGCCCTCTTGCCTGCTCTGCTTCCTGAATCTGGGCCTGTAATTCGGGATTGTTTTGATATGTCAATTTTAATGCCTCCTGAAAAGAAAGCAGGCCTTGTGCCGGTACCTGACTTGCTGTTAAGGCAATCCAAAAAAAAGCAATCAGGCGGATAGGCTTTGTCACCATTTGGTTTTTTACCCTTACTATTTTTATTTTATTCTTACTTTAATCTAACAGATTAAGCTTATGCTGTCATTGGCACTAAAAAGGCATGTCAAACCAAAATGAAAATGTCCCCTAGTTCTCCAATTTAAAAATGTCCCCTTTTGTTTAAAAAAAATATATTGTTATTGGGCTTGTGGGTATGTGGTCGAGAAGCCTGTGAGTGTGCGCAAACTGTGGTCAACTCTGCTGTTTGAGTTGTCCACAGTTTGTGCATACGTTCCGTAGGGCACAGGCAGGGCCTGCGGACTCGTCCACATATCCATAAGCTTTTTCTGCTTTATTGTAATTAACCAGTGGTTGTCTGACGTTCGTTTGTTTTCTTTAACCAACCAGGGTTAAATTGACTCCATGGTGACTTTGTTTTGCTCTTTCGTCCATTTCGAC
>JAGXGR010000061.1 GCA_024636645.1 Legionella sp.
GCACTGGCACTGGCACTGGCGCTCGCACTGGCGTTAGAGAAAAAGGAGACTGGCAGGTTTCTTCTAAGCGATTGGGAAAATCTGATCTGGTTTGAATTTGACGATTTTGCTTTTTCCCATCTCTTGATTTGTTCTAATTGTTCCCCAGCGTCTAATGAATCCCAAAGGGTTCGTTCTTTCTTATTTAATTGATTTTGAGGCAGGGCTGCTTCCTGTGCCGCTAATACATTTTTATTTTTGAGTAGAAGACTCAATAATGATTCAAATAACTCCAACTCCAGCGTGAAACTGTCTACTTCTTGTTTAGAGCTTAATTCACCGATAGTTCTTCTGAAGGCCTCAAGCTTTGAAACCAAAGTTTCTATATTTTCCTGGTTCATATTGGCATTCGTTGCCAGGATAGCTTTTTTTAAATCCTCTCTTTCTTGTAAATTATCATCACTCTCAGGAATAGAGAGCAGTAGTAAATGTTCTATCAGAATTAAAGTAGAGTTCAATTCTATATTTAATACAGCCGTACCCATTGTTCTTGCTTGTTTTAATGGGTTGGGATTTGCATCCGCTTTACTTGCCGTTTTTCTTTTTTGTATTTGTCTTGTAAGCTGATTATATAAGGCGATTTGCTTATCAACCGTATCAAAACTGTTATCTTTCATCATGTTATTTATAAAATCGATATAGTCAGTCTGCATGACATAATGTACCTTGGGATCGATGGATTTGAATTTTGAAGGTGATAAACCGACACACAGGCGAATATAGATATCAAAAACAACATTAGCAGCAAAGGTCGCTAATTTCTGCGTGTCATTCACGCCTTGTGCCTGCATGAGTGCAATGATTTCTGGTTTTAGGCTCTTAACTTCTGCTTCTACATCATGGATAAATTTATAACTTAATGAAGGTACTGCTTCATCCAATCGAATGCGGTTTAAACGTTTTAGATAGACGTGTTCAATGACCTGCTCCATTAATCGCGCTGATTTCATACCGAGGCTGTTGGCTCGTTCAGAGTGTGCAGTGAACGAGGAATAGATGTTATCTATCTTGTTTTTATATTTATAGTTTAAAGCAGCTTGACGTGGATTGCTGGTTTTGGATACGCCCAGGTACATAAGAAGCAGCAAGATTGATGTATAGACAAGATCATTTTGGAAGGCATTATTGTGGGCTGACAAACGATCAATCAGTTTAAATACGGGAATTAGTTTTTGATCACTGATGGTTGTGCCTGCGGTACTTTTATTGATTTCAACTATTTTGCCAATGCTTTCAATAAACAAGTCCGTGACATCTTTCGGGTAACTTTCATATAAATTTACATCATTTTTCGGGTAACTTTGATATAAATTAACACCATTTAAAGCGCTGTCAAAAAAAACATTAATTTTTTCCAGGGAGTGTTTCAGGCTCACTGGAAAAAGTTTTTTTCGTAAAGCACTTGAGGTATTCATGAGATGTTTAGGGTTTCCGCCCAAGGCTTTAATATCAGATGCAATATGCAGAAGGACTTCCGAGGGAAGATCAGTTAAATTGATCTCATTGGCTACCATTTCCAGAAACTGATTATCCTTGGAGCGGAATAATTTCAGCGGCCTGTCTGATGTTAAATGCGCTTCACCGAAAAAGCCAAGCAATTGGTAATTATCATCGTTTACAGGATCCGTTTCATACAATTCAAAACCGGTTTGTAAGGCATTAGCAACATGTTTGAATAGTTGCATTTGCTTTTCATGTGGAAACGTCCTCATTGCAGACAAAAATAAATGGATAGAGGATGACGAATGTATTTCTTTAAGAATATAACCCATGGGATACAGCGACCTTAGATAGAGTAAGTATTAAATGAGCGCGTATTATACACTGCAGCCCCATTTTAGGCAACAATTCGACCACTTGGATTGTGATAATATCATTTGTGTAATGATTTACTTGCTAAAATATTTTCATCCTGAAGGCCTGGGCACTTCTTGATGCCCAGGTTCAGGCTATTGTTTTTTTTTTCGATGACGGTTTTTTGATACTATTTGTCCTTACTCAACCAACCACTCAAAACGTCAATAATTTTCCGAGCTTGATCTTCACTTGAAATATTAAATTTGGATTTCTGCCAATATTGGTTATTGCGCTTTTGATAACGACGTATGGTGTACTTCACCTGACCGTAATCCTGCTTGGCATTATCCCAATCCTGGTAGCGATACAAAATGGTTGTCCAGGCGCCCTTGGATAACACTTCCTTGTCCAGTTCACGAGTTGTTTCAACACCGTTTTCACTGAAAGCGACGGTTAAATCTTCAATGCTGTCTGTCATAATATGTATATCCTTCGATTATTTGTCGATGGATTGTAGTTTGCCATTGATAAATGTCAAGTTTACAGGTGCTTGATATGGATCAGGTTGATAAACCCAGATTTCTTTTTTCTGTTCGCCGGGTACGTTTTGATGAACAAAAGTATTGTTGATCACCGAAGGATTGCCGCAGGCATTATAGACATGACTAATCTGATCACCTCGCTGCACACTGCTGCCATCGCAAATAGAAAATGAATTGGAACTGCTGCCGTTGATTCGGATAGCGACCACTTTATTGTAGGCCACATCCACTTCCAGATTAGCACCGCCTGAACCTACAGGAATATTATGGGTTCCATAAAAAGCAGTATCCGTGCCTTTATTATTATAAATTAATTGAGTAACCGGAATCTTTTTGGTAACGGGTTCGTCAGTTTTCTGCTTTCTTACGGGTTGTCCACAAGCTTCCACAACTTTGGCCTGGCTCATGCCAGGGTTAATATAGCCCATGTTTTGAGGGCAATAGTAAGAATCTGCTGCAAAAAGCTGAACAGGCAATAAGCTGAGTAACAGTATTTTTATCCCGTGACGGAATTTCATAATTATTCCATTTAATTCGAAGTGCTAATATAAAGTATAGCTATCAATCCACTGTTTTGTATTATTATTTTCTTTATTTTAGCCTTTACGCATATTTTTATTAATTATAAAGGGGAGTTAGCCAATGAAACAGATCGTTCGTTTGCTAACTCCATGGGCTACTCTACTTTTTAAGCCAAAAGATTAAAGAAGTGGTAAAGGTAATGAATGGCGAACAAATAAAGTAATAATTTTCAATAGAATCAGAATCACAAAGGGTGAAAAATCAAATCCTGAAATATCAGGAATAATCAGTCGGCCAAAGTTAAGGAAAGGGGCGTTAATTTTTTTGACGGCTTGCAACATCGGGTGTTGAAGACCTGGGCTTACCCAACTTAAAATCACCTCAATAAGAATCAAATAGAAAATAAGATCACAAGGTTGGACAATCAAATCCGCAATCACATACACCAATATAAAAGTAATGGGCATCAATGCCCCCAGAGTAATCAATGAAAGGATGATAATTTTGACTAGTTCCGTCAGTGTTAAAACGATAAAAGCCATCCAGTCATAAGCATTGCTTGGTTTATAGCTGATTTTAAACCATCTGTGCAGAGGAAGAAGAACCGGATTTGTCAAACTGTAGATGATTTGACTAAGCGGGTTTACAGCACTTATCTTAAAGAAACGTAAGGCCATTCTAAGCCATAAGCTGAAGATGATTACCGTAAAAACCAAGGATACTAAAAATAAAGCAACTGCTTGAAAACCTGACATGACTCCTCCAATGGGATTTGATTAAACGGGACCTGAACCTAATTCTTTTGCTCTTTGCTGCGCTGCGGTCATTGCTTTAAGAATGATTTCATCCAGCTCGCCATGACATAGTATATCGAGTGCTGCGGCGGTTGTCCCCTTGGGCGAGGTTACTTTTTTTCTGAGTTGTGAAAGACTGCACTCGGATTGCTGTGCCAGACTCAGAGCGCCTTTGACAGTTTGTAAGGTAAAGGCTTTTGCCGTTTCCGGATTTAATCCTAAGGTTATAGCGGCCTCAACAATACTTTCCATGAATTTGAAAACGTAGGCAGGACCGCTGCCTGATAAAGCGGTCAGGGTATCCATCATGGCTTCATCTTTCAACCAGCTATAAATACCAATGGATGAAAAAATGCCTTCAGTTGTTTGCTTGTCCTGATGAGACACAAAAGCATTGGCAATAAGACCGGTGGCGGCCTCACTCACGGCCGCCGGGGTATTGGGCATGCTTCTTACAATAGCTTGACCCGAAGGGCAATGATTGCCAAGCCAGTCAAGTGTTATGCCTGCCGCTACGGAAATAACAAGGCACTGGGTTTTTAAAACCGGCGTTATATTTTTTAAAACCTCGGCCATTTGCTTCGGTTTAACAGCAAGAATGAGCACATCGGCTTTTGCTGCAATCACGCGATTATCAAAATGGGTGCTGATATCATTGTCCCTTTCTCTTTCTGGTAAAGAAGGGGAAGAGGCATAAAGTTTGTAACGGCTTTGTTTGAGCAAGCCCTGTGCGATGGCCTTGGCCATGTTTCCATAACCTATAAAAGCGATATTCATTGTCGTTCACCAAATAAGGCCCGACCTATCCGTACTATGGTGCTGCCAGCACGAATGGCCGGACTTAAATCATTACTCATACCCATTGACAGGGTATCCATATTTAACCCGCTGTGATGGTTGATATCGTGCAATAATGCTGTCAGTGCGGAGAATAACTCAAACTGTTGCGTAGTTGAAGCGTTTTCCGGAGGAATGGTCATGAGTCCCCGGCAATTCAGCCGTTTAAAATGTTTCATGCCAACCGCCATTTCATAGGCTTCTTCAATACGCATGCCTGCTTTGCTTTTTTCTCCGCTGAGATTGATTTGCAAACAGATATTAAGCGGTGCTGCGTCTTTAGGGCGGTGTTGATGAAGTAATGCTGCAATCTTTGGGCGGCTTACGCTGTGGACCCAATCAAATTCTCTGGCAATGACACGGGCTTTATTGCTTTGTATTGGACCAATAAAATGCCAGCTGATAGGCAGGTCTGAAAGGTCCTGCATCTTTTTTTCTGCTTCCTGCAGATAACTTTCTGCAAACGATCTCAAACCGCAGGCATAGGCTTCTCTTATCTTTTCAACAGGCTGGCCCTTGCTGACGGCCAGTAAGCTGACGCTGCCAGGTATTCTATGGCTTTTTAATTCTTCTTCAGCAATGTCAAGCTTGAGTTGACGAAGACGTTCTGCGATGGTCATTGTAAATCATTTTTCATAGAGGAAGTGTCGTTACAATAGCAAAAACCAGCTGTCAGTCACAAGAAAATTTGCTCCCTTTGCCGCTCTGGTCTAATCTATATATAAATATATAATAATAATTGCAGGATATCTAAGCCATGGATATTGCCGAACTTTTAGCATTTTCAGTTAAAAACAATTCTTCCGATTTACATTTGTCAGCCGGCATGCCTCCTATGATTCGTGTGGATGGTGACTTACGCAAGATCAATATCCCGGCGCTGGATCATAAGGAAGTCATCAGAATTATGTATGACATCATGAATGACAAGCAACGCAAGGAATATGAAGAAAACCTTGAAACGGATTTTTCTTTTGAGATTGCAAATTTGGCGCGTTTCCGGGTCAATGCCTTTACACAGGGGCGCGGTGCAGGTGCTGTTTTCAGAACCATTCCTTCCGAAATTCTCAGCATGGAAGATTTGCATCTGCCGTCAATTTTTAAAGAGATTGCTACCTATCCCAAAGGCTTGGTTCTTGTCACAGGGCCCACAGGCTCAGGTAAAAGTACGACCCTTGCCGCCTTGGTTGATTATATCAATCAAAATCGCTATGACCATATCTTAACCGTTGAGGATCCCATCGAGTTTGTTCACAACAGTAAAAAATGCCTGGTGAATCAGCGAGAGGTTCATCGGGACACCCATAGTTTTAATGCAGCACTGCGCTCGGCACTCAGGGAAGATCCCGATATTATTCTCGTTGGGGAGTTGAGGGATCTTGAAACCATTCGTCTGGCCATGACCGCTGCAGAAACAGGGCATCTGGTCTTTGGCACCTTGCATACAAACTCCGCAACAAAAACAATCAACAGGGTGATTGATGTTTTTCCTGGTGAAGAAAAAGCGATGATTCGCTCAATGTTATCTGAGTCATTACAGGCGGTAATTGCGCAGTCTCTGTTAAAAAAAGTCGGTGGAGGCCGCGTGGCGGCACTTGAAATCATGATATGCACCTCAGCCATTCGGAATCTGATACGAGAAGATAAAGTGGCCCAGATGTATTCATCCATTCAAACGGGACAGGCCAAGGGGATGCAAACCCTGGATCAACATCTATCACAGTTGGTCAATGAAAACCTGATTACAGCTCAGACAGCAAGAAATGTGGCAATAAACAAAGGCGCGTTTTAAAATTTGATGATGAGGCTTGCAAATCTGCAGCTAACTTGAGAGTAGAAAACCAAAGTAGCTCGCCGGGTAAAGATCTAATCCTCTACCCCTACCCTGTGGACAGATCTCTGTATAAATTCTAACCGTTACAGAGCGGTAGCGGTAGAAAGTAAAGTATTGAAATCCAAGGTTTCAGCCAAAAATTCTTGTAAAAAGAGAGGCATTGGATCTAACCGGCTCATCAAAATTCAAATATGGCATTAGATCTTGCTTCTTATTGTTCGTTAAACAAATCCAAATCTAATAACTGGATTGTTGGGCCAAGGCCCAACCTACCGCTCTGTAACGGTTAGAATTTATACAGAGATCTGTCCACAGGGTAGCCTCTACCCGGAAAGAAGGTTGTGAACTTTTCTCAGGCGTTTTTTTGAATCTCAAAGAGTTCGTTGATGCCTTTTTCTGCCAGCGAGAGCATGTTATTCAGCTCTTCCCGACTGAAGGCTTTTTCCTCAGCGGTACCCTGAATTTCAATAAACTGACCCGCCTGATTCATGACAACATTCATGTCAGTTTCAGCCAATACATCTTCAGCATAGTCCAGATCAAGGACAGGTTGGCCGCGATAAATGCCGACCGATACGGCAGCGATGTATTGAAATTCAGGCATTTTTTTTAATTTTTCCCGTTTTACCATCCAGTTCAGTGCATCATGAAAGGCCACACAGGCACCGGTAATCGCTGCAGTACGGGTACCGCCATCGGCTTGAATCACATCACAGTCCAGTGTAATGGTGTTTTCTCCCAATCTTTTTAAATCAATACAGGCTCGTAAAGAACGGCCGATAAGCCGTTGAATTTCCAGCGTTCTTCCACCCTGTTTGCCCTTGCTGGCTTCACGGTCACTACGGCTGCGCGTAGCGCGGGGAAGCATGCCATATTCGGCAGTCACCCAGCCCTGGTTTTTGCCCTTTAGAA
>JAGXGR010000062.1 GCA_024636645.1 Legionella sp.
CATCCGAGCCGAGACCGTCAGGGAATAACAAAGTGAACAAAAAAAGGTGACGATACCTCAGTCCTAACGGTCGCGACTCGAATCAACCGGTCACAATTAAATGCAAACAGTACTGGAACCTCAGCGGTCAAATGATTCGGATGCCTCAAACAAACAGGAAGTAAAAATACCTTGAGGGTCATATTGTTTTTTCAAATCAACCCACTGTTGATAGCGATCGCCAAAATGGCGTTTCCAGTATGGCTCATCAAGCCCCTCTCCCAGATAACCGGACAGGTAACGTTTACCGCCCTTTTGCAGTAATCGTTTATCCAAGTCTTTCACAACTTGCAGACAGCTGTCTTTCAAGGCATCTGTAATGCCGGGATTTAAAATCATTAACTCATAAAACTGCTCGCCCTCAGGCATGACGGTCATCCCCGCCTGGCCTTTTGCTATAGGAACGACATGCACCAGATTGGCATAATGCAGCGGCAAGTTATCCAGTATATCCTGAAGATTTTCCCGTAGGACTTTAGCGGGTGTAAAGCACTCATACCAAGGGTGCAGTAAATCCCATTGGCCCGTAAGTTTCATCATCTCAAATCGTCCATTATGGCGAAGATAATAAGAAGAGATGCTTTCCTGCTGCTCGTGCAGTACTTTCCAGGGCTTCAAGTCTTTGATATCAGGAGAGGCTTTGTCATCCACTTCGTAACTGACATGCAGGGCATACATCCATTGTGCCATTGGAATGCGTTTATCGCCGAAAAGCCCGGCGCCCTGGATTGAAGGCGAACAAAACAGCTCCAGATAATCGGCGGTTTTTCGGGCTTGCTCCATGTCATGAAGCCATTGCTCCTGGTCTTTATAAACCAAAAACCAGGTTTTAACCTCAGGGGCCACCGGTTTAAGATCAATACGAGCCCGGGTAATGATACCACAACGCCCCTGGCCGCCAAGGCAGGCTTCATAAAGCGGTGAATCAGCCCCCACGATATGCTTTTGTCCTGTGCCATCGATGATTTCAAGGGCATCCACATGGGTGTTGATAAAGCTTTGTTTGAAAGAAGCAGCCCCCACGCCCCCCACAGATAACACACCGGCTATCGATAAATTGCAATTGTAAGGCAATGCGTAAGGTGCGAGATGATGGGGTAAGGTTTTCGACAGAACATCCGACCAACTGGCATTGGCATCGGCCCATATTTTATCGCCCTCAACCTCTCCAACCTGATTAAAATACGCCATTGAAACGACAATGCCCCCATCAACAGCCAAAGACTGTCCGCCCTGGCTCAGGCCTTTGCCTCTGATGGTGACGGGTAAATGATTATTTGCGGCGTATTGAATAAATATCTGTAAAACGTCGGTGGCTAGCGGGGTAAAAATGGCGGCAGGATCTGACTTGAAAATCTTGCCAAAATCCTGCCGGTAAGAAACAAGCGTTTGCTCATCACTGAGCAACGCTTGTCCAACATTGAGGTTATAATGCTTGAGTTTCGGTATATTCCACTGCATTTGCGGCATTTTTTGCATTCCTTTGTTCTGCTTGTTCGAGTCGTTTGTTAACGGCGATTATCAAACCATCGAACATTTTATTAAAAGCATCGTAGCAACGGTCAACCATTTTCAATGCGTCTCGACGAACATTGACCGGTATTTGCAATGCATACATTTCTCGTTCCATCTCACCCTCAAATATGGCATGTGCCATTTCAACCTCTAAATGAGAGCTTGAGAAATATTTGAGATTCTTGTCTTCACCTGTTTTCTTGACCTGGTTGACGACTTTTTCGAAAAACACATGCCCAGACGATTCAAGTGTTAACAGCAAGGCAACATTAATCAATTCATTATCGGCCTTATAAATCTCTGACATGATGGCATATGCAGCGTCTCTTGTCAGTTGTGAGTCTTTACTGTATAGCCAGGCTACATTATCTTTTGAGCAAGATTCATCTTCACTTAAAGAACCCATGTATTTTTTATCATGTAAAAACCATTTTTCATGGCCAGCATCTTCTAATCTATGATGTCGTGCAATTTTTTTCAAGTAGGGCTTGGTAACTCGCTCTTCGTTCAGACGTAAAATGTCTTGGAATGTCATCGCCCAAAAAGTTAACTCAGGAACAAAATAACTGATTTCTTCAAGGCTGTTTAAATTTTCCAGTATATTAAAGAAAGGATGGTTCATAAATTCATTTTGTTTAGAGTCGATATAAGTTTGTATTGTTTTCATGGCTGCCTCCAGGCATTAATTAATTTTACATATTTACCGTTGCAGTCATCGTGCCAACTTTTTTACTCAAAACAGGTCCTTTTTAAGTTAAATCCAGCCAAACCTTTGTTTTTTGCAGCAGGGATTTTCGGAAAGCGACAATAATCTGTCTCCGATCCAGGGGTTTTTGACAGAAATATGGCAGGCTTTCTTGTTAAAAAATATACATTTTTTGTTATTAGAGACTTATCTGTGCCAAATTTTTGTCGTATTTTAACATCATCAGGTCTACTTTCTCCCAGTCCACCTCCTCGATAGCTTGTATATTTAAGCAAATATCCCTTAAAAATGTATCCTGAACCTCACCGTAGGCTTTTGCCACGGCATAAGGGGTGTTGGTAAACATCACCAGCACGTGTTTGGAGACATAACGCTCGGGATAGCGATTCATCAGTTCCATTTCGATTTGTTTGCGCAGATTAAACTTGTCATCAATAATGTCTGTCTGTATTTCATGATAATTATCCATCGACATGGCAGCCACTGCATCGGTATTTATCTTGCGCTCCTTATAAAAGGCCGGCATGACTTTTGACCAGTCGTCCTCGAAGCTGATAAGCAATTCATTGAGTATGCGGCAGTCTTCAAACGCAGAGTTCATCCCCTGCCCGAAGAAAGGAATGATGCCGTGTGCTGCGTCTCCAATCAGTAAACATTCATCTTTAAAATACCAGGGAGTACATTTTATGGTACTCAAGTGGCCGACAGGGTTATTTAAAAATTCTTCTATTACATTCGGCATGGCTGGATAGGCATCTTCAAATTCATGTTGAAAGAAATGATCAATTTTTTCCTCAGTATCCAGTTCAGCAAAACTGTTTTTACCCTGGTTGGCTAAAAACAGGCTGCCGGTAATCGAGCCGTCGCGATTTGGATTGCCTAATAACATAAATGAATCGCGTGGCCATAAATGCAGGTGTTCTTTGAGCAACTGCTCGCTTTCACTGCTGGTGATAGACAATTCTTTATAGCCATGGGGTAAAAACTCTCTGACAGCGTCTACAATGCCTTCTTGCTTTAAGGTATCTCGAACCTTTGATGCCGCCCCGTCTGCGCCAATCAAACGGTGATAAGCATGAACTTGTTCACCGCCTTCTTCTGTCAAAAAATGAAGCTGTTTGCGGTGTAAGTCTATTTTTTGTAAGTTCATATTAAAATGCATTTTTATCAACGGAGAAGCATCTGCCTTGTCAAGCAACAAAGCGTTGAGATCGGTGCGCTGAATGGCGTTGATATACTCCTCTTCATGGCGACCAAAGGGCTGAATTTTAATCTCACCATTGGCCTCATGAATGGCACGCGCACGCATGGGGACCATGATTTTTTGTACTTCATCCATCAAGTCCATGCCCTGCAAACCGGTCATTCCTCTGCAGGATAATGCCAGATTAATAGAACGGCCATAATCTGTAGCGCTCTTTCGTAAATCCGCTCTGGCCTCAAACAGCTCCACCTCATAATCACGACGTGCGAGATACAGTGCCATTAAGGTTCCAGCAAGGCCCGCGCCCAATAGGCTGATCCGTTTCATTTTCTCTCCTTGTTGTCTGTGAGCGCATCATGTTTTATTATCCCGCAAAAAATCATCCTTGAGAGACCTTATAAAACCTGCCGCGCTCTTTCATCTATTCATTTATAACATAAGCATCCTTGATTTATAAACAAAACCCTTCCTGTCACGCAAATTTTTCACGCAACGGTCCAATGACCGCAGAAGCTGATTTATTCTGCGATCAGATCATTTATAATTAACTTGCAAGAATTATACCGGAATGTTTTTTTATACGTTGGGGTAGTTAACCAGGTAATCAAATAACTCATCTGCCACCTGGGGGGCTTTGAAATAATAACCCTGGGCAAAGTCGCAGCCATTGGCAGTAACGAAGTTTTTCTGGAATTCATTTTCTATGCCTTCGGCCAGTACCTCTAATTTTAAGCTGTGTCCCAGATTGATAATCGCCTTGGCGATGGCAGCATCGTTTTCATTGCTGATCATTTCATTAATAAATGAACGATCGATTTTTAATTTATCAACAGGAAACTGCTTTAGATAGGATAAACTCGAATAACCGGTACCGAAGTCATCGATGACCAACTTGAGGCCCATATCTTTAAGGATGTTCATGGTAGCCACTATATTTTCAATGTCTTCAATTAACAAGGTTTCAGTGATTTCCAGTTCCAGGTATTTGGTTTCCAGCCCGGTTTTGTCCAATACCTCCTGGATCACATCCTGCAGCCGGGTCTGGCGGAACTGGCGGCCGGAAATATTGACGGCCACTGATAAATCTTTAAGTCCAAGCGCCTGCCATCGCTTGACCTGTCTGCAGGCTTCTTCCATGACCCAGGCGCCCATCTCTATAATTTGCCCGTTTTCTTCTGCCATGGGTATAAAATCCATGGGGGATACCTGGCCTAAGGTTTTGCTGTTCCAGCGCATCAAGGCTTCCACACCGACGACTTTGTTTTTCTAGACATCAATCAAGGGTTGATAGGCGACATACAGTTCATTATTTTTCAAAGCATCTCTTAAAGCGGTATCCAGCTGCATATGATTGACAACACGACGATTCATTTCCAGCTCAAAAACCTTAAAGGTATTGCGACCCGAATCTTTAGCGTGATACATGGACAAGTCAGCGTTTTTCATCAAGGTTTCATAGTCTTTCCCATCGCGAGGATAAAAACTGATACCAAGGCTTGCTGTCACTTTTAAGCTGTGCTGTTCGATTTGAATCGGTTTTTCGACAGTAGCCAATAACTCCAGGGCCAAATCTTCGGCTTCTTTGAATTCTCTGATATCGGGTAATAAAATGACGAATTCATCGCCACCAAGACGAGCAATGGTATCGAACTCATCGGTTGCTATCAGTAATCGGCTGGCAACCACCTGTAATAACTTATCGCCCATGGTATGACCAAGGGTATCATTGGTCAGCTTGAATCGGTCAAGATCGAGAAAAAGAAAAGCCATGATGGATTTCTGTTTCTTGGCTTGCAAGATGGCCTGATCAACACGATCAATCAATAATACCCGGTTAGGCAACTCGGTGAGTGAGTCATGAGTGGCCTGTCTGATGAGCTGCTTCTCCATTTCACGGCGATCGGTGATGTCATTTACTATACAGACATAATGCTTGACTTGATTAAAAGCATCTTTGACCGGTGCCACGCTTAACTCGCACCAGAAAAGCTCCCCGTTGCGTCTCAAGCTTTCAATTTCCACTTTTTCTTCGCGTAATTCCCGAATGGCCAGTGACAATCGCTTGTAATTCAAATCTTCAGAGTTGCGTCCGGATAAACTGGCCAGGCTTTTACCGACGGCCTGTTTCTCGGTATAACCGGTAATCTTCTCAAACGCTTTATTAACATAGATAACCGGGTATTCAATATTAAGTACATCAATGATGACAACACCATGGGTTGAAGCCTCAACGGCGCGGTCTCTGATGCGCAGCTGCTCGTCAGCCAGGCGTTTTTGGGTAACATCCCTAAAGCTGTATACCCTGCCCACAATGTCATTTCCAATGCGCTGCGGCTGGGTATAACGTTCAAAAGTACGGCCATCCTTGAAATGCAATTCAGGCAGCTCCCCTTGCCAGGCAGGATTTTCATAAAGATACTGAACATCCGAGATCAAAGAGGCCGGATCGATAAGCTGATCGAGGATGTATTCAAAACTGATGCTTTCTGTCCCGCCTTCAAGCATATAAGAAGGAATACGCCACATTTCAACGAATTTCTGGTTCCAGTCAACGACCTGTCCTTTTCCATTAACCATCATGATACCGTCCGCTGTGGACTCGAGAGTGGCTCGAACCAGGGACAGTGATTTTTCAAGTTCAATATTTTTTTCAACAATGTGACTGGCATCGATTCGGATATTATCCGTCAGGGGGGAATGTACAGATCGTTTGAATTCAGGTTGGTTATGATACCATTGCTCAAGCAAAGAGGATAACTCAGGAGTAATGCTTGCTATCCCTAATTTTTTGCAAATATCAGTTAAAGAAGGTTCTTTCCCTGATTTTTTTATTATTTCAGCAGCTTTCGCCACCTCATCATAATCTATTTCTTGCCTACGCATGCATCCCTCACTAGAATGGCATCATTATTATTAATAAAAAATTCAATTTGTCTGAGCAGGCTCCATGTTTTGGAAATACGCAGTTTTGTTTCTCTTAGCCTGAGTATAGACAATCTTTTTAAACTTTGCTTCATTAAGGATATAACGATATGGAAACAAAAAATAAACATTTTAATACCCGCGCCATTCATGCCGGACAAAGCCCCTGCCCTGCCACCGGTGCTGTCATGACGCCTATTTATACGACATCGACATACAAGCAGTCGGCGCCTGGCGTGCATCAGGGCTATGAGTATTCCCGCAGCCAGAACCCCACCAGAGAAGCCTATGAAGGCTGTATAGCCAGCCTGGAGTCTGGTAAGAGAGGTTTTGCCTTTGCCTCTGGCATGGCTGCTGTGAATACGCTGGTCGATCTTTTGGATGCAGGATCGCACGTGGTGGCGATGGACGATCTCTATGGCGGCAGTTTCCGACTTTTTGACAAGGTAAAAACCAGAACCTCCAAACTGTCTGTTTCCTTTGTTGATATGACCGATATTCGTAATATAGAAAAAGCCATCACGCCTGAAACAAAAATGATTTGGGTCGAAACGCCCTCAAATCCGATGTTGAAACTGGTTGATTTGAAAAAAATCGCTGAACTGGCAAAAAAACACCAGCTCATCAGCGTGGCCGATAATACCTTTGCCACCCCATGGCTTCAGCGGCCCCTGGACGTTGGCTTTGATATCGTACTGCATTCGGCAACCAAATATTTAAATGGCCATTCAGATGTTGTCAATGGGGTTGTTGTCATTGGGGATAACGATGATTTGATTGAAAGAACCGCATTTTTGCAAAACGCTTGTGGAGGCGTTGCAGGTCCCTTTGACAGCTTTCTTGTTTTACGCAGTTTAAAAACCCTGCCCCTGCGCATGGAGCGCCATTGCGAGAATGCCCGCTATCTAGCCCATTGGCTGGAAAGTCATCCACAAGTATCCAAAGTCATCTACCCCGGGTTAAGCAGTCATCCCCAGCATCAACTGGCCAAGGAACAAATGGATGATTTTGGCGGGATGATCTCAATGGTGGTAAAAGGCGGTCTGCCAGCTGCAAAACGCTTTCTTTCTCGCTGTGAATTGTTTACCCTCGCAGAAAGTCTTGGCGGCGTGGAAAGTTTAATTGAACATCCCGCCATCATGACCCATGCCTCAATACCCCCTGAAAAACGCGAGGCGCTCGGCATAGAAGATGGTTTTGTCAGGCTGTCTGTGGGGATTGAACACTGTGAGGATCTTAAGGCTGATCTTGATTATGCCCTGCGATAAAGAGAGTGATAAAATGAAAACCAAAGACATGAGAGGCGGTCAGCTTCACGCCATAATGGCTATTTTTTTACTGATAATTTTTACCAGCCTGTGTTTTATTCCGATATTTATCATTGGCCTGTTTAAATTAATACCTATCAAACCCTGGCGGGCTTTTTGTACCCGCATGGTTGACGCGGTCGCTATGTTCTGGACCGGCGTCAATAATACTTACCTCAAATGCATACCCGTTAAATGGGACATTACAGCACCGGATAATCTGCAGAAAAAAGACTGGTACTTAGTCGTTGCCAATCATCAGAGCTGGCTGGATATCGTTATATTGCAAAGCCTGTTTAATCGAAAAATTCCGGTTTTAAAATTTTTCATCAAGGATCAACTCAAGTGGATACCCTTCCTCGGCTTTGCCTGGTGGGTCATGGGCTGCCCGTTCATGAAACGCTATTCAAAGGACTATCTGGCCAAAAAACCCCATAAACAGGGCAAGGACATTGCAGCGACTTATAAAGCCATTGAAAAATTCAAGCAGCAACCAGCCACCATTATGAATTTTATTGAAGGCACCCGTTATACCGCCCTTAAGCACCAGCAGCAAAACTCGCCCTATAAACATTTGCTTAAGCCAAAAGCCGGCGGCATTGGTTTTGTGCTGAGCACGATGGGGCAACAGATTCACAGTTTACTGGATGTCACCATTGTTTATCCTGATAAAAAACATTCCCTTTGGGATTTTTTATGTCGGCGGCTAAACACTATTAAAGTTCATATCCGGCATGTACCGATACCCATTGCGTTTAAAAACGCAGAACTCGCCCACGATCAAACCATTCAATCTGAATTCAGAGAATGGTTAAACCAGCAATGGGCTGAAAAAGATCAACTAATTACTTCTCTTAAAGCTTAAACCCCTGATTCAAGGATTTTTAACATGAACGATTTACAATCAACAATAGAATTGGCCTTTGAAGGCCGTCAAAAACTGACCGCAGAAAATGCCTCTTTAGAATTGAGATCTGCGGTGGATGAGGCGATCGCCGGACTGGATAAGGGCGACTATCGCGTTGCTGAGAAAGTTGACGGCGAGTGGGTCGTTCATCAATGGTTAAAGAAAGCCGTGCTGCTTTCTTTTAAACTCTATCAAAACCGGGTGATTGATGCCGGGTTTTGCCAGTTTTATGACAAGGTTCCATTAAAATACAATCAACAGGATGAGCAGGACTTTATTCAAAACGGTGTGCGTATCGTACCGCATGCCATGGTTCGACGTGGTGCTTTTGTGGGTAAAAATTCCGTTTTGATGCCCTCATATGTCAACATTGGCGCCTATATTGATGAAGGTGTCATGGTAGATACCTGGGCGACGGTGGGTTCTTGTGCTCAAATAGGAAAAAACGTCCATTTGTCAGGAGGTGCCGGGATTGGCGGCGTTCTCGAACCCTTGCAAGCCAACCCTACGATCATTGAAGACAATTGCTTTATCGGCGCACGCTCCGAGGTCGTTGAAGGGGTGATTGTCGAGGAAAATTCTGTCATTTCCATGGGGGTCTTTCTGGGTCAAAGCACCAAGATATTCAACCGTTTAACCGGTGAGATAAGCTATGGTCGCATTCCTGCAGGATCTGTTGTGGTGCCAGGCAATCTGCCGAGCAAAGACGGCAGTTACAGCATGTATTGCGCGGTAATTGTTAAACAGGTGGATGATAAAACCCGTTCAAAAATCAGTATTAATGAATTGTTAAGGGATGTCTAAGATTCAACCTGACCGAGGTATAACTCTCATATATGCAATGAATGTTGTATGTGAGAGTTTTACCTTCTTGACCATTAACTGAATAAGGCACGTGAATGAAAAATATTCAAACACTGTTAAATGATCTCATCAGCTTCCAATCGATCAGTCCTTTTGATGCTGGCTGCCAATCTTATATGATTGATTATCTGGAAAAAATCGGCTTTGACTGCATTAAACTTGACAATGAACCTGTGAGTAATTTTTTTGCAAAGATAGGCGATACCTCCCCGCTTCTGGTCTTTGCCGGTCATACGGACGTCGTCCCCCCCGGGGATCTCAGTAAATGGACGAGCCCACCTTTCAGTCTGACTGAGAAAAAGGGCATGCTTTATGGCCGCGGGGTCGCGGATATGAAAGGCAGCCTGGCATGCATGATGCACATGGCCAAACGCTTTGTAGGCATTTACCCGCAATTCAAAGGCAGTCTGGGGTTTCTGATAACCAGTGGCGAGGAAGGCGACGATTATCATTTGGGAACGCCCTATGTCATGGAGCAGTTAAAATCAAAAGGTATCTGTCCTGATTATTGCATTGTCGGCGAGCCTTCTAGCAGCACACAGCTTGGTGATGTGGTTAAAATAGGACGTCGTGGTTCCTTGACTGCGAAAATAACCCTTCATGGCATTCAAGGCCATGTCGCATACCCCCATCTTGCTGAAAATCCGGTTCATACCATCAGTCCCGCCTTAACAGAGTTATGTTCAACAATCTGGGATCAGGGCAATGTATTTTTCCCACCGACATCCATGCAGATTACCTCGATTCATTCAGGCGGCCATGCAGGCAATGTCATCCCCGGCGAGTTGGAGCTCAGCTTAAATTTCCGTTATTCAACAGAGCAGACCGATGAACTATTGAAGCAAAAGGTTCTGGATTGCATGATAAGCCATGGACTGACGCCGATCATTGCATGGCGACTGAACGGCGAACCTTTCTTGACCTCCCATGGACAACTGCTGGAAGCAACACGTGATGCCGTTAAAGAAATCAATGGCAAAGATCCGGAGCTCTCTACCAGCGGCGGCACCTCTGACGGACGCTTTATCGCCCCCTATGGCGTTGAAGTCATCGAGCTCGGACCTGTCAACGCCACCATTCACCAAGTGAATGAAGCGGTCTCTTTAAAAGATTTGGAAAAACTGGAAGCCATTTATTTTTCTATATGTGAACGGTTATTGGTTCTGTAGTTTGGGCCTTGGCTCAACAATTGAATGATACGATTTGGATTTGTTTAACGAAAAGTAAGAAATAAGATCAAATCCATTTTTGAATTTTAATATCGTTGGGCCAAGGCCCAACCTACAGTATCAGCTCAGTTCCCTGGGGCACTGAAACCGCAGGCCAAGGCCCAACCTACTGCATCAGCTCAGTTCCCTGGGGTACTGAAACCGCAGGCAACGCATCCTCCGCCAATGCAGCATCATTCACTACCTTGGTGACGCAGGCATCTGACCAGACATTCAAAGCCGTTTCCAGCATGTCTATCAAGCCGTAAAACGGCAGGATAATACCCAGTAAAGCTATCGGCACATTCATGCTGACTAACAAGCTTGTACTCAGAAAGAAACAACCCATGGGAACACCGGCATTACCAATTGCCGCGATAGTTGAAACCACAATCCACATGGCCATCATCGGCAAACTGACATGAATACCCTGATTCTGCATCAAATATATGACGGTAACGAAAATGAAAGCAGCACAGCCATTCATGTTGATGCTGGTGCATAAAGGCAAGACAAATCGGCTGACTTCAGGCTTGACCTTCACATTGGTTTCAATGGTATTCATCGTCACAGGCAGACTGCCCACTGAGGATTTGGAAAAGAAGGCCAAACTCAAGGCCGGCATCATCTGTCGAAACATTTGAAAAGGTTTTACCCCTTTCATTCTAAGCCAAATCGGCAGTATAACCAGACCCTGTATCAGGTTTGCCAGCACAATGACCAATAGATATTGTCCAATGCCCTTGAAAGCCATCCCCTCTCTGAATTGTAACAATGTTGTGGTAATAAACCCAAAGATACCTAAAGGAATGACAGCAACTATCCAGCGAGTAATCACCAGTAACAAGCCATGCACACCGCGAAAAAACTGAATGACTACTTCTCTTGATGCTGTATCAGGTATTTGTTTCACAGCAATACCCATGACCAGGCTCAGCAACAATACCGACATCACCTGATGATCTATAAATGGTGAGAAAATATTCGAGGGAACCAGGTTGGCCAGATGCTCAAGATAATTGCCCTGCTGGCTGCTTTGCGTATAATGAGCGGCCTCGGTCACCATGGCGGGATGAATGATAAGGTATAACAGGCAGCTCAGGGTTGCCGCGATTAAGGTGGTTGTCAGCGTATAGGTAATTGTCCGCTTCCAGAGGTTTTTCATTAATCCTTCCGATCGGTAATTGATCAGAGTCACAATGATGGACAAAGAAATAATCGGCAAACTGACGCATTTGAAAATCTGTATAAACAGTTCAGATAATACAAAGCCCAGCTGATGAAAGACTTGAATGTTTGAATAGCCATTCAATACCGCCAGAAAAATAACCACAAGATAGGTTTTGGGGCTGTTGAATTTTATTTTTTTAAATGTCTGTAGTAGAGAGTTCATGTGTTGTCCTTAGAAAATAGGTATTAAAAAGCAAATTATTTATCTAACAACAACAGCAACAATCAACATTGGCTTGAGAAATTTCTGCTGAAAAAACATAAACTAACGATGAGGAGAAGTAATTTTTCATAAGGCCTGAATGACTAATAAATGAACATTTAGCAAACATTTTAACATAATGAGCCGTTTCGTCAAGTCATTATTTATATTTTTTGTCAACGTCGAACACAATGACTGCGATGTGCTTGTTAAATGTTTATCGTTGCCTGAATTCTGATAGCGGGATGATTTTTCTACGATACGCGATTATAAATCAATAGCCATTAATGTGTCGCTCTGGAGATTAGAACCTGCTTTTATTTTGCGCGCCTGGTGTAATTTCTTATAGCTATCAATCAGTCGTAAATGAGGTTCTATGCCTTCAAGGGCCATACTCGTTTGGGTTAGGCCGTAAAAACGTACCTTACCTGTGACTGAACCAACCACGTTTTCCATCACCTCGATACCAAACATGCGATTGAAGCTTTCGATAAAGTGCTCAAGCTCAAGCGCTTCATCTAAGGTGACTTCAAGTACTGCATTCACTGCTTGATAAAACAGGCCGCGCTGGACTGTGTTGTCGTTAAATTGCAAGAACTCACCGACTAATTCGAGGGCGTCTTCATGGGAGCCAAGTGCGAGATAAATCAGGATTTTAAGCTCTATGATAGTCAGCTTGCCCCAGACAGTATTTTCATCGAACACGATACCAATCAAGGTGCGAATATCAGTATGGTTATCTAACTGACTTTCTTCTAAACGATGAACCAGCTTGCCTAGTGCTTTGTTGCTTAATGAATGCAGGTTTAAGATGTCTTCACGGTAATGCAGCGCTTTGTTAGTATTGTCCCAAATAAGATCGTCAACCGGATAAACTTCTGAATAGTCAGGCACTAAAATACGGCAAGCTGAGGCTCCCAAGTCCGTGAGATCGGCAATATACACTTCTTTGCCCATGGCTTCCAAGATGCCAAATAGCCTGTTAGCTTCTTCTTCGCTGGTGCCAGAGAAGTCCCATTCACAGAACGCATACTCGTATTGACTGCTGAAAAAGCGCCAGGAAATCACGCCTGTAGAGTCAATAAAGTGCTCAACGAAATTTTCAGGCTCAGTGACGGCCATGCTATTGAAGGTTGGCTTTGGTACATCGTTTAAGCCTTCAAAACTGCGGCCTTGCAGCAGCTCGGTGAGACTGCGCTCCAACGCCACTTCAAAGCTTGGGTGGGCGCCAAAAGAAGCAAATACGCCGCCCGTTCTTGGGTTCATCAGGGTGACACACATAACAGGAAATTGCCCGCCCAATGATGCATCTTTCACCACAATGGGGAAGCCTTGCTCTTCCAGGCCTTTAATGCCCGCTAGAATGCCAGGGTACTTTTCGAGCACGCTCATTGGCACATCGGGCAGGACAATTTCTTGCTCAATGATTTGGCGTTTTATGGCGCGCTCAAAGATTTCTGATAAGCACTGGACATGGGCTTCTTGCAGGTTGTTACCCGCGCTCATGCCGTTACTTAAAAATAAATTTTCAATCAGGTTGGATGGGAAATAGACGGTCTCGCCATCGGATTTACGGGTATAGGGAATGGCGCAAATGCCGCGATCTTTATTTCCTGAGTTGGTATCAATCAGGTGCGATCCCTGTAACTCTTCATCCGGGTTATAGATACCGAGGCAATAGTCGTCCAAAATGCCCGCTGGCAGCGCATCGTCTTCTAATGCAAACCACTTTTCATTGGGATAATGAACAAATTCGCTGTTGGCGATTTCCACACCGAAGAAGTGATCATTATAGAAAAAGTTATTATTCAGGCGCTCAATAAACTCGCCTAATGCCGAGCACAGTGCGCTTTCTTTGGTGGCGCCTTTGCCGTTAGTGAAGCACATAGGCGAGGCGGCATCACGAATATGTAAAGACCATACATTAGGGACTATGTTGCGCCATGAGGATATTTCTATCTTCATGCCAAGGTCGGCTAACATGGTGGTTATGTTTTTAATGGTTTGCTCAAGGGGCAAGTCTTTACCCAGAATAAAAGTGCCCGGCCCTTCTGGCTGGCCCATCAACATGGCATTGGCGTCAGCGCCCAGGTTTTCAACGGTTTCGATTTTAAATTCCGGGCCCGTTTGCACTACCTTTTTTACTGTGCAGCGGTCGATAGAGCGTAAAATACCTTCTTTATCTTTGGCTGAAATATCATCGGGCAGTTCAACCTGAATTTGGAAAATCTGGTTATAGCGATTTTCTGGATCGACAATATTGTTTTGCGATAAGTGTATGTTTTCAGTGGAGATATTACGAGCCTTACAATACAGCTTAACAAAATATGCAGCGCATAGGGCTGATGACGCCAAGAAATAATCAAAAGGACTTGGAGCTGAGCCATCGCCTTTATAACGAATAGGTTGATCGGCTATGACGGTAAAGTCATCGAATTTGGCTTCGAGTCTTAAATTGTCGAGAAAATTTACTTTTATTTCCATTGAATATATCCACAGCATGCGCGGCCAACAGGCCAAATTTCACTATAATTAGGTTTAGAAGCCAAAGAGTCATTCAATGTTTTAGTTAGCAGCTTACCGTAATTCTGAAGAAGATCTTTCGTTTGTTTTATATAAAATAAACCTGACAAGCAAAAGCCAGTGGAATATATCATAGAGTACAATATATTTGCAAAAACAAACCCTTAATGGGTGCAACTCTCATATATCAATGTCGTGCGCCTCCTCAGCACAAATGGTAACAAGATAAACTTTGAATGTTTTTTCTAAGTCTCCATTAAAGCTTAAGTGCTACGGAAGAAACTACGGATACCGTCTGCAAATATATTTTTATTGTTCCAACTTTAGATAGTCTATACCCTGCATAGACTTCAATCAGATCAATTATGCTTAAATTGTCGGCTATGCGGGGTTAATGCGGTTCTTGACCATCGCCCCGTAATACGCTCCGCTCCTTACGGGCTACGGCGACAGGTAGGTTCGAGTAGGCCAAGGGAATCTCACCCTTAGCCTCTCACAGACCCGTACGTGAACCTCTCGATTCATACGGTTCCTATTGTTCAGATATACTTTGAAACCCTTTAGCCCAGTGCACAAAGATATGACAGTCCTTTCTTA
>JAGXGR010000063.1 GCA_024636645.1 Legionella sp.
AAGATCAAATGCCATATTTGTATTTTGATGAGCCGGTTAGATCCAATGCCCCTCTTTTTACAAGAATTTTTGGCTGAAACCTTGGATTTCAATACTTTAGTGTTGGGCCAAGGCCCAACCTACCGCTCTGTAACGGTTAGAATTTATACAGAGATCTGTCCACAGGGTAGCCCTTGAGGGAGAAGGGGGATGAGGGTGTCTGATGTGGCACGGTGTTAAGTAAATAATAATGGCCACATGTTCTCGAACAAACTTATACCCACCTAATCGTCTGTTCCTCAAATAATACCACATACAATTTTCGGCATCAGTCATGTTTCGTCTTAGGCTCTTTGCCCGCTCTTTCATGCTTGTCTCTCCCTTTTTTAACACGGTGCCACACCAGGCCCTCATCCCCAACCCTTCTCCCTGGAGAAGGGAGCAGATCCTGCCATCTGATTAACTTCAATGCAAATAAATAGAGTTGTTGAAGATGACAGCTTCATTTAAAGTGAAGCGTATTTAACAAAGCCTAAGCAAAGGATGCTTCATGATTGATCAAACATCTATAGTTCTAGTCATTATGATGGTTTTTGGTCTTGGCCTGCGTCATGGGCTGGATTTGGATCATCTCGCTACTATTGATGCCATTTCACGAACTATCAAAAACAATAACCGCCTGTCCAAAAAAGTAGGTTTATTATTTTCTTTGGGGCATGGTCTGGTTGTTATTTTATTGAGTCTGATTATTGGAAGCGGTCTACTGCAAACCAGCTTTCCATCCTGGCTGGAGACGCTGGGCAGTGGCGTGTCGATCTTTTTTTTATTCACCTTTGGTTTGCTGACCTTATATAAAGTCTTAGCTTTCAACTCATCAAAGAAAATAGAGATGACTACAGGTTTAAGAACCTTTCTATTTAAAAAACAACCACTCAAAAACTGCAATCCTTTGTGGATCATGGCCATTGGTGCCATGTTTGCCTTTTCTTTTGATACCTTTACTCAGGTGGCCTTGTTTTCAATGTCTATGAAGTTAGTAGCTGGTTGGTTTGTCTCATTGATCTTAGGTCTGGTCTTCATGTTGGGAATGATTGTATCAGACAGTTTTAATGGCTTAGTGATCGCCTCGATAATCCAGCGTCTCGATAAATACTCTGCTATCACCTCAAGGCTGTTTGGTCTATGTATAGCGGTTTTTAGTTTGGGAGTCGGCACGTTTGAACTAAAGAATTTAATGATTAATGGATGAAAAAATCTGTATTTGATTGATTCTGACAAGCGCATTATAAAATTTTTATTCTTTTATTTTATTATTCTATGCGTATGCCGTGCTCTCACAACGTATCACATGATATGCGGGTGTCTCATAAGGATGGGCTTTGATAAGTGCCGCAATGGCGGCTTCTATATAGCCTTCATCACAAACCATCTCCACCCGGTATTCGGCGACTTTTTCCAACTGGTTTTTTTCACCAATGAACGCATCACTGCCTTCAAGCGGCATGAATTGCCCCTCGCCCAGCACCTGCCAGGCGCAGCAACTATAATCACCTATCTTTCCAGCACCCGCTTTAAACAGAGCAGATTTCACTGTTTCGGTATGTTTTTGTGGAACGTAAACGCATATTTTAAACATCTATTCTCTTCTCTTAATCCAAATGCTGAATAAACCATGTTTTTGCGCTTTCTGCAACCAGTTCCAGTGTGCCCGGCTCTTCAAAGAGATGGGTGGCGCCTGGGATAACGTCCAGTTTAACTTCACAATCCATCTGTTCCAGTGCCTGTTGGTTCAAATCAATGACCACATCATCCAGGGCACCGACAATCAGCAAGGTAGGCGCTTTAACCAACGGCAAGGACTCACCAGCCAAGTCCGGGCGTCCACCGCGTGATACGACCGCTTTGACCGCATCTGGATGTTCAGCGGCTGCAATGAGTGCCGCACCGCCGCCGGTGCTTGAGCCAAAATAACCTATATTCAGTGGATTATCAGTAAACTGTTCCTCACACCAGCGCGTAGTCTCTACCAGACGTGAGGCCAGCATCGGAATGTCAAAGCGATGTTCTCTGGTATACATATCGACGGCTTCTTCCTCTGGTGTCAGTAAATCAAATAGTAAAGTCGCCAGTCCGCCTTTATTTAACTCACTGGCAACGTATTGATTGCGTTTGGAGTGCCGGCTGCTGCCGCTGCCATGAACAAATAATACAATGCCCTTGGCCCCTTCAGGAATGGTTAAAAACCCGGCTAAATGTATATCACCACAGGGAATGGGAAGGGAATGCACTTTGTCTGTTTCGAATGCTGTCATGATGCCTCCTGATTTTCTTTTGCTTTCTCAAGCAGTTCAATCACTTCCTCATCACTGGTTTGACCAAAGATCTCATACCAAAGCCCTACGGCATAAAAGTTGATAGGCTTTAGCGGGCAGACCATTTTATCGACAAGTGAGGAAATTTCTTCATAACTGGACAGTGCTGCCACAGGAACTGCCACGATGACTTCCTTAGGACGGCGCAGATAAATGCCCTTGATAGCCGCGCGAATGGTAGCCCCCGTCGCAATGCCATCATCCACCAGAATGATGCGTTTGTCTTTGAGTTCAGGGAAAGGCCGGTCGCCTCGATAAGCCGATTCACGGCGTTTTAACTCTTCTGTTTCAGATTTGATGACCTCTTGAATGGCGGCATCGGATAAGGACAGCATGCGGATAATTTCATCATTAAAAATGACCGTATCACCCGAGGCAATGGCACCCATTGCCAGTTCTTCATGACCCGGTACGCCAAGCTTTCTCACCAAAAATACATCAAGCGGTAAAGAGAGTGCATCCGCTACCTCGTAGGCTACGGGCACACCGCCACGTGGTAAAGCCAGAATGATGGCGTCTTTGTCCTTTTCATACGTTTTGAGATGTTCTGCAAGCAGTTGACCTGCATCCTTTCTATCGTTAAATTTTTCCATAACTGCCTCGCTTTAATTTTCTTCCTCATCTATAGGACTGTATTGAATACTTTTAATCATTTGATGCATTTTGCTGTCCACAATTTCACCACTGATAGCAGTGAATCGTTTGCGCGACTGACTATGCATCCAGTCAATAAGCGCGCTTATGCTGTTGCCGAAGGCTTTATCCTTGCTGCCGTCTTCATAATAAATTCTGGCGGTATAACGTTTTTTCATTCCTTATCTGTAAATAAAATATTTGATATAAAGCTTAGTAGTCAATTTGCACTAATAGTAATTTTAATGAATAATTTTTAATTAATTTAAAAAACCGATCTGTTCCTTGATAATTTGAATAGCCAACCCCATACTTTCTGTTGACGTCAGGACGCGTTGTTTTTTTACATGACACCCTGTTTATTCTAATTACGGAAAAGGAGATTGAATAATGGCTAATATACTGAAACATAGAAAATCTGAAAACGAAGAGCGTTCTTCAGGTCCCTTAACCAGCCTTCATCAGGAAGTCAGTAAAGCGATGAATGATTTTTATGATCTTTTTGAATCCAGGCAATTTGGTTTGAAAGGCTTTGAAAACCTTAAAATATCCCCGGCACTGGATATCGTTGAAGATGAAAATGCTTTTAAAATAGAAGCCGAGATGCCAGGCATGGGCGAGGAAGATATTACGGTTTCAATCAGTGATAATATGCTGACCATCGAGGGTGAAAAATCAACCTCTAAAAAAGACGAGGATAAAAATTATCTCAGTCGTGAAATCGGTTACGGCCATTATGAGCGCAGCATCTCCCTGCCACAATCAGCAGACACCGAAAACGCAAAAGCCTCCTTTAAAAAAGGCATGCTCTGGGTTGAAATTCCTAAAAAATCCAGTTCTAAAAATAAAAAACGTCAGTTGAAAGTAGAGAAAAAGGGATAAATGAGGTCAGTGTGAAGATTGTTTGAACTTCACACTGACCATTTCTTTTATTTTCATTTCGCAAAGACGGCAGTGAAGTTTTATTTGGATAAAGCATTATTTTACCCGGCTATAATGGTAAAAAAAGCAGATATATCTGGTATCTGCTACAATTGGCTAATAATAGCTTACAGCTAAGGATATATCGAGATGGATATCAGATTATGTCATCCTATGATGGTTTTAGCAGCCGGTCTTTTTTTCTTTTTAGTTACCCCTCAAACCGCACAGGCGCTGACGCGATGCCCATGCTTTGATTTAGGCCATCTTCATTCTCTTTTTTATGACAATAAAAACGCTTATTGTCATCAATTTACGCGTAATTTTGAGATTTTAAAGGTTCAAATCATTGGAGGCGGTGATATTGCCACAAGTACGCATAATGATTGTGCGATGACGGTGAATGGCGTTACTATTTCAAGAGAACATGATTCCCCATTTGTTACCGAACACAATCATTGTACAGACATAATTTTAAGCACTTGCCATAGCCTCAGGCTGAAAATGATTGAAAGCAGATGAGCCATCATTCTAAAAAAAACCACTGAAAGAAAATGATATCTGGAAGGATAAAATGTCTGAAAACAGGATCAATATTGGAACCTCAGGCTGGAGCTATGACAGTTGGATAGATGATTTTTATCCTGAAGAAATGCAGCAAGAGAGCAGATTATCTTATTATGCAAAGCAATTTGCCACAGTCGAATTGAACAACAGCTTTTATCAATTACCAGATAAAAGCAGTATTAAGGCCTGGTGTGAGGCAACGCCTTCTGACTTTATTTTTTCCTGCAAGGCCAGCCGTTATATTACCCATATGAAAAAGCTGCTTGAGCCAGAAGATTCGGTGAACAACATGATGAATTCACTGGCGCATTTTGGTGATAAGCTGGGTCCGATTTTATTTCAGTTGCCTCCAAACTGGCATTTGGATATTGAGCGTTTGACCCGCTTTATTGAAAGCTTGTCTGAAGACTATCGTTACAGCTTCGAGTTCCGTGATAAAAGCTGGTTTTGCGATGCGGTCTATGAACTGCTTCAAAAGCATCAGATGGCTTTATGTTTTTATGATTTGAAAAATTATCAATCGCCGGAAATCATCACCGCCGATTTTCTTTATGTCCGCCTCCACGGACCGCAGAAAGAGCCGTATACGGGTTTATATGATGGCCGGACATTAGCCGGCCATGCGCAAAAATTTCTACGTTGGAAGTCTGAGGGCAAATCCATTTATTGCTATTTGAATAACGATAAAAAAGCCTGCGCACCCAAAGATGCAAAACAATTGCTTGAAAGCCTTGAGCGTCAAGCCTGAGGTTCTTTTTTTATTTGACTGCGATTCCAAAGCACCCAAGCATAGGCAGGCACTGTCAGAAGAATAAAGCCAAAGCCAAAGTAGACAACCCGAAAGCCCTCACCCAATATGGCCCAGATAGTATAGCCCATGGCAACGAATGCAACAGCGCTCCACAGCAGGTAGGCTTTTTTGCTTAAACCAAATCGCCTGCCAAGAATGAGCATGGCCACTGAGGTATAAAGGTAGGGCAGCAGGGTTAGAAAAACCGCCACCTGGATAATGATTTGAAACTGACTGCCAAGATGGGAGGTGGTCGCCATCAGCATCATCGACATTAAAATGGCCGTTACCGTTAACCCTTTGACCGGCACCTCTTTTCGATTGGTATAACTGAAAAGCGCAGGAAACAAGTGATCATCTGCTGCGGCTTTTCCAGATTGCCCCACAATCAGAATCCAGCCACCCAAAGAGCCCAGACAGGCCAGGACGGCACAGGCTGCAGTAATTGAACCGGCCACAGGGCCCAAGGCAATACGGGCTGCCAGAGAAAAAGGGGCCGAGGAGTTGAGCAATTGCTCATTGGGTACGATACCCATAATCACCGTAGAACTTAAGATGTAGGCCGTGGCGGCCAGTAAAGTCCCGGCCATGGTAGCCAGTGGGATGTTGCGTCTTGGATTTTTAACGACTGCGGCGGAAACCGAGGCCGATTCAACACCGATAAAAGCCCATAGCGTCAAAGAGGCCGCTTGTGACACCGCGATAAAATCAGACGCGCCGCTGACATTGACGGATTGCATGAATAACGCCGGTTGAAACCAGTACCAGCCGAGAATCGCTGTGCCCAGCACTGGAATTAACATCAATACAGTGGTCGTTGATTGAATCCGACCCCAAAAGCGTGCGCCGAAAAAGTTGAATGCCGTAAACAGCCATACGATGCTGATGGCAGCCATTGAGGCGTGAATCGGGCGATGAAGCCAGGAGAAAAAATAAGACAGATAACCAATCGCTGCGAGTGCTATAGCCACGTTACCTATCCAATTGGCAAACCAGTACACACAAATGGTCTGAAAGCCAAGGTAATCACCAAAACCGGATTTGGCATAGGCATAGGGACCGCCGGCTTCAGGATCCATTAAGCCCAATTTGGAAAAAACCAATGCCAGCGAAATCACCCCAACCGTTGTGACAAGCCACCCGATGGTAGCAATCGAGCCGATGGCCGCCAGATTTGCAGGTAGAAGAAAAACACCCGAGCCCATCATATTACCCGTCACCAGCGCGGTTAACATGACAGGGCCCATTTTATAATTTGAGCTCATAGCCAGTCCATAGCGATTTTTTTTGCAAAAAGGGATCTTTGCTTGTTCTTTAGTTTAAAGTAAAGATAGGCGGGATGCCATCCTGGCAAGTCATATGACAGGGCATGAGCATCAAAGTTTAAAAACAGAACATGGCCACGTAGGGTGGCGCAAAGGAGCGTAGCGACGTGCCCACCACTCGAGTTCTTCTGCCACTATGGTAGGCACGCTGCGCTTTTCGCCACCCTACAGTATTCTTTTTAAACTTTGATGCTCTTGTCCTGCGTCATATGATTAGTTCCTGCTGGACTAATTTAATCTGCTGTAATATCTTCTAAATGGCGTGCTTCGAAAACCGTTGTTCAAATCCTTGAATTGTTCTGAGAGAAAAAATATGGATATGATGTTTGAATCTTTAAAAATGGCTGGAATAAGCTTGATTGTTTTTATATATGCTATTTTCCTTTTGCGAATTGCAAAAAAAAGAATGAGACTTAAAACACCTTTTGATTTTGTCCTCATCATTTTAATCAGCTCATTATTAAGTAGAACAATAAATGGTAACGCCTCTTTAATTCCCACATTTTTCACTACCTTTATCCTGGTCATGCTTCATCAATTGTTTTCAGTCATTTCCTATCATTCTGATTGGATAGGTGATGTTTTGAAAGGAAAAGCGCAGTTGTTAATAGAAAACGGCCAGTTCGACTGGAAAAAAATGAAAGAAAGTAAAATTACAGAGGAAGATGTGGTAGAGGAAGCAAGAAAAAATAATATCATTGATCTCAAAAAAATTAAAAAATCCTATTTGGAAAGAGATGGAAACATCAGCTTTATTATATAAAATCATCAGATTTTCTAAAGGTATTTAATCAATAACTTTTACCAGTTTTCGAAGGCTTTGCTTATTGAAAAAGGTTTTAATCGTTAGTCCCTGTACTAAAATTGAAAAAATAACCACACCATAGACCATCGGCAGCAAAATTGTTTTATAAACAGACTCTGGTAATGATAACACCAGTGCGATGGCCAAAGCCCCCCTTAACCCGGTCCAGGTGAATAAGCTTGCCAGTTGCAGTTTGGAGGTCAGATGGTATTTTTTATCTGTATTCATCACCAGTACGGAGCAAAAAACACTGAGAAAACGGGCAATTAAAACAATAATAATCGCAAAAGATATCATGAGAAAATCTAATCCACTGGAAAAAGGGATAGTCAGAGCTTCAAGGCCAATGAGGATGAATAAAACCGCATTTAATATTTGATTAATCAGCTCCCAAAATAAACAGATTTGCTGGCAGTTTTTTGATTCAATGCCATGTTTAATGCTGTATTTACCTAATATAAGTCCTAATATAACACTGGCAATGGGTCCTGAGATGTGCATCATTTCAGCTGTGGCATAGGCTGTTGAAACGGCGGCCAGGCTTATCAGAATTTGTGTGATCACTTGAGATGATTGTTGAATAAGATAGTGGCTGATGAGACTGATAAAAAGGCCAAGGGCGATACCGCCAAATACCTCCTCCAAAAACAATTGAACCATGGGTAGAAGTTGAGGATCAGTATTCCCATAGGCAATGCTGATTAAACTAACCACCAGCACGACCCCAATACCATCATTAAACTGTGATTCGCCATCAATCACCGCTTCGAGATTTTCAGGCAGCCCTATACGCTGCAAGATAGCAAGGACTGCAATGGGATCGGTAGGAGAAATGATAGCGCCAAAGATCAAAGCCCAAATAAAGGGCAGCGATAAGCCTATCAATGGCAAGACGACATACATCATACAAGCTATTAATAATGTAGACAGCAGTGTGCCTAAAACCGCCAAAACAATGACATCCCATTTATGTTGCGTCAGAGCACGTAATGACACATGAACTGCTGCTGCAAATAACAGAAAGCAAAGCAATCCCTGCAATAGCACTTCGCTGAAGTCAATTGAAATTAATGCGTTGATCCATGTGGTTTCTCTAATATTGAAACCAGCCCGTTCGATAAAGGACAGCACAATGACAAAAATTAATGCCAAAAGCATTAACCCGATGGTAGGCTCCAGGCCTAAAAATCGTTCGTTGATGAAGCTGAACAGGGCTGCCAGTAGTAACAAAATAGTGATGACTTCAAACATTGATGTCCTTATACCAGTTGGTTCGGAAGATACAGCCATGAAAATGAATGGTCATTTGACTCTAGACTATAAGGCGAATCCTTATAAATTGTCAAAAAGGGTAGAGCGGCGATTAATGCCTTTTTTATCAAGCCGAGCGCTGGTTTATATTAAAAAATAAAGCAAACTGAAAAAATATACTCTATATTAAGTAATATATAAGCAACTTACAATGAAAAAAATTGGCAAGGACCCGCTATGATTAAAAAACTGCTGTTGATGTTGGCAGTCACTTCAACTTGTTATGCACTGCCTACATCCGAACTGAAACAGGAAAATGTTGAAAACAGCCATTACCAAAGCGTTTTTGAAACACTGCTGCCCGTTTTTAATCTGTATCCGGCTGCAGACATTCGTTTATATTACATTAAAAAAATGCTCGAGAAGCAAGGCAATCATCTCCGAAAGGCCGTCATTAATAAAGTAGTAACCTCATTAAAATGTGTCAATGAATATGACATTGACCATAATCATATTTTAACAATCATTGATTATTCCTTGCCTTCAAGCCAGAAACGATTGTGGGTTTTCGATTTAAGTGAGCGAAAACTGCTGTTTCATACCTATGTATCCCATGGTATCAAATCAGGGCGGCTGATTTCTGACAGGTTTTCAAACAAACACAATAGCAAAGCCTCCAGCATTGGTGTTTATAAAACCGAAAAAGCGTATTATGGACGCCATGGCCTTGCCTTAAAACTGAAAGGCCTGGACCGGTCTTTTAATGATAATGCTTATAACCGGTTTGTTGTCATGCATGGCAGTTGGTATGTGAATGCTGATTTTATAAAACGGTATGGAAGACCGGGTCGAAGTTGGGGCTGCCCCTCATTACCGGTTCAATTAACAAAACCCATTATTGATACGATAAAGGACAACGCACTGTTTGTCGCCTATTACCCCAGCGATAAATGGTTTTCACAATCAAAATTTCTGAATTGCCAGGCGGTGGCTTCTAAAGAGCATCTTCCCGGACAACAACTGGAGCCGGAACAAAAGGAATTACCACCGAGGGATGAAATCCTGTTTGCAGATATCAATAAAAATGACAGACGAGAACAAAATGAACCGATAGTGGTGATCAGTGCAGACCGTTACGAAGATATTTTTCAGAGCAAGGTGCCTTTGACAAGAATGCTTCGCCGTCAAATCGAGAAACAAGAGTACATTGCTTTGAACAACGCGGAGTTCAAGCAGATATTAAACCAGCCGCAAGACAATCGCCTCAATACGGTCTATTTTATCATTCCGGAAGTGAAAAAGCTTCGCGGGTATTGGGCTACAGAAATGAAAAAGGTGAAACTGGGAAACATCAAGGAAATAAAACCCGCAGAGCATACGCGCGACTTTATTATGCAGTGTCAAAGCAAGCCGGATGTTGTGTTGAAAGCCCACACGCACTTCATACGCTGGTTGGGTTTATAAGGCCACAGCGATTGCATTAAAATGCAATCGCTGTGGTGATTTCACGGTTGTCACATAAAATTGATAAATCTGCGTAGGTTGGGCCTTGGCCCAACAAATTAATTCATTTCTCAACAATATTTGCATGGTGGAATTGTTGGGCCAAGGCTCAACCTACTCTGGCTATACATGCGGTTTTTGGCTATGCTGAAACTTTAAGAAACAGAGGATAGGCTGTGGAAAAACGCATTCTTATTGGCATTTCATCTTGCCTGCTCGGAGAAAAAGTCCGCTTTGACGGCGGCCATAAACGGGATAATTATATCTGCGATATGCTGGCTGATTATGTCGAATTTTTACCAATATGCCCAGAGGCAGACATTGGCATGGGCATTCCCAGGCCTCCCATTCGTTTGGTGGGCAATCCGCAATCACCACAGCTTGTGGAAGTAAAAAATCCGCAAAAAGATTACACCCAGCCGATGCTTGCGTACGCAAACCAAGCCATGGAACGCCTGGGCTCTATCAGTGGCTATATTTTAAAAAGCAAATCCCCCACCTGCGGTTGGACACGCGTCAAGGTCTATCAGGGGAAGGACCAACCTACCCATACCGGCACCGGCTTGTTTGCACAGGTTCTTGAGCAACACTACCCTGATTTACCGATTGAAGAAGAAGGCCGATTGAATGATCCTCGTTTACGCGAAAATTTCATAGAACGTTTGTTTGTCTATAAAGACTGGCAGGATATGCTCGCAGAGGGCTTGACAGCAGACAGGCTGGTAAAATTTCATACCCGTCATAAGCTGACCTTAATGGCGCATCATCCGTCCAAAAGCCGAACACTCGGACAAAAGATGGCCCAATTAAAACATCTTGATTTGCAGTCGTTTTCCGATGAGTACATCCGTGATTTTATGTTGATTCTGAGGCACATAGCCACCACAAAAAAACAGACCAATGTCTTACATCATTGCTTCGGTTATTTTAAAAAGGTTCTCGACAAAACAGATAAGCAGGAAATGGTTGAAGCCATTGAACAATATCGACTGGGCCTGGTGCCTTTGATTGTACCCATTACCTTATTAAAGCATCACATCCGCCATTACCCCCAGCCCTATTTACAGCAACAGCACTATTTATCGCCTTACCCTGCAGAACTCATGCTGCGTAATCATATTTAATGAAGAGGGCGTGAGATAGCTGGTATTTAGATTTGAATTTTGTGATCGAAAAAAAGCGCGTTGTTGTTTTTGTTGCCAGTCACCACTCTGAAAATGATAATAGTGGAATACCAGGAAAACCGTCATAATATAATCTGCCATTCTGAACTTTGTCTCAAATCACATGCATTTGCCCCCATAACACAACAAGCAGCATGCCATCTCCCCTGTCTCTTACACTGACAAGCCTCCGGCTTTAACCAGTTCTGACAACTGAGGTTCTATTTTTAAAAACTGTTCGCTTTGTGCCAGAATTTTTTTCAGGCTGTCTGGCAAGGCAATATGAATACCTAACAAGGGCTCTATCACCTCTTCAAATTTGACAGGATGGGCTGTAGACACTGCCACAGAGATTTTTTCCCCCTCTAGTGTCTGCAAGCGGTGGTAGGCCGTGGCTGTATGAGGGCAAATCAGATAATGCCAGCGTTGGAAACAATCCTTGATGGCAGCACGAATCTGTTGATCATTGACCGTTTCCACATCCAACTGGCGTTTAAATTCACTGAAATCATCAAAAAGATCGTTTAAGCGCTCGATATTACTGGGGTTACCGACATCCATGGCATTGGCAAGGGTTCTAATACTGGCTTGTGGTGTGTATACGCCTGTTTGCCAATAGTTCTTCAAAACCTCATTGGCATTGGTAGCAATCAGAATATCGCCAATCGGAAAACCCATCTCTTTTGCCCAATAACAAGCGGTCACATTGCCCAGGTTGCCGCTGGGAACAATAAAATGCACGTCTTGTTGATGCTTGGCTGCCAATTGGACGCTGCTGTGGGCATAAAACAGCATTTGCGGTAAAAGACGGCCGATGTTAATGCTGTTGGCGGTGGTTAAATGGTTTGACTGGCGGATTTTTTCATCAGCAAAAGCGGCTTTAACCAAACGCTGGCAATCATCAAAACGTCCTTTCACGGACAAGGCTTTGATATTGTCCCCCCAGCTGGTTATCTGTGCCTGCTGTCTTGTGGTAATTTGTTTATCAGGAAATAAAATAATCGCCTTGACGCCGGGTTGATTATGCAGGGCGGCAGCCACCGCACTGCCTGTATCGCCTGAGGTGGCAACCATGACGGTGAAGGTCTTGTCATTGGCCAGCTCTCTTAGGCAGGCGGCAAAAAAACGGGCGCCAAAATCTTTAAACGACAAGGTCGGCCCCTGAAACAACTCCAGAATATACTGCTTTTCCGTCAGGGCATGCAATGGCATGGGGAAATTAAAAATCGCCTGACAAAAGGCGCGACTAAAGTCAATCTGACTGTTTTCGAAAAAAGGCTTTAGCAAATGCAAGGCAAAGTCAGCAAGTGTTTGATGATTTTTAAAATCCTGCCAGGCAATTTGAGGGAAGGCATCAGGAACATAGAGGCCGCCATCAGGGGCCAGTCCATGAATAATCGCTTCATCAAGGCTGACCCGCTCGGCACTTCTTGTGCTTTTAAAAGCCATCATGTTCCAGTCTCCATAATATAAGCACCTTTGCAATCCATTGGCGATACAAACATCTGTGAATCGATATTTCTGTCATTATAGGCCTGTCGCATGGTCCTTCCCACTGCAATGGCCTTTTTTTCACTGTCTGTCAAAGCAAACAAAACAGGCCCTGAGCCTGAGATAGAACAAACCATGGCACCGGTCTTCAAGGCCAGCTGTTGCATGTCATAAAAATAGGGTATCAAATGTGCCCGTCTGGGCTCTATCAACACATCCTTGCAGCAGTCAGCAAGCCGTTGATAATCTTTCTCATACAAGGCCGAAATAAATCCCGCCAGATTGGCGGTCTGCCTGATTACCGCATCCAGATTGACATAAGGCGGCAGAGCCTGTCTTGCATCGCGTGTTTTAACCTGCCACTCGGGCCTGACAAAAACCGCATGTATCGGCAAGGCAGGCAGTGCGATAATGTCCAGCGGATCAATGGAGCGAATCAATTGCAGGCCGCCATATAAACAGGGTACGACATTATCCGCATGCCTCGCGCCACTTGCAGCCTCCTCGCCAGTCAAAGCATAAGGGAGCAGTTCGGCAAGACTCAACGGCTGTTTTAAAAAACCATTCAACGCCACAACGGCGGCAACCGCACTGGCAGCGGACCCACCCAAGCCGGCACTTAAAGGGATTCTCTTTTGCAAATGCACTTCAAAACCCTGTTCTATCCCTAATGCCTTCATCATGGCCAATAAAGCCACTGTGGCCGTGTTTTTACTTAAATCGACCGGCAGCAGGCGGTTATTGTCCTCAAAATACAAGCGCAATCCCGGCGAATCCATCCGTTTTAAGCTGAACTCATCACCGAGTGTGCAAAGAGAGAAACCTAAAATATCAAAGCCCACCGCAAGGTTAGCACAGCTGGCTGGAGCAAAAGCACGAACGTGGTTGAGTTGATTGATCATAGCATGGATACCAGATGCAAAATATCGGCGAACACCCCGGCCGCTGTCACATCAGCGCCAGCCCCAGGTCCCTGAATAATCAGTGGTTGTTTGTCATAACGATGGCTTTGAATCATCAGTATATTATCCGTACCGCTGATATTAGCAAAGGGGTGTGACGCGGGATAAGCATTAAGTTGTATAGAGATTTTTCCCTCTTCAATGATCCCGACATAGGCCAGTGCTGCCTGTCCTTTCAACAGGGTTTTGATTTGTTTCTCAATGGCTTGCTGATGATTGGGCAGTTCTTTTAAAAATTGATCTTGTGACACGGACTTCAAGCCTTCAGGTACAAGATTTAGCAAAGCTACGTCTTCCAGTTCCACCTGATAGCCCAGCTCTCTTGCCAGACAGACAAATTTTCGCGCCACATCGAGACCGTTCAAATCCTCCCTTGGATCAGGCTCGGTGTACCCCAGTTCATGGGCTTTGAGAACGGCGTCAGCAAAGGACATGCCCTTGGCGCAGGAATAAAATACGAAAGACAGGGTGCCTGAAACAATGCCTTCAATCCGTTTAATGACATCACCGGTAGCCATTAAGTCCTTGATGGTGTTAATGATCGGCAGGCCCGCACAGACCGTTGCCTCATAAAGGTAATGGCACTGGTTGGTTTTGATGTTGTGCCACATTTTCTGGTATAAAGGCCAGGGAGAGGAATTGGCTTTTTTGTTAGGGGTGACCAGATGGCAGCCGCTGGCAAAAATATCTGCATAGGCCCGGGCCACAGGTTCTGCCGAGGTGGTATCAATGATCATGGCATGAGGAATTTCAGGACTGGTAATATGCTGTAAAAACAACGATATATTGCTTTTTTCACCCTTGTCATTTAATAAGACAGGCCATTTTTTCAAATCGATCCGGCTTTCTTTCAAGAACATTTTTTGAGAGTTCATGATGCCTCTGACATGAAAATCGACATTAAACTGCGCTTTTAATCTTTGGCTGTTTTCTCTGATTTGATCAAGCAGTTTGCCGCCGACACTGCCAGGCCCGATAAGGCCAATGGACACCGATTTTGGCGAAAGGTAAAAACCGCCATGCAAGGCACGCAAAGCTTTTTGAATATCGCTGCCGGCAATGACCGCTGAGATATTGCGCTCAGAAGACGCCTGGGCAATGGCCAGGACGTTGGTTTTTGCTTTGGCAAGGGTTGAAAAAAAACGAGCGGCCACCCCCAGTTGACCACACATCCCCTCACCGACGGCCGCCACCACAGCACAATCAACTACCGTCTCGATGCGATCCATTGCACCATGCCCCAGTTCAAAGAAAAATTCCTTGGCAATGGTGGTTTTTGCTTGTTCAACCTGCTCTTGTTTAATGGCCAACGTCACTGAATATTCCGAACTGGCCTGACAAAACAAAATCACGGATACATTGACACGCGACAGGGCCGCAAAAATCCTGCCGGCCATGCCAGATACCCCCAGAAAACCGGCGCCCTGGAGATTAATCAGGGCTACATCAGCGATAGAACTCAGTCCCTTAACCACCAGTTCCGAGTCGGTTATTTGTTGATTAACCAAAGTTCCCGCTTTGTCTGGCTTGAAAAAATTGCGTATATGTATATTGGTTTGTGCTTCAATGGCAGGATGTACGGCTTGAGGATGCAGGACAGTCGCACCGAAATAGGCCAGTTCTGCGGCTTCTTCATAACACAGTTGTTTAATGACAAAAGCCGTTTTCACCCATTTGGGATCTGCAGAATAAATGCCGTCAATATTAGTCCATTTGATCAAGTCACAAGCCTTGACCAGTTTTGCGATGATGGCGGCCGTATAATCGCTGCCATTAAATCCTAATAAAGTACGCTGCCCTTGCTCATCTTCTGCCACAAATCCTGGAACAACCAGCGATTCAAATGGCAGATTTTTTAGGGCTTTTCGCCAGTTTTTAGTGCTCTTTTTCCAATCCACATTGACCATGGCATTAGAATGAGACACCACGATGATTTGACCGGCATCCAGCCAGGGCAGCTGTAGATAAGCGGCTATCAATCGGCTGTTCCAGTATTCACCATAACCCAGCAGCCAGTCATGCTGCTGTTTTGAATAAATGCCCAGCAGGCTGACGCCTCGCAGCAAAGCCAGAATATCCTGCTCATCCTTCTTTAAGTCTTCCAGAAAGGCTTTATCATCAGTCAAGGCCTGGCAAAGCGTTCGATGGTAGGCTATTAATTCACGGATTTTTCTTTCATAGGTTTTACCCGTCTCGGCCAGATGCAATGACAGCAAGAGTTTTTGGGTTACCCCAAAGGCCGCAGACACCACGATGATACCGGGATGGTCTGCAAACAAGGCGGGAAGTCTTTGGAAATCTTCCAGGGATTGAAGACAGCCGCCGCCGAGTTTATTGACTGTTTTTACCGTATAGGGATCATCCCGTAATACGCTGTGCTTTTTACGGGCTACGGTTTGGGGTTTTTTACTGATCATGTATTAATCCCTGCGATCTCGGTTCATTCTTCTTTTTATAACATAATTGTTTTTTTATTTAAAAACAATGAAGATCACTTATTGCCTTGGACAAATAGCATATAAATCTAACCGGTATTTATGGCAGATTGTAAACTGATGCATAAAAACAAAGAATTGCTGCTATACTTTATCCGATTACCTGCGAAGGTTATAATCTCGTAAGTTGTCTTGGACAACTTAAACTATTTTAATACAAGGAGCGTATAAATGGCTGATAATAATTCAAGTGTGGTTGGCATCGTCGCGGTGATTGCTATTGTCGTTTTGGTAGGTGGCTTTTTATATTATATTTTTGCCAACAGAGCCCCGGCAGGACCCGCTGAAACAAACGTACAGGTTGAAACACCTGCTCCTGATGTGTCTGCTCCTGATGTCTCTGCACCAAAAGGCAATGGTGAGTAATAAGCTGCACATTGTGTGAGGGATCTGCTTTGCTTCTATAAGATCCCTCACTTCCCTCCAGATAAAATCCGTCATAACATGATATAAGTTCATAGGAATTATTCGCTCCTCGCAACGATGACTTAAAATCATACCGTACAAAAAAATTAATAAAAACTCGCCTATTGAAATACATTTGGTTTATTCTAAATTTCAGCGTCAAGTTTAAATAAGGATATTTGGCTTTGGATCACATGACTGCAACAACCGTCTGTATGGTGCCGCCCGTGCATTTTGGGTTTAATCCCCAAACGGCTATGACCAATGGCTATCAGAAAAAAATCATCGAGAAGGGCATTCGGGAAAAGGCCATGAGCGAATATAGCGCAATGGTCCATGCACTCGAAGATCACCGCGTGCAAGTGCTGAGCTTGCCTCAGGATAAGCCCTTACCGGACGCGGTTTTTCCTAATAACTGGTTTTCAACCCATCTCGATGATAAGGGTGAAACGCATTTGGTTTTATATCCCATGCATACGCCCAACAGACAGGCTGAGGTCGACCCTGAGCTGTTGGTCAATACCTTAAAGGCTCATGATATTCAGGTGACTTCCATCACTGATTTACGAAAGAACAGCGTGGGCACGCTGGAGGGCACAGGAAGCATCGTCAAGGATCGGAAAAATAAGCGCCTGTATGCCTCGCTGTCTTTAAGGACACACCCTTTGATGGTTAACAGACTGGCAGAAACGCTGGGGTATGAAGCCGTTATCTTTCATGGCGTTGATCAAAACAAACAGGCCATTTATCACAGCAATGTGATGATGAGTATTGCCGGCGAGTATGCCATTATCTGTCTGGACAGTATCGTTGATGCCCGGGAGGCAAAACAGGTCAGGGAAAGTCTCGAGCACTCGGGTAAAACATTGATTCCCATCAGCCATATGCAAGTGAATCATATGTGCGCTAATGCCCTTGAATTAATCAGTCAGCAGGGGGAGCGTCTTTTGGTGATGTCCAGACAGGCTTATGATCATTTTACCGCTTCACAACGCAGCCAATTAGAGCAATTCGCCAGTATTGTACCTGTGAGTCTGGACACCATTGAAGCCATCGGCGGCGGCAGCGCGCGCTGTATGATGGCAGAAATTTTTCATGGCTCCAAAAGCAGTAAAAGCTCTATTTGACAGGGAGTCATCAGCCAATGAAGCCTTCGATGAATGTCTACGCCTTTACCCTGGTCATAGCCAGCAGCGGCATTCTGTTTGGCTTTGATACCGGAATCATTGCAGACACCCAATGGCAAATTACCCGTGCCTTTTCGCTGACCTCACTTCAATGGTCGTTGATTGTCAGTTCCATGGTTTTAGGCGCGTTTGCCGGTGCTTTGTTTACCGGCCCTCTGGTGGAGGAAATGGGCCGAAAAAGTACCCTTTTAGCGACGTCAATGGCCTTTATCATCGGCACAGTGCTGGTGACTCTCACCCATGGCTTTTATCTGTTGGTTCTGGGGCGGTTTATTTTAGGTGTCAGTATTGGTGTTTCTTCTTTCTGTGCCCCTTTGTTTATCTCGGAAATTGCACCGGCTGAGATTCGCGGCAAACTGGTTTTGTTTAACAATGTGGCTATCACAGGCGGTGAGACACTGGCTTTTATCGCGGGATTTTTGCTGCAGGATCTCTTTGATAACAGCTGGCGGGTCATGTTTTCACTGGGGCTTTTCCCGGCGCTGGTCTTGCTGTCTGGTCTTTATTTTGTTCCTCAGTCGCCGCGTTGGTTATTGAAAGCTAACCGAGTGGAGGAGGCAAAAAACAGCTTGAAAAAATTGCGCGGCACATCAGCTATTGATGAGGAATTTGCCGCATTAACCGGCGCCATTGATGAAAAGCATGTCAAAGATATCCGTGCCTTGTTTCACAAGGGCTATAAACCTGTGGTGATGATTGGCGCTGTTTTGGGTATTCTGCAACAGGTATCGGGCATTAATATCATCATGTATTACGGGCCGTTTATTTTTAATATGGCAGGATTTGGCCAGTCACAATCCTTGTTTGCCAGTTGTTTCATCGGTTTTATCAATACCTTGTTTACAGTACTTGCCCTTCTGACCATTGACAAATTAGGACGACGGAACTTGTTGATGGGCGGTGCCTTCATGGCAGGACTGTCCTTGTTATTGTTGTCCGCTTCTTTTTCCATTCCCGGACTTGGTCCCTGGGTCGCATTGATAGGGGTGTTGGGTTACACCATGGCCTTTGCTGTCAGTCTGGGCTGCGCGTTCTGGTTATTGATTTCAGAGATTTATCCTCAGGAAATCAGAGGGCTTGCGATGGGCTTTGTTACCAGCATTCAGTGGCTGGCTAATTTTCTGGTGTCCTTGTGCTTTTTGCCCTTGTTTCATCATTTGGGTGGAGGAATAACGGTCTTTATCTGTTCCTTTTTTTGTTTTTTAGCAGTATTCTTCAGCTTTAAATACGTTCCCGAAACCAAAGGCTTGTCTCTGGAACACATACAACGACAAATGATGAAGGAGTCATCTTAATGAAGATAGGAGTCATCGGCACAGGGCGCATCGGAAAACACCATGCAGAGATTTTAAGAAAACGGCAAGTCAGTGTCGCAGCTTTTGACCCTTATATGGATGAAACATGGGCAAAGCGCCATAACATAGACGTTCACCCTTCTTTGCAAGCCCTGATGCAGTCAAGCGTCGATGCCCTGGTCATTGCCTCACCCAGTGATCAGCACATTGAACATCTGCTGATGGCAGCGGATCATAATAAACATGTGTTTTGTGAAAAGCCCATTGGACTTGATTTAAATGACATCCAAAAAGCGATTGACGCCATGGCAAAGCGCCGGCTTAAATTACAAGTGGGGTTTAACCGGCGATTCGATAAGAGTTTTTCCCGATTGAAACAAGCCATCCAGCAAGAGATGGGCCAGCCGCATGTCATCAAGATTACTTCACGGGATCCGGCCTGTCCTCCATTGGCTTATGTGAAATCTTCGGGGGGAATTTTTCTGGACATGTCCATTCATGATCTCGACATGGCGCGTTTTCTAGCTGACAGTGAAGTGAAAAGCATTGCCGCCCTTGGCAGTTGCCTGATTGATAAAAACATTGAGCAATACCATGATGTTGATAATGCCGTTATACAGCTCAGGTTTGCCAATGGCACAATGGCCGTGATCGATAATTCCCGTCAGGCCGTTTATGGCTATGATCAACGCTTGGAAGTCTATTCTGAAAAGCAGTGCCTGAAAGCAGAAAATACCCAGGTTTCAGCATTAAAATGTTATCAGGATCATTCTATTTATCAGGGTAAACTGGCTGATTTCTTTCTGGACAGATACAAGGAGGCCTATGAAACGCAAATGGATGCGTTTCTGGCTGCGGTATTTGAAGACAAACCGGTTGCTGTAACAGGCCAGGATGGTTATGAGGCAGTTAAACTGGCCTATGCTGCAAAACGGGCACTGCATGAAAAAGCGGTTGTTAGTTTATAAACAGGGTTTCCTACTTCGCAATTTCCGAGCCGTGACCGTCAGGAAGCGGAGCAGTTTAAAAATTCTCGCGTGAATTAGGTTGCTTAACTTTTCCGCTTCCTGACGGTCGCGGCTCGGATACTTCGTCCTTAATTTCCAGCAAAAATTACAAACGTTGTGCTATACTACAAATGTAGCAATATAACACAGTGGTGAATCTTATGGGTATTCCAATTAGAATTGATGATGAAATTTATAATGATGCTAAAAAAGTAGCTAAGGCTGAGTGTCGTTCAATACCTGGACAAATTGAATTTTGGGCAAAGGTAGGGAGATGTGCTTTGGACAATCCAGATTTACCTATTGAGTTTGTTAAGGATTTATTGATATCAAAGAACACTGATCGCTCTCTTGCAGAACCCTTTGATTTTGATGAAGAATAAAATGGTGAATATGATAGTCAGTCAAATGCCAGCTTTTAAGAAGGCATTCAAAAAGCTTCATAAAAATCAGAAAGAAGAAGTTAAAAAAGCAATAAAAGAGATTGTAAATAACCCTCAGCTGGGCACAGCTAAAAAGGGCGATTTATCTGGTGCTTATGTATATAAATTTAAGATCAACAACCACGAGTATCTTTTAGCCTATGAGTGGGTCCCTGAAGAAAGAGTATTGCTGGCACTGGGAGTTCATGAGAATTTTTATAGGGATTTGAAGCGCTAAATATGAAACATCCCCAAAACAAATAAACTAAGGTTGATAAACAAAGTTTGTTCTGTAGAATTAAAGCATCACAACCGTGACAGCGGAGTTTAGATGACATCCATACCCAGCCATTTTGCCTGTGACTTTCTTTTATTCGGCACCAAAGGTGATCTGGCTACAAGAAAGCTCTTGCCTGCCCTTTACCAATTGGAAACATCCGGTCTTTTGCATCCCGACACTCGAATCATTGGACTGGCGCGTGATGATTTATCAACAGAAAGCTATATCAGTTATGTTAAGCAACAGATAGAAAAGGTTTCAACACAGACGCTCGATACACAGCGCTGGACCCCTTTTGCTAAACGCCTGGCTTATATTTCTCTGGATTTTACAAAGCAGCTGGACTTTGAAAAGCTGCTTGGGTTCACCGACGCTGAAAAACGTACGCCTATCAGCTACCTTGCAACGCCTCCTTCCCTATACCCCGGCATCTGTGCGGGACTGGCAATGGCGGGGCTTTGTAAGACGCCTGCGCGGGTGATTCTGGAAAAGCCTATTGGCCATGATCTCAAATCCTCCCAAGAGATTAATTATCAAGTTGGGCAATATTTCAAAGAGGATCAGATTTACAGGATTGATCATTACCTGGGCAAGGAAACGGTACTGAATCTGCTGGCGCTTCGCTTTGCCAATGCCATGTTTTCCTTTAACTGGGATCGTAACGGCATTGATCATGTTCAGATTTTAGTGGCGGAAGAAGTGGGTGTTGAAAACCGCTGGTCTTATTATGATGATGCAGGCCAGTTAAGGGATATGGTGCAAAATCATTTGTTGCAGATTTTATCTTTGATTGCCATGGAGCCGCCAGCCAGTCTGAACGCCACCGATCTTCGTGAAGAAAAACTGAAGGTATTAAAGGCATTAAGAGCTATCGATAGCAGCAACGTGAAACAGAAAACGGTCAGAGGACAATATGCCAGCGGCCAGATAAGAGATAAGCCCGTTCCCGGTTATCTTGAAGAAGAGGGAGGCAGTCAGAAAAGTGCTACTGAAACTTTTGTAGCACTGAAGGTTGAAATTGATAACTGGCGCTGGGCCGGCGTTCCTTTTTATTTACGCACCGGCAAAAGGATGGCTAAAAAGCGCAGTGAGGTGCATATTATTTTTAAATCGCAACCGATTAATATATTTCATAAATCCTGCCAACACCTACCGCCCAATAAACTGGTGATTCGCTTACAGCCCGATGAAGGCATTGAAATTCATATGATGAATAAATTACCAGGGCTTGATAAAACCATGCAACTGCAATCAGGCAAGCTCAATCTGAGTTTTGATGATGCCTTTAAAAATGAACGCATCGCTGATGCCTACGAGCGTTTATTGCTGGAAGTGATGCTGGGTAACCAATACCTTTTCGTGCATCGAGATGAAGTCGAGCAAGCCTGGCGCTGGGTAGATACCATTC
>JAGXGR010000064.1 GCA_024636645.1 Legionella sp.
AGTCAGAGCTACACGATTACCTTCTGCATCAATGACCGACAGATGGGTGGTATTTGGATGGTTTGTTTTTTCTTTTGCAAATTGGGGTAATTGATCGCTGGGCGTTGCTTTATCCGGCTTGATATAGGCTGTAAGCGACTTTGCATTGCTTAAAGAGAGCAAGGTATTCAAAGGAATGCTGACAAAAGCAGGATCGCCCAGATATTGAATGCGCTGCCAATAAGCAAGTCGCATGGCTTCCACAATATAGTGGACCCACTGTGCTTGTGTAAATCCCTGCATGGAATAATTGGATAGTATATTGAGCATGGTTAACAAGGCAACACCACCCGCTGAAGGTGGAGGCGCTGTAATGATGAGCATATTATGATAAGTGCCCCTCAAGGGCTCACGGACAACCACCTGATAGTTATCCAAATCTTTTAAGGTCCAGATTCCCCCGGATGCTTTAACGGCCTGAACCATTTTCTCAGCCACGTCTCCCCTATAAAAACCATCACGGCCCTTTTCGGCTATCAGCCGCAAGGTTTTCGCTAAATCCTTTTGGATCAAACGCTCACCGATTTTGTAAGGCTTTCCCTGGTTCAGGAACAACTTGCCCGTTGCCGGGTATTTTTTTAAATAAGTGAGCCTGTCGCCCATCACTGTAAAAGACCAGAACTGGTGATCGACGGGGAAACCTTCCTCAGCGAGCTTTATGGCCGGGGCCAGACTTTTTGACAGCGGCAAACGCCCGTAATGCTCGGCCACATAGACCATGGATGCCACCTGCCCTGGGATAGCTGCAGCGAGTCCACCATTAAGCGATAATCCTTCGATCACGTTGCCCTTTTCATCCTGAAACATCTTTTTATGTGCGGCAGATGGCGCGACTTCTCTGCCATCAATGAATATATTTTGCGGTGCATCGGCCTTATGAAGTAACCAAAAGCCACCGCCGCCAAGTCCAGAGTGATAAGGCGCAACAACCCCAAGTGCTGCGCTGACTGCAATAGCGGCATCAAAGGCATTGCCACCCTGATCCAGGATCTCAAGCCCTGCATGGGTTGCCAAAGGATGTTCACTGGCAACGGCATAGCCAGGCGGTTTGTCATTAACCGGCGACTGCGCATTCAATGGCGATAGAAGGATTACAAAAAGCATAAAAACATTTATTTTTAGTCTTTTCATCGTTCATTACATCCTGTTCTTTAAAGCTTCGCTCACGGCTTTGGGAACAAATTGCGACACGTCACCGTCCAGAGCCGCAATTTCACGAACCAGAGAAGATGAAATAAACATAAATTCTTCAGAAGGCGTTAAAAATACCGTTTCAATATCTTTAGACAGCTTGCGGTTCATGCCTGCCAGCTGGAATTCATACTCAAAATCCGAAACAGCACGCAAACCGCGAAGAATGATGCCTGCATTCTGCTGCTTGACGAAATCAATCAATAAACAATCAAAGCCCACAACGCTTACATTGGGCAGATGACTTGTTGCTTTTCTCACAAGTTCTAATCGCTGCTTCAAAGGAAAGAAAGGTTCTTTCATTTTATTTATCGCGACAGCGACGACCAATTCAGAATAAAGCTTGGCTGCCCGCGTGATCAAGTCAATATGGCCGTTGGTGACCGGATCAAAGGTGCCTGGATAGATTACTTTTTGATTCATAAAACATTCTCTCTGGAATTGAAAGTAAACACAGTCTAGCGTATTGTATACAGAAAAACGATTATCAATCTAATGAAAAGGACTGCATTATGATAAAAAGAATCATCCAATTTTCATCTTTCATATTCATTTTCCTGATTGCAGCCTGTGCACCGCCAAGACCTGCAGCTCAAGCCCCTGAAAATAAAGTCATCCCCCTTGAAGAAAGAAAGACGGAAACTAAAAAGGTATCTTCCTGGGAACTCACAGGGGCTATGGCTGCAAAAAGTAAAAATAAAGCCTGGTCTGCCTCAGTGAACTGGATGCAAAGAGGCGTTAGCAATTATCAGATACGACTTTTTGGTCCTTTGGGAAGCGGTACGGTAATCATAGACAAAAAAGGCAGTACCGTGACCTACCGCGATGGTCCAAAAGCCGTCAGCTCAACCAATGCCAGCCAATTACTCCAGGATCAAACCGGCATAAGGCTTCCAGTAAACAATTTATATTACTGGGTCAGAGGATTACCTGCTCCGGGCAGCGTGCAATCCACCAAACACGACAGATACAATCATCTCAGCCAATTGCAACAAGACGGCTACACCATTAACTATCTGAGTTATACCTCTGTCAATGGAAAAGACTTGCCCAGCAAGATTAAACTGACTGGGAAAGGTGTCTTTATGAAATTAATTGTCAAGCGCTGGAAAATATAAATAAAAGATGCAATTTAATTTCATTTGGCACAAATTTGGCAAGCATTTGTACTACACTAAAGCCAAGAAGAAAGAAATTTCAATTGAACGTTGACAAGTACAAAATTACGCTGCAAAATATGCAGCACATTGCAGGAGCAAGCAGTTTTTTCATGGATGTCATGTAAATGTAATTGTTTTGGGGTGTCGCCAAGCGGTAAGGCACAGGGTTTTGATCCCTGCATTCCCAGGTTCGAATCCTGGCACCCCAGCCATATTCTTAACATTTTACCTGAACTATCAGCTGAAATAGGGTAGTCAGGTTTAAGTAAACAGACGGCAGAAGATATCCTGGGAGAAAGCATTCCCTAAATGCTGCAATAACAATAATATCTTTCGGCTGTCTTCTGCTATGTGTTTAAAGTTATTCGATTAACCTCAAATCCAAGGCTTCTTACACATGTCCACAATGATGATCTTTACCGGGAATGCCAATCCGGAACTAGCACTTAATATAGCCTCTCATTTGCAAATCCCTATAGGCCAGGCAACGGTCGGCACTTTCAGTGACGGCGAAACCATGGTCGAAATCCTTGAAAACGTTCGTGGAAAAGATGTATTTATCGTTCAATCGACCTGTGCTCCCGCTAATGACAATCTCATGGAATTGTTGACAATGGCAGATGCATTGCGTCGCTCTTCGGCGGGTCGTATTACAGCGGTCGTTCCCTATTTCGGGTATGCTCGACAAGACAGGCGTGTTCGCTCTGCAAGGGTCCCCATTACTGCGAAGGTCGTAGCGGATATGATGGCTTCTGTCGGGATATGTCGGGTTCTTACTGTTGATTTACATGCGGATCAGATACAGGGCTTTTTTTATATGCCCGTGGATAACGTCTATTCTACGCCCGTATTACTGGAAGATATAAAAAAACAGCAGCTGGATAATCTGATGGTGGTCTCTCCGGATGTAGGAGGCGTCATCAGGGCAAGGGCTATCGCCAAGCGTTTAAATGATGCAGAGCTGTCTATCATTGATAAACGCCGCAGTGGGCCTAATAAGGCCGAGGTGATGCATATCATTGGTGATCCTGTCGGTAGAAATTGTCTTATCGTGGATGATATCGTTGATACAGCGGGTACCCTTTGTTCTGCTGCTGACAAACTTAAGCAAAACGGTGCCGTCAGTGTAAGGGCTTATATTACTCATCCCGTATTATCGGGCCCTGCTGTTGACAATATCAAGGATTCATCCCTTGATGAAGTCGTTGTCACTGATACCATTCGTCTATCTAAAGAAGCTCAGAGCTGCTCCAGGATACGCGTTGTCAGCTTGGCGGATATGTTGGCCCAAGCCATTAAAAGAGTCAATGTTGAAGAATCTGTCAGCTCGATGTTTGCTGAGTGATCTATTAATAAGTCATCAGCGCTTTACCAGGGTCTGTTGACACAAAGTCATCCTATATAACAATGGCTGTTTCTTTGCCTGTGTGAGAGTTGTACCCCTTTGTTCATGGGTTTAACTCTCATATAGACCATGTCGTCCCCGCGCAGGCACGGATCCATCCATATATTATCATGCCATGCTCTGAATGGATCCCCGCTGCGCGCATAGGCGTCAACTTAAGCATAATTGAACTGATTGAAGTCTGCTTCCCTTAAGTTGACGCCTATGCACCCGCGCTGTGCAGTCATCTGGTCATTGATTTCCTGTTAACATCGCCCCGTAATACGCTGCGCTCCTTACGGGCTACCTACCCGTCGCCGTAGCCCGTAAGGAGCGCAGCGTATTACGGGGCGATGGTCAAGACCCGCATTAACCCACGCAGGCGCATAGGCGCCAATTTAAGCATAATTGAACTGATTGAAGTCTATGCAGGGTATAGATTATCTAAAGTTGGAACAATAAAAAATATATTTGAAGACGGTATCCGTAGTTTCTTCCGTAGCACTTAAGCTTTAATTGAGACTTAGAAAAAACATTCAAAGTTTATCTCGCTCCCGTTCGTGCTGAGGAGGCGCATCGAAGTCCCTGTTTGACGTAAAAATTTCTTATTCAGCTTCCCTTTAGTTGACGCCTATGCGCCTGCACGGGGACGACGACATTGAGTATAATTAGAGTCTGTTGACAATTCATCCCTGCCGCCTACGTCCCGCGATCTTTTTCATGATATCTTGAATTGGGATGGTTTGTTTTAAATGCCTCTATGGATCCGGATTTCTTCTTCTTAAAGCATTAACGATGCAATTGAATTTATGTTTATTTATTAAAAAAAAGGAAGCTTTTAGCTTCCCCTTTTTATTTACTGGTATTCATGATCTGTTGACAACTCATTTCACGGCGGCAAATAAAATGTCAGCAGACCCTGGAATTATTCTCGGCTACCGACATATTTATCATCAAAATAACGTCTCAGCTTCGTTCTTAAAGTACCACGACTAATACCCAGCATGATGGCTGCACGTGATTGATTATATTTACAATGCTCCATCACTGCGCGAAATAATGGGGTTTCAATTTCCTCAAGAACAAATTGATATAAATCAACGGGATCAGTGCCTTTAAGTTCGGAAAAGTATTTTTGTACTGATTGAGTCACACTTTCTGCCAATGAAGCTGATGTATCTCCGATCTCATTACTGATTGTTGTCATTTGTCTTAACTCCTCCTTTAAAAGCCAACATATTACAGAACTGGATAAATCCTGACAAGTGAAAATCAGGAAAATATTTATTAAAAATCAATAATAACTGCAAATATGGGGTATGGCATGGGGTATCACTAACTTGACGAGAAACATTCCAGGTAATTTCTTTGTTTCTCGCCAAGTCTTTCAGTGATAATCCTTAAAGTTATCTGATTAAATTAAAAATTTACCATGGCTGGATTAAAAGGTTGGCCATTTACAGTAAATTTACCCTGCTCCAGATGAAACTCAATCACATAATTGTCGGCTTGTTTTTCAAGCAGACCTAACTGTGTTAACTG
>JAGXGR010000065.1 GCA_024636645.1 Legionella sp.
AATAACCATATTAATGCACAAGCGAAAGAACTTAATTTGTACATTTTGCTCATTTCAATCGATCAAAATTAAATGGAAATGGTACTAGGGTGGCGCAAAACGCAGCGGCCCACCATAATGGCAGAAGAACTCGAGTGGTGGGCACGTCGCTACGCTCCTTTGCGCCACCCTGCGTGGTCACCCTGTAAAAAACATGCTTTCTCTAACTAAATTGAAAGGCCTGTGGTATACACAAAAGAGCGTTTAAAAATAGTTAAAAGAATACTGAAACAAGCGGTTTTTATTAAGTATACTAAAGGCTGCTTAACAGGATAAGGCTTACGGCAATGGACATGGACACCCCTGTACCGCTTAAACGCAGTCTCTCAAAATTTGTCATTACTTTATATGGCGTAGGCACTATCTTGGGTGCTGGCATTTACGTACTGGTAGGAAAAGTGGCAGAAGCTTCTGGTATTTACACCCCGCTGGCCTTTCTATTTGCCGCCGTTATCGCATCATTTACTGCTGTTTCCTATGCTGAACTAAGTTCGCGTTTCCCTAAAAGTGCCGGGGAGGCTTTTTATGTCCATCAAGCGTTTAATAAACGATGGCTTTCTTCCTTAACCGGTTATCTTGTGGTTTTTACAGGGCTGGTCTCAGCCGCGGTATTAACCCATGGTTTTGTAGGTTATTTTCAACTGTTTCTGCCAATGCCTGACTATCTGGCTATCGTATTATTTGTCCTTTTTTTAGGGGCTGTGGCCATATGGGGCATTAACCAGTCAGCCTTGCTGGTGATATGCATTACATTAATTGAAATCAGCGGCTTGCTTTTGATTCTATTTCTGGGACGTGAGCATTTACAATCCGTGCCAAAAGCATGGCAGTCCTTATCTCCTGCAACCCTTCATGAATTTTCTGCAGTGATTACGGGTGCATTTATTGCATTTTATGCCTATATCGGTTTTGAAGACATGGTGAATGTCGCTGAAGAGATCAAGGAGCCAGAAAAAAATTTACCTGCCGCTATTTTCATGGCTTTAGCCATTACAACTTTATTATATTTCTTCATTGCACAGGTTCTTGTCGCAGCCCTTCCAATCCAAGAACTCAGCCAAAGCGATGCGCCTTTGGCTTTATTTATTGAAAAAAAGGGGTACTCTACCCAACTGATTGGTTTAATCAGCCTGATTGCCATTATTAATGGCGCGTTGGCTCAAATCATCATGGCCTCACGTGTGCTTTACGGCATGGCCAAATACCATAATACAGCACCACGCTATTTAGCCTTTGTCTATTCACGCACCCAAACACCTGTTTACGCAACGCTTCTGGTGATGGGAGTCGTGCTGGTGTTTACACTGGGGTTTCAAATCAAGTTTTTGGCCCAAATGACCAGCAGTATTATTTTATCTGTATTTATCATCATTCACCTGGCATTGATTATGATAAAAATCAAACAAAAACAAGTGCCGGAAAAAGCCGCGGTCTATTCCATCTTTTTTCCAGTGATGGGTGTTATTTTGTCTACTTTATTTCTTTTGAGTCAGTTGTTGACTTAAAACGGGCAGAATTCAATCAAAAAAGATGCAATTCCGATAAAAATGTTACATAATAGCCGCGGTATTATTTAAAATTTATCCAGGAGTCCATTTTGCGTCCCGCTTTCGCCTTTAAAAACGTATGGAAAAATAAGCGCTCTCATAAAAAGAAGTTCATCCTGAGTGCTTGTCTTATGTTAATAATGGCAGGTTTTTGGTTACATCAGAGCCCTGATGTGCCTTCTCCCCCCCCTGTCAAACAGGTTGAAGCAGAGATTGTAACCCCAGGCCCGATTCAAAAAACCGTTCGCCTCATTGGCACGATACGCCCCAAGCACCATACGGTTTTGTTGGCAAAAAGCGCCGGTTTGCTCGACATTCTCCTGTTATCAGGAGAGAAGGTCAAAAAAGGCGATTTGATAGCTAAAATAATCAATCCAGATATCGAAAAAAATCATGAGCTGTCCATAGCCACTGAAAATATCGCTAAAACCCAATATAAACGCTTTCAGGATCTGCAAAAAACCGGCTTTGTCAGCCCAAGAGAAATAGATGAGAAAAAACAAAGCTGGATTGAGGCTGAAAAAGAATTATACCGAACTAAAATTGAACAGAACAATCTGCGCTTTTATGCACCCTTTGACGGCATCATTGGCGCTTTTAAAATAAAAGAAGGAACCCAGGTTCAGGAAGCTGCAGCCGTTGTCTCCATTTATGATCCTGGCAGTTTAACCGTTGAAGTCGATATCCCTTGCACTAACCTTCCCGAGATAAAGAAACATCAAACGGTTATCGTATTCAATCATCACTACAAATTAAATCACTTACAAAAAATGATAGATGATGAAACACATATGTGCCCCGCCGATGTGGATATTCAATGCGAGCATTGCCTGATTGGCTCTACTGTCTCTGTTGATCTGGTAGTGAAGGAAAAAACCAATGCACTGGTTATCCCAGAACAGGCTTTATTCTTAAAAAACGCGACCAGCTATGTTTACAAAATAATAAACAATAAAACAGAACTGACCGCCGTTAAAACAGGTATCCAGGAAAAGGACAGACTGGAAATTGTTGAGGGACTCAAAGCCTTCGATCAGGTGATTGCAAAAAGTCCCGATCGTTTATCGCCTGGCTTGGAAGTCTTGGTTAATTCACCTGCAAAAACCAAAGGCTGATACGAGATGAAATTTACCACTTATTTTCTCAAGCATCCGGTCATTGCCATCATTCTAAACAGCATGATATTGCTTTTAGGTATACTGTGTTATAAATCCTTGCCGATACGAGAGTATCCTAATCTCAGTTTCCCGGTGATAACGGTCAAAACCTTTTATCCCAATGCCAGCCCGGAATTAGTAGAGTCGGTTGTAACGAATGTGATGGAAGACAAGCTTGCAGGCGTTGAAGGATTGGAATTAATGACCTCTCAATCTAACGCCGGAAGGTCATCTATTCGCTTAACGTTTCGTGCCGGCACCTCAATGGATAAAGCCTTGAATGCCACGCACGAAGCGGCAAGTTTTGCTCAATCCTTTCTGCCTGAAAAAGTGAAAGCACCCCTCATTGAACAACAAAAACAAACCGAGGGACTGCCTTTCATTGGATTGGCTCTGGAATCGTCTTCTTTAAGCTTCGGAGAATTAACCCACTACGCTAATCTCAACCTGAAAAACAGTTTTCGTGGCCTTAACGGGGTCTCATCAGTCAACGTTTGGGGACAGCCTTATACTTACAATATTAATCTGGATCCTGAAAAACTGTATGCTTTTGGTGTGAATGTTAATGAGATTGCCGATCAAATCGCCGTGAATCGTTTGTCATTGCCGGCAGGCGCTTATCAAAACAAAATCCCTACCACACTGGATTTTGAATTAAAAACACCAAAAGACTATGAAAATTTATTAATAAAAACCGTTAATCAGCATCCTGTTTTTCTGAAATCTTTAGCCAGCGTTCAATTGGCCACAGACAATACCCAGTCTCGAGTACGGGCCAATGGCCACCCCGGATTGATTCTTTCCATTAATCACGCCAATGATGCCAACCCGCTGGAGGTTTCAAAGGAGGTTCACAAGCAGCTCGAGACGATAAAGAAAACCTTGCCTGATGATATAAAACTCAATGTCATCATTGATCAATCCCAGTTCATCCAGGCTTCTCTGGTAAATATTCAATCATCCATACTGGAAGCCATCTGTTTGGTTTTAATCATCATTTTCATTTTTTTAAGAAACGCTCGCGCGACACTGATACCTGTCATTACGATCCCCATTTCGCTTTTGGGTGCATTGATTTTTTTAAAACTGGCCGGCTTTTCCATCAATCAGATGACACTTCTGGCGATGGTGTTGGCCGTCGGTCTGGTCGTTGACGATGCCATTATCGTTCTGGAAAACATCTGGCGCCAGATGGAAGAGGGATTTCCACCGCTCGAGGCGGCCATCAAGGGATCCAGTCAAATAGGCTTTGCTATCGTTGCAATGACCTTGACCCTAACCAGCGTATACATCCCCTTTGCGTTTATTGATGGTATGGTAGGCCAATTATTTATTGAATTTGCCGTGGCCCTGGCAGGAAGTGTATTTATTTCCGGTGTCGTGGCGCTGACTTTATCGCCTTTAATGTGTGCACGTTTTCTCAATAAAAATTCAAAACCCCTTTTACCCGGGATAGACGGCTTTCTCAAGGGCCTGGAAAAGCGTTATTTTAATCGATTAAATGCAATTCTGCTTAAGAAGAAACTGATATTTTTTATTGTGCTGCTCTCCATGAGTTTGATGCTCCTGTTTTTCAAAATACTGCCCAGTGAAACGGCACCCAAAGAAGACAGGGGTCTGGTAGGCGTTTACACCCCTCATTTATCTGGCGATAATTTGGATGATGTGGAGACCAAGATTAAAACATTGGAGAAGTCACTGGGCGGATTCACTGAAGCCAGTAATAAACTTACCTTTATGGGCAACTGGGGAGGAAATATCGTTCTGCCCTTGAAACCCCATCAACAAAGAACGCGTACATCTGAACAAATCACGAGTTCACTGCGACAGCAAATGGAGCAGATCCGCTCTATCGATGCCCATGTCTGGAGTTGGGATTCCGGGCTTCCTGGTGTTGAAAATACAATGACCGATGCAGATTTAGCACTGGTTATCTCTACGCCTGCCAGTTTTCGTGAACTGTTTGAGACGGCCGAGACGCTTAAAAATGCGCTGGATAAATCCAAAAAATTTGCAACGACAAGCTATGATTTACGACTGGATGCTATGGGATATTCGATAGATATTGATAGAACGGCCATAGCCCAATTGGGGCTTTCACCAGCGCAAGTCGCAAAAACCATTGAAGTATTTTTCAGCGGCGATAAATCCATGAGCTTTCAAAAAGACAATGTGGTTTACAACCTGACCTTGCAGGGACTAAAAAAACCCTGGACACTGGATGAGCTTTACCTCACCACCCCTTCTGGAAAACGCGTCTCCTTAGGCGCTGTAGCCAAGATGAAACGGCAAACACAACCCGCAACGCTTGAGCACATCAATCAAATGCGATCAACCACTATTCACGCCCAATTGGCTGAACATCAATCCTTTAAGAACGGGATGGATACCCTGCTGCAACTGGCTAAAGAAAACGTAAGCGGCCAATATAAATTAAGTTGGACGGGGGCGGCTAAAACCTATAACGAATCCTCTCATACCATGATTTTATTATTTGTTTTATCTATACTCTTTATTTATGCCATTCTCGCGGCCCAGTTTGAAAATTTCATCTACCCTCTCATCATATTATTCACCGTGCCGCTGGCCTGTTCCGGTGCTTTATTCATGGTGTATTTGTCCGGCCAGTCTTTAAACATTTATACGCAGGTCGGTTTGGTGACTTTAGTTGGCTTAATCAGTAAACACGGCATATTAATTGTCGAGTTTGCCAATCAGTTGCAAAAAGAAGGACTGGATTTGATGGAGGCCATTAAGAAAGCCTGTTCTTTAAGATTACGTCCCATCCTGATGACCACAGGAGCTATGGTCTTTGGCGCTATCCCGCTCATATTGTCGCATGAAGCCGGTTCAGAATCACGGCGAGCGATAGGTACGGTGCTGATTGGGGGTTTATGCATTGGGACCTTTTTCACCTTGTTTGTATTGCCTACAGTGTATTATATGGTTTCCCAAATGATGAAAAAGACCAAGCCTGTTAATCTGTAACCATTCAGCCAATCCGTTACTCACAATCACCCTGTTTGCACCTTTTTTACAAAAATATTAAAAATAACAAGGACATAAGGTACAAAATATAATATAACTGATTTTCCTGCTTATCATTTATGGAGAAAAGAGGCGATGGAATCGGAAATTTATAAACCTTTATTTGCAAGACAATCCATTTATGACTGTTATACAGTGGGCTTGATATCCAGTTTAGATGCCATTTTAAAAATGACCATGGTTGAAATCGTCAGTAAAATGAACCTAAGCGATGATATTAACCAGGCTTTACTTACAAGAGAGGGAATATCAGGCCAGATTTTGATGACGGTGCAACATGTCGAACAAGCCAACTTCTCACAGCTGGCACTGGATGTATTTTCACGAAATGATATTACAATGAGTTATATGGACAGTTTAAAGGATGCAAGGCAGATGATTCAAAACTTGTTCAATTAAACAGGTTTTGATCGCATCAGAAAAATAATAATCTCCTAAATCTTCCGCCCAAAACTAACAATCCAGCGTGTCGCAACCTGCTGGATTGTTTGATGCTTCTCCTTAAAAGCAATTTTAATACTGAACTGCAGGTTGCTGATCGCCATTAGGAGTCGTGGTTTCTTGAGTATCTTGACCTGAATCCTTTTGATCTGCATCATCCTTAATATGTAATTTAACCTTATCACCTGAGGTATGATTTTTCAGTTTATCAACGGCAACGCATGATTCTTGCATTCATCAAATGGTTTGAAAGATGAACTTCAAACGAACAACTAAAGAAGGCCTTGGTTTTGAATATGATGGAAATATCAGCGTCATAGTAAAAACTGAGTAAAAATGCCCTAAACCCTGATTTCTGCAGCCTTATCTTGACCTGCATTCCAATTTTTGGATTGGAGCCATTGCAGCAAAAGCCAATACATAGGCAAAAAAGACAGGAAGGAGATAAACAGTTTAAACCCTAAATCAACAACCGCGATTTCTATCCAGTGTGCAGCGAAGAACGGGTTACTGGAGTGATAAAAGGCTACAAAAAAGAACCAGGCGGTATCCACAACATTACCGAATAAACTGGAAGCAGAAGGCGCAACCCACCAGCGATTATTTTGACGCAAGCGCTGAAAAACGATGATATCGGTTAACTGTCCAAAAAAATAAGCGGTAAAACTGGCGATAGCCACTCTGAATGCCAGTGTATTCCAGGTCAAAAGAGAAGCCATATCAGCGCCCTGATGAAAACAGTTCGCAAGCAAATATGAAATAATCAGTCCCGGAAACATGGCTACACATACCGTTTTACGCGCGATGGAAGCGCCAGATAGGCGGACCGTCAAATCAGTAATGATAAAAATCAAAGGGTAGCTAAATACGCCCCAGGTCGCATGGTATCCAAACAGGATAAAAGGAAACTGTACCAGAATATTGGTGATGGCGATAATAAAGACATGTAAAACAATAAGAAACCGCATAAAGACTGTCTAAAACAGGGTTGTAAAAAGAGCTATTATAACATAAATCCTGCCAAACGAGTGAATGTCAAACAAACATTACGTCAAGACTTTGCCATGAATCAGAGCGATGCGGTTTTCATCCTGCTTTATAAGGCATTTATTTTATTTTTTTATCTTCTGTTTCATAAAATAATTTGTCTCTGCCCCGTACTTGATAAGCACCATTTACATCAATCACCTTTTCCCCTTCCGGGGTGACAAAGCGTGGCATGCTGTACATGGCATTCTCTGCTGTGTTGGGAGAGGTGAAAATATCCTTGATTTTACGATATTCGAGAACAAGGATGGACTCCCCATCATCACTATAGGCTCTAAACTGCCTGATCAAATCCTCCATTGTCTTTCTCCTTTTTAAACGCCTAACTCTAGTATAGTCAATAATTTAAAAGCGCTGAGCCAACTGTAGGCCAAATAGCTGCTAATTCTGAGGACCTTCCGTTTAAAATCATGAGGCACGGTGGGTGTGTAACGCTCATATAGACAATGTCGTCCCTGCGCGGGGACGACAACATGGAGTAAAATTATTCGAAAAAAATGGTCTGTTGACACAAAGTCATCCTTTTTAACACTGTGTCTTTACCTGGTGAGAGTTGCATCCAACACTGTTGGTACTGTGCTTTAAAATAGAGAACAATTGATCTGCTATAATGTAGTCATCCAGAGCCTTTACAGAAATAAATAATGCCTGCCAGTAGAGAAGAAATACAGTTTGAATTGCAAACCTATGAGGTCAGCCGCGATTATTGGAATTTGACCTTTGCTGTTTTTGATAGCAATCTTGAGGCGGTTAGCCTTTTTTTTGAAAAAAATGATTATAACCGCATGTTAAAAGCGGACAATGATGCTGAATTTACGCCTTTAGGTGTAGCATTGTGCAAAGGTGATAAGGATATCCTCAGCTTATTTCTGGAAAATAACTGTCGTTTTACATGCCATGACTTGGCACAACTGGTTCGTTCAGAAAATAATGTTCAACAAATCATTGATGTTATAGAGCGGATTGCAAAATATATTCCCCACACGTATCTTAAAGAGCTGCTTGAGACAGATGAATTTAAAGAGGCGCTGCTTGATAAAAATTCCCCTGTTCTTGTGGTGTATATAACAGAAAATCATAAGATGGATTTTATCTTTTATGATGGGACATCCATGTTATATCGCGCAAAAGAAAAATCCAGAAAAAATAACGGTTATCAGAAATTGATTGATTATTTCAAAAAAAACAATTTCAGATATACCCCCCAGGACAACTATCTTATAACGCTTGACACGGCCATCAAAGAAGACAATCCAAGCCCTCTTATAGCCTTGCTTCAGGCGTCTATTGCCTTAAATGAGATCCAGGTGAGCAACATTGATTTCTGTAAGATACTCAATGCTTTTTCTTTAGAAAGCATTCAAAAACCATTAGCAATCATCGCTTCATCCTTTAGCTATTTGCGCCTTAAGGATGCTCTGTCCAGAGTGGAAGACACGCAAAAACGGATATTCTTAACGCATTTATATCTCGAACAATTTCAGGCGCAAGCCGGAAAAGATAAAAGCGCTTTTTTTACTGTAGAAAAAACTTATGCTAAATTTTTTTCACATGCACTGGGTATCAGTGGTGAGTTAGATGAGCATCACTTAGAGAGCCTGGAAGGTAACCCGGTTATTCATTCATTAAATTATCTGACTTATTTTTTTGAAAAAATCGTTGATAATCGCATACTGCCTACCATCGAGGCGGCCGTTGAAGAGATTTTTCTCAGTGTTAAATTAGCCTGCGCTATTCACTCGGACTCTCATGACTTACAGGCGCTTATTTATTGTCAACTACTGAAAAACGACAGGCTTGTCATGATACCCGCCCATTCCATTAATCATACTTTTGGCGTGACGCTGATTAAGAAGAACGCGTGCTATTATGTCAGCTTAACCAATAGAGGCACGGGTACCACATTTAGCGGCAGTTTAATTTATGCTATAGATAAAGAACAAGCAGAGGAGATCATCAGACTGGTTACGAGCAACGGTTATTTTTCAACTAACCCACAAGCGGCTGTAAATGACGCGTTTTATAAAATAATTGGTGAAATGGATGCCATAATAAAACTTCCCGCATCAAAGCAATTTCACGGAACCTGTAGTTTTGTTAATCCCAAACGTTGCACGGAGGCTGCTTTATATTTAATAGGATTAAGGGATGAAAATCCTGCGATGAGAGAAAAATCACAAAATCACTATAGACAATTTTCAGAATTCACTCGTGATCATGCCGTTGATATGCTTTGCGACCTGATGCGACAGGAGCCCGATACGAAATTGCATGAACAACTGGCTCTCAAATATCTATTATTGCATATTTCAAAACACAGGGACGCGCCGCGAATAGAAAAAATCATGCCTGCGTTATCCTCAGAAATGCTCAAATCACTTCAGCCCTTATTCGACTTGCATCACAAAGGGTTTCTAAAAAACATTCGGCTTAATATTTACTCACAAACGCAGTTGCCGATAGCCATCAGCGTTTCAGAACTATGCAGTTTATTAAAAAATCCCCGAGTGGTCTCAGCTATTATCATCAATAAGGATCATATACAAATAAAAACCATTCATGATCGTATAAAAAAAGGCGCGTTAAGGATGGAATTTTCTTCT
>JAGXGR010000066.1 GCA_024636645.1 Legionella sp.
AAGAATTGAGCCACTGGCAAACAGCGCGAAACAAGGAAAAAGCGTCCATTAGATGGTTGTTTGACGTTGACAAGGCTAGACAAAAGTTGGACAAGGCTTATGGTAAGCTAACCAGTCAGAATTAAATGGAAATGGTACTAGGCTAATAATTATTTGATTCAACAGACCCAAGGACGCGTCATGAGCAGACAGGGAATTATTCAACATGCTTGAATTCATCGCTATAGATATAGTCATTATCAGTTTTTTTCTGGAACTCATTGATATCTATGCCGGCATGGGATTTGGAGTAATAACCCCTTTTTTAATTCTGATGGGATATCATCCCCATAATATTGTTCCTGCGGTTCTTTTTTTATCTGCCATTTTTGGATTATCGGCGGCCTTGTTCCATCATTTTTTTAAGAATATCGATTTTAAAGACATTAAAATAAAAAAAACCGTTTCGGTCATTATATTTCTCGGATTTTTTGGAATATTGGCAGGCGCTTTTTTATCCACCCATCTGTCTGAAAAGGTCTTGGAAATATATATAGGCATAATTATTATAACCATGGGCCTTTTTCTGCTGTTAAATAATCAACCAAAAATTATTTCATGGTACAAGCTATCTGTATTGAGTGCTTTTGCAGGCTTCAATAAAGGCATGACCGGTGGAGGTTATGGCCCTTTGCTCACCAGCGGGCAAATTCTTTCAGGTATACGCAGCAAAAAAGCAGTCAGCATCACCTCTTTTGCAGAAGGCGTTGTCAGTTTGGCAGGCTTTTTGTTTTTTTGTTTTTACGCCAGGAGTTTTCTCGATTGGCGCTTGATCCTTTCAATGTTTATCGGTGGAGGCGCTGCAATAATCCCGGCAGTATATCTGGTAAAGACAACCAAAGCATTGCATTTGCAAGTCATAATAGGGCTTATCAGCATCTTGTTAGGCCTGTTGACGCTCGGAAATAGTTTCATCCATACTTGATTCAGCGATAAAATAATTCATGGATGAAAAACCCCTTTGAAGTAATACTTATCCCTGGTGCTCTGGGCAATAGAGCGCTGAACGCCCTGCTATGGTTTCTTTTTTAAATTGATGGTTTTTGTTTTTTGGGCAGACTTTATCTTTTTGATGTGCCAAAAGCCAGGAATCTGGATAATCAGCGCTGTCTTTATTTTTTTTAAATATATCAACCGCTGTGTCTAATATATCTTTCATTAAATCATACAGTTTGATTCGCTTACCCTCATCGATTGCATCAATTTTTTTATGCGGATCGATTTCTGCCTGAAACAACAATTCATTTGAAAATTCATTGCCAATGCCTGCAATGATTGTTTGATCCATCAAAAATGACTTGATGTTCTTGTTACTGCGTTGATTTAAGCTATCAAGAAAGTCATTTTTGCTCAATTCAGAGGGCTCCGCGCCCATTTCTTTCAAAGGCTCAATATCTGAAATATCGGTAGCCAAAAAAATTTTACCGAGTTTTCGTGTATTAATAAAAGCCAGCTGGTAATTATCCTGAAACTCAATGATTAGTTTGGCATATTGTTTATCGTCTTTGGATAAATTATCTTTGAGGCCATAGAGCAAATTGCCAGTCATCCCAAAATGGAGCACCAGCATGTGCGAATCATTTTCCAGTGATGCTATTAAATACTTTCCTTTACGATAGACCGTTTTAAATTGGCGATTTTTTAAAACCCGTTGGATATAAGAGCAACTGGTATTTTCAACCAGTTCATCCTTGCAAGAAATACGGGATATTTTTTTATGCAGACAGGTGTATTTAAAATAATTTACAAAGCCTTGTACTTGTGGCAGTTCTGGCATTTTACATTCCTTTAAGCCTTGGTAACCTATGATCTAACTATAGTGAAATACAAAAAAATTGCAAAACAAGCACTAATCTTCTTTCTGTAGAGCGAGGTTATACATTCTTCTACAATAATTTGAGCTATACTTTTTTGACTCCTTATAGAAATATATTCAGCGAGGGTCAAGGATGAGAGCAATATGGTCTGGATTTATCAGATTTGATCAAATGCCCCCCAAGGATCTGCTTTTAGTGTTTTCAGGCGTTGCAAAACAGAGTCAATAGTAAAAAAAGTATCCTCAAAATTTGCAGACAACTCCTCCCAGGCCACGGGCGTGGCGACAGGTGCATGGGGCTTTGCGCGCGTTGAGTAGGCAGCGATCGCGGTCGCTCCTTTTAGATTTCGAAGATAATCAAGAAAAATTTTATTTTTTCGTTTGGTTTTTGAAGGCGAGCTGGTGTACTGCGAAGGGTTCTTATTTTCTAAAAACTGAACAAATAACTTGGCGAATTGTTTGATAACCTGCCACTCGTAGTGCGGTTTGATCGGTATAACCACATGCAAGCCTTTACCGCCGGTCGTTTTCACAAAGGAGATCAAGCCCAGTTCTTCTAAATGCCGTTTCACTTCAAATGCTCCATCCACGACAGCCATCCATTCAAGGCCTTCATCGGGATCCAAGTCAAAGGTAATGATATCGGGTTTTTGAAGCTGGTCTATTTTACTGCCCCATGGATGAATTTCCAAAACGCCCATCTGAACCAAACTGAGCAATCCTTTTTTATCCTCAACCATGATGTGCTGATGTTGCGTTTCTACTAAAAATGGACTGGTGGATGCGGTAAATTTTTTTTGAAAAAAACAGTCTTTATAACCGTCTGGACAGCGAAGCAAACTGAGCGGTCTATTCCGTATATGCGGTAAAATATAGGGGCTTACATATTGATAATAATCGAAAAGCTGCTGTTTTGTTATCTCATCTTCCTCATACAGAATCTTCTCGGGATTTGAAAGTTTGATTGAGGTATCACGGCCCGTTTCAGATGTTGGTTGCGTTACTTCCTGGACGGGTTTTTATTGTTCTTTGCTGATGTCTTTTACGGGTTTATCAGCCCTTACCCCTTTAAAGCTTGGGTGACGTAATTTTCCGCTTTTTGTCCACTCGGTAAATGCCACTTCAACGACCATTTCAGGTTTGACCCAAGTAACCTCGTTTTTAGCTGCATCAAACGTATCGAAAGGATTGACAGGAGACCTTAATTTTTTTAATTGCGAGTATATCATTTTCAGTGTGTTTTCATTGAATCCGGTCCCGACCTTCCCGCAAAAAATAAGTTTCTGATTTTCATCATAAAGCCCAAGGTATAAAGCACCAAAATATAATCGACTGCCCTGCGCTTCTGAAAAACCACCGACAACAAACTCTTGTCTTTGCGTACATTTGCTTTTTAACCAACTGCTAGAGCGTCGACTGACATACACCGAGTCCACTTTTTTAGAAATAATGCCTTCTAAATTCAACTGGCAGGCTTGCTTGAATACCTCATCTCCCTGCCCTACCACATGATCACTAAAGCGTAATCGTGACGCCTTGTTTGATACTATTTCTTCAAGAATTTGTTTTCGCTCCATTAAAGGCTGTCGACGTAAGTCCCATTTTTCGTAATATAAAACATCGAAGATATAATAAATAAAAGACATGCCCTTCTTATCATGTATTGCATTTTGTAATAGCTGAAAATCAGAGCGACTGTCTTTATCCAACACGACAATTTCACCATCTAAAATGACATTTTTTACAGGCAACTGCTTAAGTTCTTCTACAATAATATGAAAATTGTCTGTCCAGTCTTTATTGTTTCGCGATAAAAGCTGCAGCTTTCCGTTCTGTTTAAAGGCCATCATTCGGTAACCATCATACTTCACTTCATGAAGCCATTGATCACCCAAAGGCGGGGCATCAATCAAAGTTGCCAGTTGTGGTGAATAAAAGGCAGGGAAGGGTTTTTCTGATAAGTCTAAGTCTTTTTTCCTGATTATCTTGTTTATGGTCATGTCATATCCTTGGACTTGAATCTATCCGCTACAAAAAAAAGACGTATCTATATAATAGACTTTGCAAAACTGTTTGGCGTTGATGGATGGGTTGTAAATCTTAAAGCAAAGAAATGACGGCCTGCAAAATTGTACTCTGTTTTCCATGACAGACTTGTCATTCAATATTTTATTTAGGTTGAACAATTGAAATTTAAGGTATTTTCTGATTAGATATAAAAAACAATATAGTAGCACCAATGATTGTATTTTCAATCTTATATTGCAGCAGGGCAAGAGCATCAAAGTTTAAAAAGAATACTGTAGGGTGGCGCAAAGCGCAGCGTGCCCACCATAGTGGTAAAAGAACACGACTGGTGGGCACGTCGCTACGCTCCTTTGCGCCACCCTACGTGGCCATGTTCTGTTTTTAAACTTTGATGCGCTTGCCCTGATATTGCAGGAAGTAAAATATTATAGGAATTGCTGATGCGAAGAAACATGCCTCCAGATGGACTGATACACCATGCTTAGCAAACGGCTTTTCTTTTATTTTAACCTGTCTCGTGTATATTTTTGCAGGGCTTCATCTTGCCTTCTTTATTTTTTCTTTTTCAGGGTGAGCGTGCATATTGCTGTATTAAACTATTTGTTATTTCATACTTTATGTCTTAACTTGTCTACTTTAATGAATAACCGTTATTTCGCATACAAGGAATATTGATGAGAATGCATTCTTTATTATTAGCCTTATTCACAACTCTTTTAGCCGGTAATGCACTTGCAGGCACGATGGGTACTGTAACTTCGGAGCCTGATTGGGGCTGGCTGGATAAAAGTACCGAAAAAAAGTGTGAGAATTGTGGCGAGCCTGATTGGACTGGCGTCGCCAGCTTCAGTGGCGGTGTGCTTTGGGCGAATGGAGGGGAGACGCAAACGATTTTTCTCACACCTGAGATTGTAAAGACTTATAATACAAAAAAATCAAGCAATCCCTTTGCATCTGGCGAAATTTTTCTTGGCGTGCAGAAAACGCTAACTCCCAAATCATGCGCTCAGCTGGGTTTGGCTCTGGGTTTGCGTGGCAATGCCGAGGTCAAGGGCATCATATGGGATGATGCAGATCCTCAGTTTGATAATCATAACTATGAGTACAAGGTATGGCAGAGTCGGATTGCTGTAAAAGGCAGTCTGCTGCTTAACACCGCTTTCTCCATCACCCCATGGATAGGTGGAAGCCTTGGTGTAGGTTTTAACCGTGCGCATAATTTTACGAATACACCGCGCATTTTTGAAGCCCTGCCTAACTGTAATTTCAGCAGCCACACCCAAACAGCATTTACTTATTCCCTGGGCGCAGGCGTGCAACAAACTATAATGAAACATTATCAGGTGGGCGTGGGTTACGAATATGCCGACTGGGGCAAAAGTCAGTTAGGATCTGCTAAAGGACAAACATTAAATACAAACCTTAAGCTTGATCATCTGTATACCCATGGTATTTTATTCAACCTGACTTATCTGTCGTAAGAATGTTTAAGCTGGGGAGTTGCCACCATGACCAGACGAATTATCATCGCCACTTTATTCTTGCCTAACCTTCTGTGGCTGTTTTAATAGCATGAATGACATATTCCACATACAGAGGTTAAATACAATGCCAGAACATTTGACTGCATTTATATGGTATTTTCTACGTCGGCATTTGATATATGTCCTTGGTTTTTTATCCATTATTATCATAGCCTCTCTTGAAATATCACTCAGCCCTTACCTGTTAAAAATTATCATAGATACCGCAACACAATATACAGACAATAAAGCCCTTTTTTTACAGGCCGTAATATATCCGGCTGCATTTTATGTGCTGTTGACTATTATTCATAATGTTGCCATGCGAGCCTATCATTATCTATGCATGAGCTTATTTCCAAAACTGCGGGTAGAAGTCAGCGTTGCTTTGTTTGATTACTTAACACAACATTCTGTCACGTTTTTTCAACAGAATTTTTCAGGCGATCTGGCCAATAAAATACAAAATATTGTGGATGGCGTTGAATCCATTATTAAAAAAGTCAATCAATATATATTAGGAAATGCATTTACCTTGCTGATCTCATTGATGTTGCTAGCTAGTGTTCATATTTATTTTGCGGTGATATTGCTGATATTTATTTCGATTTATGTCATGAGCGGTTATCTGCTTTCCAAAAAAACAGCGATTCATGCACATTCTTTTTCTCTGGCGAACAGCCAGTTAACAGGGCAATTGGTAGATAGCATCGCTAATATCAGCAGTGCTAAGATTTTTGCTAACGTTGGTTTTGAAACCAACAGGGTTGATAACATGGTCAACAGTGTCAGCCAAAAAGAGAAGCGGCTACAAAAGCAAATCATGCGGGCCGATTTTATCCAAAATATTAATTACACGTTTTTAATCATTATGTTATTGGCCGGGTTGATTTACGGACGGGTCAATACATGGATTACCGTCGGTGACTTTGCCTTTATCCTCGGCTTATCCATCACGGTATACACGATGGTCAACGGCCTGACCAAGGGCATGCCGGATTTATCTATGGATATTGGAAAATGCCAGCAGGCTTTAAATGTTATCATCGTGCCACACGACATTAATGATCTAGACAATGCAGCTATCTTAAACGTTGATGAAGGAAAAATCCGCTTTCATGATGTGAGTTTCCATTATGAGGGCAATGAAAAACTGTTTGACCACTTCAATCTGAGTATAAAAGCAAAACAAAAAGTAGCCCTTGTCGGCTATTCCGGGGCAGGGAAAACAAGCTTGATTAACCTGCTTTTGCGTCTTTATGATATTCAGGAAGGTAAAATTACGATTGATAATCAGAACATCAATGCCGTCACCAGGGAAAGTCTGATTAAAAATATAGCCCTTATTCCTCAACATCCCGAGCTCTTTCACCGTAGCATAATGGACAACATCCGTTACGGTAATACAGAAGCTTCAGATGAGGCAGTGTATCATGCCGCGAAACTTGCGAAGTGTCATGCGTTTATCATGCAACTTCCCGAGGGATATTATTCAATGGTCGGGGAAAAAGGCATTAAACTGTCCGGTGGCCAAAGACAGCGTATTGCCATTGCCCGAGCTGTATTAAAAAATGCACCGATTTTAATTCTCGATGAAGCCACCTCCGCATTGGATTCAGCTACTGAAAAAGACATTCAGGAAGCACTCGCATCGCTGATGACTGACAAAACCGTGATTGTAGTTGCTCATCGACTGTCAACGATCATGGCGATGGATCGCATTTTATTTTTTAAAGACGGCCAGGTCATTGAAGATGGCAGCGTGACTGAACTGCAGAAAATTGATGGTCATTTTGCACATTTATTAAAAATTCAAAAAATGGAGTGATTTTTTGGGTGCTGTTGGCATTTGGGCATATTATTTACTAACATCTCGAAGCTTAATCCTGATGATCGTTCAATCTAGTACGGTTTCTATGCCCTGCATAGGCTTCAATCAGTTCAATTATGCTTAAATTGAAGCCTATGCGCCTGCGCGGGGTTAATGCGGGTCTTGACCATCGCCCCGTAATACGCTCCGCTCCTTACGGGCTACGGCCACGGGTAGGTAGCCCGTAAGGAACGGAGCGTATTACGGGGCGATATTAACCCAGGAAATAAATGATCAGATGACTGCACAGGATGCAACGCTCATAATTCAATGTCATCCACGCGCAGGCGCATAGGCGGGGATGACACAAAAGAAAATATTCTGAGCTGCCGCACTTGTCAAAACCAAATGGAAACAATGGAAACAGTACTGGATTTAGATTCTTTAAATATTTTTATAAAACGATGGCGTGGTTATCACTATCGTCTTAATTTCAAAAGAATAACATCATCAGCCAGAATTTTAAGCCAGGGCCAGAACAACATACCTATCACAGCAGAGCTTATTATCGTGTACATGCTGTAATGGAATCCTGAAAAAGCATCTATTGACAGTAAGGCTGCTTGATAAATCATACACAAAAATCCGACAATGAGCATTTGCTGTCCCATGGCAAAAAATTGAAATCTTCGTGCCCGGTTATTAATGGCCCAACCGACAAGAAAAAGTGCAAAAGCATGTTCACCCATCACCGTTGACATCAATACATCCATGCATAGACTGATGAGTAAAACGACAAACAGGCTATAATAAGCCGGTAAAAAAAGCTGAATATACAATATTAACAACAGCGTTAAAGGTGGCCTTAGCCCGCTTAATATTTCAGGCATGGGAAATATGGAAAAGATTAAAGTAATGGCGACTGCTGTCAACAACCGTAAATACACTGAGTCCATCAGCTAAATTCCTTGGCTTTCAAACGTTGATTGATCTGCATTGTCAGTTTTTCCTGTTCTTTATCCTGCCAAACGAGCAATACCAGACGATCCCGATTGAGTAAAGCCTCCGGCTTCACATCTACGTTAACAAAGGCTTCTCCGGGGATATTGCCTACCCTGTTGACCCGGCCGACAGGATAACCCTCGGGATAGCGTCTGCCTAATCCTGAAGTGACCAGCAAGTCACCCGGCTTAACGGATGACGTTTTAGGTAAATTGATTAACGATAACTGATCAATCGCATTGGTGCCAACCAGAATAGCCCTCTCACCAGTGCGGTTGTTCCTGACAGGAATAGCACTTTTGGAATCGGATATGAGAAGAACGGTACTGGTTAAATAACCCACATCGATCACCTGCCCCATCACCCCTTTCGCATCAAGCACAGGCTGGCCGGCGTATACGCTTTCTCTTGTGCCTTTGTTTAATACTACGATCTGACGTGAGGTACTGGTATCAACGGCAAGAATTTCAGCGGCCATAACTTGCATATTGGTTTTTGAAGACGTTAAGAGCAGCTCTTTCAGCTGAGAGTTTTCTTCTTTAATGACCATCATTTTTTGCAGTCGGGCTTCTTGCATGGTCTGCTGATGCCGTAAATGCATATTTTCATTGATTAGTGCGGTTTTAGTACCGACAAGCGACTTGACCCAACCAATGACCCGTACCGGATAATCCACGGCATATTGCAAAGGAGAGACAACAATCGATACCGTGCCTCGTACATAATCAAGGTAACGATAATGGTAATCTGAGAACATCAGCACAATGGCTATCACCAGAGAAAAGACAAAAGCAATGCTGCTATGCTTTGCACTGGTGAAAAGTTTGTCTTGATAATTATTCTGTTGAGAGGAAATCACCGCCGCGTATATCCATGGTTTCTAATGCCTTACCGCCGCCTCTTGCTACACACGTCAGAGGGTCTTCTGCCACCAATACCGGCAATCCTGTTTCTTCCATCAGCATGGTATCCATGTTTTTTAACAAGGCACCACCGCCGGTTAAAACCATTCCCCGTTCTGCAATGTCAGCTGCCAATTCAGGAGGAGCAAGCTCAAGAGCCGCTCTTACTGCACCGACAATACCAGATAAAGGCTCTTGGAGCGCTTCAAGAATTTCAGCACTGGTCAGGGTAAAGCTTCGGGGTACGCCCTCGGCCAGATTTCTACCACGCACTTCGATTTCATAAAGATCGCGACTGGGAAAGGCCGAACCAATTTCGTGCTTGATGCGTTCCGCGGTTGTTTCACCAATGAGCGTGCCATAATTGCGACGCACATAGGACACGATGGCATCATCGAATTTATCGCCGCCGATTCGAACCGATTGATGATATACAATGCCACTGAGAGAAATAATGGCGACTTCGGTTGTGCCGCCACCGATATCTACAACCATGGAACCGCTGGCTTCTTCTACGGGCATTCCTGAGCCGAGAGCGGCAGCCATCGGCTCTTCAATAAGAAAGACCTCTCTTGCGCCAGCACCCATGGCGGACTCTCGAATAGCACGACGCTCAACCTGGGTTGATCCGCAAGGCACACAAACCAATACCCGAGGACTGGGTCGTAAAAATCGATTCTCGTGCACTTTGTGAATAAAATGCTGCAACATTTTTTCAGTTACAAAGAAATCAGCAATCACACCGTCTTTCATCGGTCGAATGGCGTTGATATTTCCAGGGGTACGGCCCAACATGCGTTTGGCTTCAATCCCGACTGCAGCAACACGCTTCTGCCCTGACTCATTCCGCAAGGCAACGACAGAAGGTTCGTTGAGTACAATTCCCTGATCCTTGACATAAATCAAAGTATTGGCAGTACCTAAGTCTATTGATAAATCATTAGAAAAGACGCCTCTTAATTTTCTGAACATCTGCCTTACTTCCTCATTGGTTTTTTTAACGATACTTTATCTTAAATTCGAATAGAAATCGACACTATCTGATGAATATACCCCAAGTTCCTTCAAAAGCGCGTTTTCAAGTGTCTTTTGAAGGAATTTGGGTATAGCGTTTATTTTATTGTATTCTATGGATTGGTAAAGTCCAAGGCATTTGCATTGCCTTCAAAATATTTAATAACCTGGGCCTCGGATATATTATCAAGATCGGCGGGGTCCCAATGCGGTGTTTTATCCTTCTCTATCAGTAAAGCCCGGACACCCTCGTAAAAATCATGATCTTCCATAAAATGCCTCACTAATACATAGTCCATTTTCAAGCATTCACCGAGAGATAATGTTCGGGCGCGTTGAATTTGTTCGAAAGTGACCTTGAGGCTCAAAGGCGCCTTTTTTTGCAGCTTTTGATATAAATTGTCAGCAAAAGGGTTATCATATTGCTTTAAAGCCTCAAGAATCTCATTCACACCAGTGCGCGTAAAACAATCGTCGATAAGCGCTTTGTGCTCGAATGACATATCACTCGTAGTTTCTTGTGCCATTGACTGAAAGCAGGCATTGATACGTTCATGCGCATGCTCGAATAAATCCAGTGCCGCAAGTCTTGGTATGACTTCAGGCATCATTTCTGAGCGTATTTGATATTTAACCAAACCGGCAAAAACGGCATCGTTTGCTGACAAGCGTTGACCTGTCAGTCCCAGATACATGCCCAGCCCTCCTGAGCAGCGAGCCAGCAAATAACTCGCGCCTATATCCGGAAAAAACCCGATCCCTGTTTCAGGCATGGCAAAGACAAATTGTTCGCTGGCAACTGGAAATGACCCATGAAGGGAAACGCCCACACCGCCGCCCATTGTTATGCCATCCATCAGAGAAATATACGGCTTGCTGAAATGATGAATATAATGATTGAGCCGATATTCATGTTCAAAAAATTCCATTTGCTTCGGATCATTTTCAAGCCCGGCCTCATAAAGCCAGCGGACATCACCGCCGGCGCAAAAAGCTTTACCTGGTTTGGCCTGCAGTACCACAGCAGCAATGCCCGAGTCTTTTTGCCATTCAATCAGCTGTTGCTGCATGGCTTTTACCATCGGCAGCGTCAAGGCATTCAAAGCACCTTGGCGATTTAAAGTGATGATGCCCAATGACTGGTGTCTTGAAAAAAGAATGTCCTCGTTCATATTTTATTGTCCCTTAAAGTCTGCTTTGCGTTTTTCAAGGAATGCCGATACCCCTTCGTTCTTATCTTCGCTGGCACAGAGTTTAGCAAAATGCACCGCTTCAAGATGCAAGGCGTCGGTCAACGCCATATCATACCCATGGTCAATGACCTCCATGACGCCACTGACAGCCAATGGTGCCATGGATAAAATTTCTTTAAGTTTTTCTTTGGCCTGAGGCAATAGTTCTTCAGGATCAAAAACCGCTGTGACAAGGCCCCAGTTTAGCGCTGTCTCTGCATTGATAGACCGCCCTGTCAGGCAAAGTTCCATCGCCCGTCCCTTGCCAATCAAGCGGGCCAATCGCTGGGTGCCGCCATAACCGGGAATGACACCCAGCTTTACTTCCGGCTGGCCAAACTGTGCTTTGCTGGAAGCAAGTCGAAGGGTTGCAGAAATAGCAAGCTCACAGCCGCCTCCAAAAGCAAAACCATTGATGGCAGCGATAGATGGCTTGCCCAGGGTTTCCAAAGCCCTGAATATATCCTGTCCGCGGCGGGCAAATTCATAGCCTGTTTGCGCATTGCATTCTGCCAGGCGATTAATATCGGCACCGGCGCAAAAGGCTTTCCCCTCCCCTGTCAAAATCAAACCTTTAATTGCACTGTCCTCTCTGGCATTTTTAAAATGGCCTTCCAGTAAATCCAACACCTCGCTGTTCATGGCATTTAATTTATCAGGACGATTCAAGGTCAGGACAAGAATGCCATCACTATCCAATTGTTCTTTTATAAAATTCATTATTTTAAACTCCTATTTAATTTCAAACGATTCATCCAGTGATATTTTTGCTATGATTTCCCGCATGATTTCGTTTGTTCCTTCAAGAATCTGATGCACGCGTAAATCACGAAAAATACGTTCTATTTGATACTCTCTTAAATAACCATACCCCCCATGGAGTTGCATTGCTTTATCACTGATGCGAAAGGCCACATCGGTTGCCAAGCGCTTTGCCATGGCACAGTACATCGGAGCATTGGCATCGTTATTGTCTAAAGCGGTTGCCGCACGATACACCATCAGCCTGGCAGCTTCAAAGTCTGTCAGCATGTCAGCAAAATAAAACCTCAGGGCCTGCATTTTTGTTAAGGGCTGTCCAAATTGCTTGCGTTCATTCATATAAGACTGGGTCAAACGCAAACAGGCCAAAGCACCACCCAATGAACAGGCAGCAATATTGATACGTCCGCCATTTAAGGCATTCAACGCGATTTTAAAACCCATGCCTTCTTCACCGACACGGTTGGCTATGGGCACTCTGCAGTTTTCAAAATAAACCATGCAGGTCGGCTGATTTTTCCAGCCCATTTTCTTTTCAAGTTTTCCAAAACTCAAGCCCGGCGTATCTTTTTCAATCAGCAAACAACTGATGCCCAGATGACTTTCATCGCCTGTGCGAACCATACACAGATAGACATCACTGACGCTGCCTCCTGAAATAAAAGCTTTAGCGCCATTAAGAATATAGTCATCTCCTTCTCTTGTTGCCTGTGTTTTTAAGGATGCGGCATCGGAACCTGCATCAGGCTCTGTCAAACAGTAACTGGCAAGCGCTTCCATGGACGTCAGTTTTTTACCCCAGGTTTGACGAAGGGGTTCATCAGCGTAGCGGTCAACGAGGGTTGTGACCATGTTGTGAATAGAAAGATAAGCTGCAGTGGTTATGCAGCCTGTGGCTAATTGTTCAAAAATCAGTGCCGAATCCAGACGTGTTAATGCCGACCCGCCTAGATCCTCTCTGGCAATAATACCTGCCATACCCAGTGCTGCCGCCTCGCGTAAAACGTCTATAGGGAAGTGGCATGTATCATCCCACTCGTCAGCCTTGGGGCTTAATTTGTCTCTGGCAAACTCAGCTGCCATCTGTTGAAAAGCCCGGTGTTCCTCGTTGAAATCAAACTGCATCGATTTATCCTTAAATTTTGCTTAGAGTTCCCTAATGAAAAATGCTATGATTGCGAACTTTTAGCGCCCGTGACAAAAACAATAAGAATAATCACATGGAAACAATTGCGCAAGACAAGCCAACAAAACAATCTGCATTGACTGTATTAAAAGAATATTATGGCTATGATATTTTCCGTTCTCCACAGGAAGAAATCATTCATGATCTTATCGATGGGAAAGATTTACTGGTTTTAATGCCAACAGGCGGCGGCAAGTCTTTATGTTATCAAATACCGGCCCTTATCCGAAGGGGGATTGCTATTGTAGTCTCTCCGCTCATCGCTTTGATGGAAGATCAGGTGACCGCCTTGAAACTTCAAGGTATCAGCGCTGCATACTACAATTCATCCTTAAGCAGTGAAGAAGCCCGTAAGGTATTGAGTCAATTGCATAATCATCAACTGGATCTGCTCTATATTGCGCCAGAACGCCTCATCAGTCAGGGCTTCATGGATCGCCTGGAGGAAATTGATATTGCTCTTTTTGCCATTGACGAGGCACATTGCATCTCACAGTGGGGCCATGATTTCAGGCCGGAGTATGCAGCGCTAGGCGTTTTAAAATCCAGGTTCCCCGAGGTGCCGGTCATTGCTTTGACGGCTACCGCCGATCAACAAACACGCCAGGATATTGTCAAAAGGCTCAATTACCATCCCGAAAAATATGTGGCCTCCTTCAATCGTCCGAATATTTATTATCAGGTTGTTGCGAAAACCACCCCTCTAAGACAAGTGGAGCAATTTCTTAAAACCCAGGAGCAGCAATCAGGGATTATCTATTGCGGCACACGCAAAGGGGTTGAGAAACTGACCGAAAAGCTGAAGGACGCAGGATACAAGGCACGTGCCTATCACGCAGGACTAAGTCACGAAGAGCGGCGTAATGTACAGGCGGATTTCAGGTATGACAGGATAGATATTGTGGTAGCCACACTGGCATTTGGTATGGGCATTGATAAATCCAATGTCCGCTTTATTATACATTATGATTTACCCAAAAACATCGAAGCCTACTATCAGGAAACCGGACGTGCAGGCCGTGACGGACTGCCAGCACAAGCGCTTTTGCTCTATGATCCAGCAGACAGCGGCAGACTGAAATCCTGGATTATCAATAACCCTCAGGAAGAGCAAAGACGGATAGAATCCAACAAATTAAATCACATGATAGCCTTTGCCGAGGCTTCCAATTGCCGAAGGCAAATTCTTTTGCGCTATTTTGATGAGGCCTGTGACCAGGCTTGCCACAATTGCGATGTCTGTGAGAACCCCCCGCAAACGGCTGATGCGACGGAGGATTCGAGAAAGTTATTATCCTGTATCTACAGATTACGCCAATCCTATGGCCTGATTTATACTATCGATGTATTAAGGGGCAGCGGCTCTGATAAAATAAAAATTGCAAGGCATGATCAGTTAAGCACCTATGGCATTGGCAAGGATAAATCCGCCAGATATTGGAAGCACCTGGCCTGGCAGCTGATTCACCGGGATTATTGTGAACAGGATATCAATCAATTCAATGTCCTGAAATTAACAACCAAGGCAATTCCTCTGTTAAAAGGTGAAGAAACGATCGCTTTAACCATTCCCAACGATGACCTGAAGCCTTCCAAATCTAAAAACAAGCAAACACGTCATTCGCTATCGGCTACTGACAGCCCGCTGTTTGAGATATTACGTACGGTCAGACGAAAACTGGCAGACGAGGAAAATAAACCCTCGTTTATGATTTTCAGTGATGCGACATTGCAGGAAATGGCTCGGGAAAAACCGACAAACACGACTGATTTGCTGGATATATCCGGTATTGGTCAACACAAACTGACGCATTATGGCCACCATTTCCTGAAGGCTTTGAAAGCTTATGTTGAGCAAAAATAAAGATTAGTACCAGTTCCATTTAGTTAAGACCGGTTGATCCGAGCCGCGCCCGTCAGGAAGCGGAACAGTTGAAGTAGCGGAAAAATTAAGAAGTCCGTTTTATTTTTTCGATTTGTCTCATTAAAATTCTTGAACAAGGATTACCATGTCGTATTTTATAACAAAAACTGAACACTTAATGGAGAATTTTAACTGTTTTGCTACCAGAACTGTTCCGCTTCCTGACGGGCGCGGCTCGGTTAGGGCGCGGCTCGGATGCTTCAAAATAATCCAATTTGTATGACGCAAGCGGTCATAACCCAATAGAAACGGTGCTGGTACCTCATCCTCTCAATGCAGAGATGAACCTCCCTAAGGTTACACCAAAGGGGTTCTTTCGGGCATTATCAAACAGGAGAGATACAAGAAAATTATCGCTCTATCCCTGTCTGCAGCAACCAATTTTCAAATGCACCTGATAATATTTCACACGGTCATTGTCAATGAACCCACGGGTTTCAACGACCTCAAACCAATCCAGTTTTTTTCCGGATCCTGCTTCCTGCTTCAAGGCATTTTCAATGGCCTGTTCCATGTCTTTTTCAGAAGTACCGACCACTTCTATAATATCATATACTTTTCCGGTCATGATTGCGTCCTTGATCCATATGTTGTTGAGCCTGGGCTATTGCCTTTCTCAAGGCCAAAGCCTCTTCTGAATTGGCTGGCGTCATTTCCAATAAACGCTGCCAATAATTTATCGCATCATTATAAGCATGGCTCATAAATGCGTCCATCGCAAGCATGGCCAATGCATCGGGCTGATTTGGGTTTTTATTTAACAGGGAGTGGAACAAGCCTCGAATCTGATCATTGAATTGCTGGTGATTCAATTGCCATAGACCCTGTGCATAATAAACTTTGTAGGCTTCATTTTCTGGTTCCAGCCGATAAGCGGTCTCAAAAGCGTTTGATGCCTGCTGCCATTTTGCCTGACTACTGTATAACCGAGCAAGAAGATACCAGCCTTTAGCGCTGTCAGGTTCGGTCTGCAATTTTGCCTCCATTCGCCTGATGATGGCATCCGGTCCTTTGGCCGATTGCATCAAGGCGGTCAGTTTTTTCTGATGCTCCAACTGCTGACGGTAATGCTGCCAATCGCTAAAAGCGCCCCATTGCCAATAACCCAAACTGATAAGCGTCATCGACAGGGCTATGAACACAAAACTCAAACCGCCTTGTCGTCTTAAAGGATAAACCGCCGCAAGACAGGCCATTATCATCAAGCCAAGTAGTAAACCGATTAGCCAATATTCATTCATGAGCACCCCGCCTGAAACAGCCGCGCCAGAAAATCAACAGACCCACTAAAAAAAATAACAAAGGGCCAAACCATAATAAAAAGGTTATCGATTTCACAGGCGGTTTAAATAAAATAAAATCACCGTATCTGTCCGTCAAATATTGCATGACCTCACTATCGCTTTTGCCCTCTTTGACCAATACATAAACCTGCTGACGAAGATCTTTTGCCAACTCGGCATTTGAATCGGCCAAATCCTGGTTTTGACAGACAAGACAGCGCAGTTCTTTCAGTAAATGATGAAATTGTGCTTCTTGTTTTAGAGACGCTAAAGGATATAAACTATTTGCATGCCCCAAAGCTGGAACACAAATCAATAAAAAAATCCCTAAGGACAAACATCGCAAGCATTTCATTAACCACGCTCCAAACGCTGCATCAAGGGTAACAGCTCTTTTTTCCATAGGTTTTCAGTTAAAATGCCTGCATGGCGATATTGTATTTTTCCCTCTTTATCTATCAAGAAGGTTTCCGGTGCGCCATATACGCCAAGATCGATAGCTAGTTTACCCGACTCATCCTGGGCAATTGATTGGTATGGATTTCCCCAGTCACGAAGCCATTGTTTTGCATCCTCAGCGCGGTCTTTATAATTCAACCCATAAATCGGAACGCCTTGACGAGCAAGCGCCATCATAAAAACCTGTTCATCTATACAGGCAGAACACCAGCTGGCCCAGACATTGAGTAAAATGACGCGCCCTTTTAACATATCCCTTGTCAGCAGTTTTTCAGGCTCATTCAGCTCGGGTAAACGAAAATCAGGCAAAGCCTGGCCAAGCTTTGCTGAAGGCAAAGCCTGTGGATCGAGCGATAACCCTCGCCATAAAAACAGGCCCAATATCAAAAACAGCCCCAAAGGTAAAAAACGCCATAATGAGGTTTTCATGCGCTGGCCTCCTGAAGTGAAGGTTGTTTAACCGATTTTTTTATAAAATAGCGGCGATCCACCAAGGCAAACAGGCCTCCGGTTAACATGAGAAAGCCGCCACCCCAGATCCAGCGAACCAAGGGTTTATAATAAACACGTACCGACCAGGACGCATCACCCAGCGGTTCACCGAGAGCCACATAGATATCCCTGAAGGGATTCACATCAATTGCGGATTCTGTCATGGGCATTTTTCCTACCGAATAAAGCCGCTTTTCAGGATAAATCAATGCCTTGTGCTGGCGATGTCTGATGCTGAATTCAGCCCGGGTTCCTGAGTAATTGGGACCATTTAATGCCTTTTCGTTCATAAACTGAATGGTATAACCTGCCAGTTCAACCTGACTGCCTGGTGCCATCTCAACGTCATCCTGAATGCCATACCCGGAGGATACGGCTATCCCCATCACTGTCACCGCCACACCACAGTGCGCAATGATCATACCCCAATAAGCCTGACTAACAGCGCTTAAACTCCCACGCGCCCGGATACGATGAATCAAAGCCTTGCCCGTGCTTAAAAGAACCCAAAAAGCCATGGCCAGGCCAAAATATACTGTCAGATTAAAAGATGATCCCATTAAAAACATCAAAAACAATGGTGAAATAAGACTTAACAGCATCACCCAGCCAAGATTTTTAAGCAAAGCCAACCCGTTATTTTTATTCCAGCGCAGATGGATGCCAAATCCCATAACAGCCAGCATCGGCAACATCAAAGGGATAAAAACCGTATTAAAATAAGGCGCCCCAACCGATAATTTACCCAACCCCAGGCCATCAATCAACAGAGGATAAACCGTTCCCATCAGAATGGTCATCATGGCAACAACTAAAAAGACATTATTTAATAATAAGGCACTCTCACGAGACAAGGGGGATGGATTCTGATGGGTTTGTAAGGTTTGCGCCCTCAGGGTAAAAAGAAAAAGAGAGCCGCCGATAACTACAAACAAAAACCCAAGGATATAAAGACCCCGTTGAGGATCGACTGCAAACGCATGCACAGAGGTTAAAACACCCGAACGCACCAGAAAGGTCCCGATAAGACTCAAGGAAAAGGCTGCAATGGCCAATAACATCGTCCATGCCTTGAATTGCTGACGCTGCTCTGTGACTGCCAGCGAATGAATCAGAGCCGTGCCTGTTAACCAGGGCATAAAGGAGGCATTTTCGACCGGATCCCAAAACCACCAGCCGCCCCACCCCAGCTCACGATAGGCCCACCAGCTGCCAAGCGTGATGCCGGCCGTTAAACAACACCAGGCGGCCAAGGTCCATGGACGGGTCCATTTTGACCAGGACGCTTCAACCTTGCCTTCCCAAAGTGCTGCAATTGCAAAAGAAAAAGCCACAGAAAAACCAACGTAACCCATATATAACATCGGCGGGTGAAATAAGAACCCGGGATCCTGCAATAAAGGATTTAAATCACGCCCCTGGGCATTTAAATCGGTAAACTGCCTTAAAAAAGGGTTGGAGGTAGATAATAAAAATAACAAAAAACCAATGCTTAACCAACCCATCACAACCAGGACACGCGCTTGCATATCGCGACTCAGAGACGCACTGAACAAGCTCACCATCAGCATCCAGAAACTTAAAATCGCCACCCATAACAACATCGATCCCTCATGGCCGCCCCAGACAGCACAAAGCTTGTAAAACCAGGGCAGAGAAAGGCTGGAATTGCTCAATACATACACAAGGGAAAAATCATCTTGAAGGAAACAGAGGGTTAAACAAACGTATGCCAAGGCCACAAAGAAAAACTGTCCTGCTGTATAATACCTTGCAGAAGCAATCCACTCCCGGCGTTGGTAGTGAAGACCAAAAACCGGCACGGTTGCCAGTAACGCGGCAAAAAACAAGGCCAATATCAAAGAAAACAAACCTAACTCAGCTATCATTCACTACCCTTTTTATCCAATGCAGCCTTCACTTCTGGAGGCATGTAATTCTCATCATGTTTGGCAAGCACCTGACTGGCCTTAAAATGATGCCTGTCGTTTAGAACACCTTCGGCAACAACCCCCTGCCCCTCACGGAATAAATCAGGAAGCACACCCGTATAGGATACCTGTACCGCTCGTTTGTAATCAGACACAATAAAGACAACATCCAGGCTTTTTGCAGCGCGGTGGATTGAACCTTTTTCGACCATACCGCCCATTCGTATTTTATGATTCAAAGGCGCATGGCCGGCTGTAATCTGGCTGGGGGTATAAAACAAACTGATGTTTTGCCTTAAAGCATACAGCACCAACCCTAAAACGGAAGATACAATAAACAGGATAAAAACAAGCCATTTCAATTTGCGCTTTCTAACAGCCAGCATATTTATTGTCTCTTAAACCAATGTTGTAATTTCTTTTTTGTTTGCGTTTTTTGCCATTTAATACCCAGCAAGTTCATCACTAAAAATACACAAACAACACCATAAGCAGGCCATACATAAAGCGAATAGCCTCCCATGGCTAACCATTGAAAAAAATGATTCATTTTAATTCTCCATTTAATGCAACCTGAACCCAGGATTGTCTCCTTTCACGCAAAAGCACTTCATAACGGGTTCTTTGAAAAATAATCCACATACAAAACAGAAAAAAACCACACAAGGTCAACATCAAAGGATAAAGCATGCTCATCGCTATTTTAGGTTTTGATAAAACAGTGAGTGTGGCGCCTTGATGCAATGTATTCCACCAATAAACAGAATAATGAATTATGGGTAAATCCACCAGACCTACCAGAACCAGTATGGCGATCATTTTTTCTGCCTGCTCCTTGTTATTGATAGCCTGGTGCGTTGCAAGAATGGCCCCATAGAGCAGCAATAATATAAGTTCAGAGGTCAGTCGGGCATCCCAAACCCACCAGCTGCCCCACATGGGCTTGCCCCAGATGCTGCCTGTCAGCAGCGCTAAAGCGGCCATGCCAGCCCCCATTCTAGCCACCTGATGTAACAGAATACCTGCTATTTTAATGCGCCAGACCAGCAACAAGACGGCCAGAAAGCCCATCCAGGCATAAAGCGCCATCGATAGGAAAGCACAGGGAACATGGACGTAAATAATTCGAAAAGCATCCCCCTGCTGATAATCAGGCGGTGCAAATACCAAACCCCATACCATACCCATTAGCAGAGTTAATAATGAAAAACATGCCAGCCAGGGAACAAAACGCCCTGTCATTGTATAGAATGTTCTTGGCGAAGCCAGTTGATATAAAAACTTCCACATAGGGGATAATTGAACCAGTGAATAAAAGGTGGATTTTAACATGCATTAATCAGCAAGGCTAATGCGAATCACGCCTGCAATAGCAAAAGGGACAAACCCCAGCGTCAGAAGTGATATCGCCAATAATAACGCCAGATACGCCGATACATCCAGGCCTTGCATGGCCATGGTCAAACTGGCACTGCCAAAGATCATAACCGGCAGTGTCAAAGGCAGTAAAATCAAAGCGACCAAAGCCCCTCGTACATTTGCCCCCACGGCAAAAACCGCAGCAAGCGCGCAAAGAAACAGGACCGCTGGGGTACCACAGAGCACAGAAACTGCCAGAATAAAGGTTTCTCCAGCAGATAA
>JAGXGR010000067.1 GCA_024636645.1 Legionella sp.
AAAACGGTTATTGATAAGATTGACCATGGCTTCTTCCATGGCTTGCTCATCAGGCCCTTCGATTTTCAGTGTCAGTTCGCTGCCTTTTTTGGCGGCGAGCATCATGACGCCCATAATGCTTTTGCCATTGACGGTTTGAGTGTCCTTGCTTACTTCGAGTTGACTTTGGAATCTGGCAGCTAATGCAACAAATTTTGCAGAGGCTCTCGCGTGTAAACCAAGCTTATTATTGATTGTAATTTTTGTTTCTATCATAGTAGTGCTAATTTACCACGAGTGCTTGGCCAGGTATATAACAAAATACCCATCATGCATATTCAATGGCTGATGAATTGATTTGATGTGCAATCATTATTCGATATAAATCTTCATCGCTGGATGCTTTGCGACAATCTTCTCTGAATTGATGGTCATCGAATTTTTTCATGATAGCTGAAAGAATCATTAAATGCTGTTCGGTTTCATGGCTGGGTACTATAAAGGCCAGAACCAGATCGACAGGTTGTTTATCTTCTGCGCCGAAATCAACGGGGTTTTGCAGTCTCATAAAGCAACCCGTTGGCTCATTGATCAGATCACTGCGGACATGAGGAATAGTAATGCCATGGCCAATAGTGGTACTGCCCAGTGCTTCTCTTTTCCAAAAGGCATCAAAAAGAAATTGGGGATCCAACGCAGGTTGTGAATGCGACAAGAGCTGACTGGCATGCAGTAAAACCGCCGTTTTACTTAAGGAGATGCTATCGATGCATACTTTTTGGGAACTAATAAATTCAGTGAGTAACATATAGGACTATCGGTTGATTCATCTATTTGTCGATTATACGTTGAGTGGCTGCCGAAGCAAACAGTTTGTCGGATAAGGAAGTATGAAGCATTCCGGGGAGGCAGCAATAGGGCCTTATATGATTTATCCGAGTATTTACTGCTGCTGGCTGTCATGAGCAAGCCTGAGCCAGTAAGATGTCTACCTGGTTTTGGCGCTAGCAAAACAATAGGGCACACATTTCTGGGTTTTTCGCTGTTCAAAGCCGCGCGAACGAGCCCTGCTCGTCGCGCGCTTTTTTGAACAGCGAAGACATTCTAATCAGTCAAAAACCGGCAGATCAACATAGGACATGGCCGTCTTTATTTGTGCCCATGAGAACGATTTTTTGACTTGTGTTTAATTAACTGTCGATCAAGTTTATCCACCAGATCATCTATTGCAGCATACATATCTTGCGATTCAGAACGTGCATGGACTTCGCCTTTAGGAACCAGTAGCGTTGCTTCGGCAATTTGCCGGAGTTTTTCAACGTCAAATATCACATTGGCGGCGGTAATTTTATCAAAATGGCGTTCTAATCGATCAAATTTTTCCTCAGTAAACGCTCTCAGGGCGGGGGTAACATTTAATCGGTGACCGGTGAAGTTGATTTGCATATCGCTCTCCTTCAATTGTATATCTAATAAAATCAGCGCATCAAAAGCTTGATTAATCCTCCAGCATTTTTCGTTCGTTCGATGGGGGGATCCCCAAGGCTTCTCGATATTTTGCTACGGTTCTTCGGGCAATGTCTATACCCTGAGATTTAATCAATAATGTAATTTTATTGTCGCTGAGCGGTTTTCTTCGATTTTCTGCAGCAATTAATTTCTTAATGACTGCTCGGACTGCTGTTGACGAACATTCTCCTCCTGTAACGGTATTAACATGGCTGGAAAAAAAATATTTCAATTCAAATACACCGCGTGGGGGATGCATGAATTTTTGTGTCGTTGCTCTTGATATGGTTGACTCATGCATATCAAGAATGGTGGCAATATCATTAAGGATAAGCGGCTTCATCGCTTCTTCGCCATGTTCGAAGAAGTCTTTTTGGTGCGCTACAATGCAATTTGCCACTTTGAACAAGGTATCCTGACGGCTTTGAATGCTTTTCAAAAGCCAACGCGCTTCCTGCAGATTGCTTTTTAAAAACTGGTTATCAGTGCTGTCATTTGCCCGTTGAATTAATGACGCATAGTGTTGATTAATGCTCAATTGCGGCAAAATATTCTGATTAAGTGTCACTTGCCATTTCCCGTTTACTTTTTTTACATTGACATCGGGGATAACGTATTCAGTGATATTTTGATGAATTAAATGTCCCGGTTTGGGGTTCAGTTGATGGATGTTATTCAGTACCTGCTGTATCGCCTTGTCATCAACATGATAGTCTTTTTTTAACTGTCGATAGTTATGTTGCCCCAACAGTTCAAGATGATTTTTGACGATTTCCCGGGTGAGATCAAGACAATCTGTCTCATCTGATAATTGCTTCAGTTGTACTAAAAGGCATTCTGAGAGATGGTAAGAGCCACAACCTATAGGGTCAAATTGTTGTATTCTATGACGGACGGCTTCGATTTCATCCTGATCGATGGCACAATTATCGCTATGAAAACTCTTTTGCAACTCAGTCAATGATTGGGTTAAAAAACCACTGTCATCGATGGCATCTATGATACTCATAGCTATCACGCGATCGACATCGCTCATTGGTGTTAAACCAAGCTGCCAGTACAAATGATCCTGCAGGCTTGTTGTTGTGGTATATAAATTTTCAAGATTATAGTCAAATTCGTTAAAATTGTTTGTTTTATTGGAACCACTGTAGAGTTGCGCCCATTGAAAATCAGCAAATTCATCTACTGTTTCTTTATTGTCCTGACTTGGTTCATTTTTATCTTCTGCGGGCGTGCTGGCATCCAGCATGGGGTTTGAGTCAATAATGTGTTGGATTTCCTGTTGCAAATCAAGAGTCGATAATTGCAAAAGCTTAATGGCCTGCTGAAGTTGCGGGGTCATGGTAAGGTTTTGACTGATCGTAAGCTGCAACGATGGTTTCATGAAAATCCTCTTTCTATTATTATTAAGTTTAACCTATCTTTAGCAATTATCCAGTTTTGGAGTAAGAACAAATATAAAACATGTTGTCTTTTGATTGGTGTTGTAATAATAAATATGGGTCAGCATTTGATTCTTTTCAAGAGGGGGTTTGCAGTTTTGCATGAAAATCAGAACAGAATGCTACGCATAAAGCGTATACGGGGGGATAATATTTTCTGTTTATCTTTCAGATACAAGCCGCAGCAGGTAGGTAGGGGATAAACACGGGCGGATGAACAGATATCAAACGCCCGGATTTAAAAACAAGTAAAATTTACTTTACTTTCTTTTCTTTAAATAAAACATGCTTACGTACAACGGGATCGTACTTCATTAATTCCATTTTTTCAGGATGATTTCTTGGGTTTTTTGTCGTTGTCTTGAAATAACCTGTTCCTGCAGTAGATTCCATTTTTACTTTTATGGTGACAGCTGCCATGGTTTGTCCTCAGTAATCAATTAAATTTTTTCGCCTTTGGCTCGGAGTCGCTCCAGAACCACCTTGATACCTAACTTATCAATAATTCTCATGCCTTTTGTGCTGACTTTCAGGGACACAAAACGGTTCTCTTCTTCTACCCAGAAACGATGATTCTGGATGTTGGGCAGGAAGCGTCTTCTGGTTTTGTTATTGGCGTGCGAAACGTTATTACCAGTAATAGGCCCCTTGCCAGTTACCTGACATACTCTAGACATGGTGTTACTCCAAATAGTTACCTGTGTTATATTTTTGTATAAGTTCTTGGTATTCGCCGGAGCGAATTGACCGGGTGTGAAATACAAGAGCGCTTTTATAACAAAATTAGAACGAAGTTGCAATATTTTTGCTGATAAATCTGATAAAAGCGCCGTAGATGGCAAAAAAAATCTGTCATGTATGGCGTGATAAAAGTTGCTATCCTGAATGACTATATTCCAGTCATTGTATAATTAATTTTAATTAATAACTCTTGTTGTGCATAATTATACAAACGCAGGAAATAAAAACAAGATTTTCATTATTGTTTTTGTAAATTTATTTGGTTGATTTTTGATTTAATGCGTATAATGGGCGCTTTTTCATGAGCGTCATTTATGCGTCGAACCATTAAAAGTTTTGTCCTGCGTGCAGGAAGGATGACCGCACGCCAGCAACAGGGTCTGGATTTATGGTTTAAAGAATATCAATTAACCAGCCAGGCAGCATGGAAACTGGAAGACATTTTTGCCCGCGAGGCACCCACTATTGTTGAAATCGGATTTGGCATGGGGGCTTCATTACTCGCCATGGCAAAGGCCAATCCACAAAATAATTATATCGGTATAGAAGTACATCGTGCAGGCTTGGGAGGCATGGCCGCTGATTTGCATGACCATCAACTGACGAACGTCAGACTGGTTTGTGACGATGCTGTTGAAGTATTTAAAAATCTTATCAACGATTCTTCGCTATCGGGCATACAGATTTTCTTCCCCGACCCCTGGCCTAAAAAAAAGCATCATAAACGCCGATTGATTCAGGCAGAATTTGTTCATATGCTGGCTGAAAAGTTACAATCTGGCGGCTTTTTGCATGCAGCTACCGATTGGCAGGATTATGCAGAGCATATATTAGAGGTTTTATCAGCCGAGCCGCTGTTGGTCAATCAACAGCAAGAAGGCGGGTATACGCCGCGGCCCGAGAGTCGGCCATTAACCAAGTTTGAAATGCGGGGAGAACGTCTGGGCCATGGTGTCTGGGATGTGTTGTTTATTAAAAAATAAGGGATGAGAAAATGAGACGCTTGTTTCAATTTGGATTAGGGATGGCCATTTCCATGACAGCCATGGCGGGTATGGAAAATGATTTTTTAAGTAAACTGACTGAAGCGCCTGGCGCATCGGGTTTTGAAAAACCGGTCAGGCAATTATTGCAAAAACAATGGCAACCGTTCATGCAAACACTGAATGTGGATGGTATGGGAAACTTGCTGGCGCAGGTAAAAAACCGTTCACAGGGGCCGAAATTATTAATGCTGTCTCATATGGATGAGGTGGGGTTTATGGTTGAATCCATTACCGAGGATGGATTTTTAAAGGTACTTCCTTTGGGCGGGATATCAAACAGCGTTGTTTTCGCCGAGCGTTGGCAGGTGAATACCGCCAAAGGTGCTGTTACTGCTTATTCCGGCATGGATTCTGTGCATATTCTGGATGGTAAAAAACGCTCAGGTTATCCTGAATTGAATGCCTTGTTTATGGATATCGGCGCCAGCACTCGCAAGCAGGTGATGAAAGACTTTGCGATACGCCCTGGTTTGTCGATTACACCTCAAAGCCAACTGACCCCTTTAGGTAAGCATCGCGTACTGGCAAAAGCGCTGGATGACCGCTTGGGATTGGCATTGATAACCGACATGCTGGAAAAAATAAAATCGCAAACATCGGCTAATCAATTATATGTAGCTGGAACGGTCCAGGAAGAAGTCGGTTTAAGGGGGGCGTCTACCCTCTATGAGGGCGTTCATCCTGATATTGCAGTGAATGTGGAGGTTGGCATTGCCGATGATTATCCGCCTTTGCTGGCCGAGCGCAAGGGACGGATTGTTTTGGGAAAGGGGCCGACCGTGTTTGTTTACGACCGCAGCATGATTCCCAATCAGGAACTGCTCAATTGGGTGCTTGACCTGGCTGAGACACATCACATCAAGGTTCAGCTCGAATTAGAACCAGGTTATGGCGAAGACGGTGCAAAAATTCAGGTTTCAGGTTCAGGTGTACCGACGATTAATGTAGGCATTCCTATCCGTTATGCCCATCAACATGCTTCTGTATTTGATAAACGTGATTATCAACAGGCGGTTAAACTGCTGGCTTTGATCGTTGAAAATCTGAATCAGAAGGTCAGTGATCAGATAAAGACGGGTTAAGGTTTAGTGTTTTTTTGAATCTGATGCATTATGAGAAAGTAGCGAGTAGCCTTGATAAGCGCCAGCGCATCAAGGGCGGGATAGGCTATTGGTGGCATGGCCAAACCTTGATGCGCTTCGCTTATCAAGGCTACTTCAGATATTTTTTTATTATTCAATACCTCTTAATTGCGAGTAGCCTTGATAAGCGCCAGCGCATCAAGGACGGGATGGGGTATTGGTTGCAGGACCAAACCTTGATGCGCTCCGCTTATCAAGGCTGGTATCTTTAAAAAGTAGGCTATTTAGCTTAATCTCAAGGGCACTTGGGATGGGAGAAGAGATCTTGTATCAAGGCAAGGCATAAAGCCTGTAATGTAGATTAGGACCTTCTCCCCATTATCTCTAG
>JAGXGR010000068.1 GCA_024636645.1 Legionella sp.
GGAATGACCAGATAAAAAAAAGCCCTGCGCGCCGTCTCGAAGCATACACGCAAAACCCCGAATCAGGAGAAATTCCGATAAATAATTCCGGTGTATGCTTCGAGACGGCGCGCTGACCTGCCTGCCAATCCACAGAAACTGTGATGCGCCTCCTCAGCACGAACGGGAGGGAGATAAGCTTTAAATGTTTTTTTTAAAACGAAAATGCTACAGGAGAAACTGCGGATACTGTCTGCAAAAATATTTTATATTGTTTACGCTTTCAATAAGCTATCTATGCGCTGCAAAGACCGTCAATCAAGGATGCTTAAGTTGACGCTTATGCGCGCAGGCGAGATTCCATCTACAAGGATAGCAACAAAGCCCGACCTGTGAAAATCAATGTTAAACAGTATATGATCCTCGCTTTAGACGAGGATCAATATTTTCTCTGGCCTGTACTAGATGGAAGATTCCAAAAGCGTGTTAACCCGACTGATGAAATCTGCGGGATTTTCTAATTGACCGCCCTCGGCTAATACTGCCTGCTCAAACAACATAATCACCCATAACTCAAATTTCTCATCGTCCTGAATGTCATGCAAACGTTTAATCAAGGCATGTTCAGGATTGATTTCAAAAATGGGTTTGGCGACAGGAACCTCTTGCCCTGCGGCTTGTAGAATTCGCTGCATTTCCAGCCCCATATCCTGCTCATCGGCTACAATACAGGCGGGTGAATCTGTTAAACGATTGGTGACATTAACAGACTTCACTTTATCAGCAAGAACTTTTTCGATATGTTTTAATACAGGCTCAAGCTCTTTTTCCTTTTCTTTGATAGACTCATCACCTTCATCCAGATCAACCTTCCCTTTACTGATGGATTGCAGTTTCTTGCCTTCAAAATCGCTCAAATAACCCACTAACCATTCATCAATTTTATCACTGAATAAAAGAACTTCTATGCCTTTCTTTCTAAAAATTTCAAGATGCGGGCTGTTTTTGGCGGCATTATGGCTGGAAGCAGTAATGTAATAAATCTTATCCTGCCCCTCTTGCATGCGGCTTATATAATCTTCCAGTGTAACATCCTGTTTTGCGGCATTGGTATGCGTAGATGAAAATCTAAGCAGTTTAGCAATGGCATCCTTGTTTGCAAAATCCTCAACTGGACCTTCTTTCAAGACCAATCCAAATTCATCCCAGAATTTTTGATATTTTTCTTTATCCTGTTTAGACAGCTTTTCCAGCATGGAAATAACGCGCTTAGTGCACGCGGATCGAATGCTGTCCACCTGCTTGTTATCCTGTAAAATTTCCCGGGAAACGTTCAACGGCAGATCGCTTGCATCAATGATGCCTTTTACAAATCGTAAATAACGGGGTAAAAACTGAACCGCCTCATCCATAATAAAGACACGCTTCACATACAGCTTCAAGCCGTGTTTGTTTTCCTGCTGCCAAAGATCAAATGGTGCATGGCTGGGAATATATAAAAGACTGATATAATCCTGTTTCCCTTCTACATGGTTATGCGACCAAAGCAGCGGATCTTGGAAGTCATGTGAAATATGTTTGTAAAGTGTTTTATATTCTTCATCAGAGATTTCGGATTTTTGCATCGTCCATAAAGCGGTTGCCTTATTAACGGTCTCGTATTCCTCGGTTTTCTTTGACGCGTCATCCTCTGCATCAGCAGGCTTTTTCATGACAATGGGCCAGCAGATGTGATCTGAATATTTGGAAATAATGCTTTTTAAACGCCAATCATTTGCAAATTCTGCGTCATCAGACTTTAAATGCAAGGTAATTTCAGTACCGCGTTTGGGCATTTTTATTTTTTCAATGGTGAATTCGCCGTCACCTGCTGATTGCCATTTAATGCCTTCCTCAGCCTTCAACCCTGCTTTTCGACTTTTTACAGTGACTTTGTCAGCAACAATAAACGCTGAATAAAAACCTACACCGAACTGGCCGATGAGCTGAGAGTCTCTGGAGGCATCACCTGTCAGTTGATTTAAAAATTCCTTGGTGCCGGATTTGGCAATGGTTCCCAGATTTTCAACGGCTTCTTCCCAGTTCATGCCAATGCCGTTATCTTTAACGGTGATGGTTTTGGACTTCTCGTTGACATCAATTGTAATTTTCAAGTCTGAATCTTTTTCATAAAGAGAGCCTTCAGACAGCGCCAGAAAACGCAATTTATCCAAAGCATCAGAGGCATTTGAAATAAGTTCCCGCAGAAATATTTCTTTATTGCTGTAGAGGGAATGAATGACCAAATGAAGTATTTGCTTCACTTCTGTTTGAAAACCCATGGTTTGTTGCTTGTCAGCCATTAAGAAAATCTCCCATAATTCAATTAAAATGTATCACTTACCCATCACTCGGATAAATAAGATGGATGGTTGTAAGTTCATATTGGGTTGAAGGGGTCGAATTTCAAGGATTTTTAATATTTTTTTTATTTATTTCAGGTAAATCAACCCCTTCTTAGCAGAAACAAGCAATGCTATCGGCTTATCGGGGCGATGGAGGATTCAGCGGCAGCGGTTGATTTTGCGGCCTGGTTTGCGGCACCATCCCTACTCTTGGGCGATGCATATGAACCGTTACCGTATCACTGGTTTTTAGTTCCTTGCCCTCAGCATCTATTACCTGAATGGCAATGGTGTGCGTCCCTCTGAATACATTGTTCAACGTAAAACTGGGGAGTTTTTGTGGGGAACCCATTTTTTGACCGTCAAAAATCAATTGCAGTTGATCCCCCTCCCGCAGCTCTGGAACCGTTTTGGCCTGCACAGGAATCAAACCTTGGTTATTACGGATGGTTGCGCCGTTTTCAGGTTGCAAAATAACAACCTCTTCATAAGTATCCCCGTCTTCATCAGCAGCATCGGGTGTTTCGTCAGTGGGTTGGGGTATTTCAGGAGGTGAGTAAGTTTGCACAGGCGGCAGATCAATTTCAACCGCACCACGGTGCGGTTTGTCACTGAAGTGCACATTGCCTTGATTATCGGTCCATTTATAAACCTTAGCCAAAGCAACGCTTGCCAGTACCATCAATAATAAAAAACTAAAAGTCCATTTCATTTTTTTATTGTCCTTACAAACTATAATAAAGCTCAAACTCAAAAGGATGAGTCAGGCTTCTTACCTGATTAATTTCAGCTTCCTTTAATTCAATATAGCTGTTGATATAGTCTTTTGTAAAGACATCACCGTGCAACAAAAACGCATGGTCATTTTTTAAAGCGGCAATGGCTTCATCCAGAGAAACAGAAACAGTCGGTACATCTGCCAGTGCTTCAGGCGGTAAATCATACAAGTCTTTATCTATGGCATCTCCTGGATGCATCTTGTTCTGAATGCCGTCAAGTCCTGCCATCAGCATAGCGGAGAAGGCAAGATAAGGGTTTGCCATGGGATCAGGGAAGCGTACTTCTATTCTGCGTGCCTTTGGATTATTCACATGCGGAATACGAATAGAGGCAGAGCGGTTTCTTGCCGAGTAAGCCAACAACACAGGCGCTTCAAAACCTGGGACCAGACGTCTGTAACTGTTAGTCGCAGGGTTGGTAAAGGCGTTCAAGGCGCGGGCATGTTTGATGATGCCGCCAATATAATATAAGGCGGTTTCAGAAAGCCCTGCATACTGATCACCTGAGAAAAGATTCACGCCTTCCTTTATTAGCGATTGATGGCAATGCATGCCGCTTCCGTTATCGCCCACCAGGGGTTTGGGCATGAAAGTGGCGGTTTTGCCATAATTATGAGCCACGTTATGAACAATGTATTTTAATAATTGCAATTCATCGGCTTTCTTTGTTAAAGAGTTATACTTGGTAGCTATCTCGCATTGATTGGCAGTAGCTACTTCGTGATGGTGTGCTTCGACTTCCATACCTAAAGATTCCAGCGTTAAACACATGGCAGAACGTATATTATGAGAGGAATCGACGGGTGGGACAGGAAAATAACCGCCCTTCACACTGGGACGATGGCCAATATTTCCCCCTTCAATGGTCTTGCCTGAATTCCACTGCGCTTCTTCAGAATCAATTTTATAAAATGATCCGCTGATGTTGGTTTCCCATCGGACATCATCAAAAAGAAAGAACTCAGGTTCCGGACCAAATAAAGCCCCATCAGCAATGCCAGTCGATTGCAAATAAACCTCAGCCCTTTGAGCCAGAGAACGCGGACAACGTTCGTAGCCAATCATCGTTTGAGGATCTACCACATTGCAGCGGATGATCAGGGTATTGTCGTCATAGAAAGGATCAAGCAAAATGGAATCCAAATCGGGCATCAAGGCAAGGTCTGACTGATGGATTTTCTGCCAGCCTTTAAAGGACGAACCATCAATCATTTTACCATTTTCAATGAAGTCATCTCCAACAGCCGATACAGGCAAGGTGATGTGTTGCTCTTTACCCCGCGTATCAGTAAACCGTAAGTCAACAAATTTTGCGTCATGCTCATTAATTGCCTCATCCAACAGACTCTTGCTCATCTTTTTCTCCGAGAGATAATAAATGCATTCAGTTTACCTTAAGTGACTTATTAAACCCAATAGATTAGACTGAAACAATATATTTTTATAAATAAAAAAACATGGGCGTTTATCAGTATCAGGCTATAAAAAAATCAGGCAGTTCTGATAAAGGAGTCATTGAAGCAGACTCCGAAAGACAGGCACGCCAATTGCTTCGTGAGCGCGGTCTGATTCCCACGCAGCTCAATCCTCTGAACCGCCAAAGAGCCATCCAGAATAAAAACAAAATATCCGTTGCCGACTTGTCTTTGTTCACCAGACAATTGGCCACCCTGCTGGCTGCCGGTATTCCTGTTGAGGAGTCACTCAAAGGCGTGAGTGAACAAACAGAAAGGGAAAAAGTCAGATCACTGGTGATTGGCATACGCTCGAAGGTGCTCGAAGGGTTCTCTCTGGCACAGGCCATGGAGCATTACCCCTTGGCTTTTCCAGAGTTATACCGCGCGACAGTGGGTGCAGGAGAGCAAACCGGTCGACTGGATGTGGTTCTTGAGAAATTGGCTAACTATACCGAAAATCAACAACAGGTCCGACAAAAGGTACAGCAGGCGCTTATCTACCCCATTCTGATGATTTTCGTCTCCACCACGATCATTGCTTTTTTACTGACTTTTGTTGTGCCCAAAATCATTGATGTTTTCAGCGGCAGCGGACAGACCTTGCCGGGGTTTACCCTGCTGCTCATTAACGTCAGTGATTTTGTCAAACATTATGGCCTGTATTTGGTTTTGCTTTTTGTCCTGCTGCTCTTTATCTTTCAGCAAAGCCTCAAAAACGAACAGATAAAACGGCGATGGCATCAACTGCTTTTAAAAACACCGGTTGCCTCTTATCTCATTAAGACGCTAAATGTATCTCGCTATATCCATACCTTTGGCATATTATTTTCTGCAGGGGTGAATGTGTTAGAGACCATGAAGGTATCAGCCAGCTTAATCAACAACATGGTCATGCGACAAGCGTTCAATGAAGCCGCCACCAAGGTCAGAGAAGGAACTGGAATCAGCAAAGCCTTAAAGGAAACCCATTTTTTAAGTCCCATGGCCGTTCATTTGATAGCCAGCGGAGAAAAAAGCGGCCAGATTGCGCCGATGATGGAAAGAACCGCCACTCACCTGGATAATGAGGTCAAACGATTGATTGACACCGCCCTGACTTTGCTTGAACCTTTAATTATTCTATTTATGGGAGCCGTTGTATTGTTTATTGTGCTTGCAACGCTGCTGCCTATTTTTTCTATGGAGCAATTGGTAGTATAATTGTCAAAAACCGATATGAGGATAAATATGAAAAAACAGATGGGCTTCTCCTTGATTGAGATCATGGTCGTAGTAGTGATTCTTGGCATTCTGGCATCTATTGTTGTTCCCAAAATTTTAAGTCGACCCGATGAGGCACGAGTAGTAAAAGCCAAACAGGATATTTTAGCCATACAAAATGCGCTTGATTTATATAAATTAGACAATGGCTTTTATCCTAGTACCGAGCAAGGGCTTGAGGCATTGGTTGAAAAGCCAACCACCAATCCCGAACCCCGAGACTGGAAACTGTATCTGAAAACCGTGCCCAAAGATCCCTGGGGTCGTGAATACCTTTACCTGAACCCGGGTCAACATGCTGAAGTCGATGTGTTCACTTATGGTGCAGACGGACAGCCCGGTGGAGAAGGGATTAATGCAGAGATTGGTAACTGGGATGTACAGCGATAATCGAGGGTTTACCCTGGTTGAAATACTGGTCGTATTGGTCATTGTCGGTATTACCCTAAGCTTTGCCTTGCTTGCATTTGGCGATTTCGGGCAAAGCCGGCGCATGATGATGGCTGCTGATCAATTTACAAATATGGTAGGTCTGGCACAACAACAAGCAATACTGGAGTCTTCAACGCTCGGTATCAGCTTAAAAAATAACAGTTATCAAATAGTGCGGTTTGTACCCCCCAACGATTGGAGGCCCATTGCAGACAAAGGCATATTTGCTGTACAGCATTTTCCTGATAAAGCCGTCATTGATTTGAATATAAAATCATCAGCAAAAAAAAACACCCCGGAAATTATTATTAATTCCACAGGCGACATGACGGCTTTTCAGTTAAAACTGGGAACCCATCAACAACCCAACATTAAAACGCTGACTTGGAGGCATGATGGCTTGTTAGTGGTCCAATAAATTAGCCCCTTAACAACAACTCATTATTAAAATGTATAAAAAAAATCTCTCAAAAGGTTTTACGCTCCTTGAAGTGCTGCTGGCTTTGGCTATCATCGCCATTGCTTTAACGGCTTTATTAAAAGCCACATCACAGGATATAAGCAGCACAGAACACATTAAAGATAAAACCATCAGCCACTGGGTAGCAATGCAAGGCGTTAAGATGATTCAATCCGGCTTGTTAAAGGCAACTTATACCCAGGAAATCACCGAAGTGACGAACATGTTTGGTCAACGCTGGTATTGGAGGGCAAAACTGGAGACGACTGCTATCAAAAGCATGGATAAAATCATCATAACCGTCAGTAAAAAACAGGCCGGGCCTTTTTCGCCAGCACTCACGGCTTTCAGATATAAACCATGAAAAAAATATCGGGCTACACCTTAATAGAAATTTTAGTCGCCTTAACGGTATTTGCTATTCTTGCAAGTATCACAGCCTCTGTCATGTATCGGGTGAGTATGACCCGCACTCGAGTGAATGAACAGGCTGACCGATTAACTCAGCTCCAGTTGGCCATCAGCCTTATCAGCAATGAAAGCGAGCAAATCATAGAACGCCCGGTTTATGGTAATGATATGCATCTGTTCCCGGCTTTTATTGGCCGTAGTCAATATGCAGAATTTACCAGAGGGGGCCTTGCCAATCCGGCGGGTCTTGATAAACGCAGTACGCTCAAACGCGTTGCCCTGGTCTGTGCTGGCAGCAGATTATACAGAAGAAGTTGGGCGGTATTGGACTCGCCAGACCGCAATAATCATCAGGATAAATTATTATTAGATAAGCTGACAGACTGTCATTTTAATTTTTTAAATCATCAACTTCAGGTGTTTAATGAATGGCGAGCCAGTGTTGTCAAACAAAATCAAAAAAAAGAAACGCTGCCAAAAGCCATTCAACTGGATATCACGCTATCGGACTGGGGCAATGCCAGTTTCCTGTTTACTCTACCCCAAGCCCTTTATAATGAATAATAAAAAAACAAAGGGCAGTGCCCTTTTGACAGCTCTTTTTATCATGACTATCGTCGCTATTATTGCCACTGCAATGACAACACGATTACAGGTGGATATCTATAGAACCCGTCTGTTAATCAATAGCGACAGGCTGTATCTTGCATCACAAAGCGGTGCCTTTTGGGCCATGGACGCGTTAAAAAAACAAACGCTGAATTTTACCGCTCCTGACAAAAGAGGCGCCATAGCCCATATTCCAAAGTCACTTCAAGCACTTCATCCCGAGATAAAAATAGAAGGCAGTCTTTTTGATTTACAAGCAAAATTTAACATCAATATGATAAACGAGAAAAAATTTACCTCTGTATTTTTAAATTTAACAACTATTTTATTATCGAATCAGACCGCTAAAGAAAGAAAATCTTTGATTTTGGCTATTCAAAACTGGATTTCACCCTACCAGCCAGATCGTGGTAAAGACCAGTATTTATCAACTTATTTACAAAATAAACCGCCCTATTTGCCCGGCCATCAACCCTTTAGCAATATTTCTGAGCTACGTCTGGTGCACGGCGTTAATCAATCCATTTATCAACAGCTTCTCCCTTATCTGACAGCCCTTCCTGACACGGATACGGCCATTAATATCAATACCGCTTCAAAGCCGGTCTTGATGAGTTTAGGAAATGGACTCAATGAAGCACGGGTACAAGAACTCCTTAAAGCCAGAGGAGATAAAGGCTTTAAAAAAATGAAGGATGTGGAGCCGCTGCTTAAAAAATTAAACCTTTCAAAAGAGCAAATCACATTGGAGAGCCGTTATTATCTATCAGTAACGACCGTGCGCTATGACAAATTACAGTTAGTCAATTACTCTATTCTTATGCGAAAGAAAGGCAAGAAAAAGAACAATCAAGAAATAATTACAGTGATGCTGATGTCTGAAACGATAAACAGCTTGTAAACGAAGCGGTCTGATGAAAATGCCCAGGGACCTCGCAAATACGCTGCTTTTATCATCAAACAGTTATTTGCATACACGACAGTCGGACGAACCTGCGCTGGGTATACATCTGGCGTCATACTAAGTCCAGATAAAGGTCCTAGGGTTAATTATATTATAGTAAATCTTTCAGGATATGCCAAAAAATAAGTCATTATTGGTTTTTTTTTGCTTAAATTTGGCTCTTCAGCAGAATCTGGGCGTTGTAGCGTCGTAGGGTGGGCAAAGGAGCGTTAGCGACATGCCCACCACCCAATCCGCCATGGACCAATATAAAAATAAGGCCAATATCATCGTTTGAGGTATAGGTTTATTTTTTTGAGTTGGGAGTATTTGCTACGACTTTACTGCGGAGATCCTACATTGGTGGGCACGTCGCTAACGCGCCTTTGCCCACCCTACGTCCGTGTTTTTTTAGTTTTAATACCTGCATTCTCTTTAAATTTTTATTGTATTGAAAAACTGCTTTTTTACGCATTCCATACCGCCCTGCTCAGGAAACCTTAATATTTATCATATAGACTATAATATAAACAGTAGTTTTATAAAATCATACCCGTGCCAATATCTTAACGTCAGGAGAAGAAAAATGCCCGAACCAATTATTCAGTTAACCCCTGAGCAAAAAAAGAAGCTCCAAGCCAAGTTATCTGGCGTGCCAGAACGTGAACTTAATAGAATGGCGCAAAGTCAACTGGAGAATATTGAATACATATTGGAAGAACTTCCTTCATCTCAAGAACTAAATAAAAAAGAATTCAGATTTATAAGAAATAATTCGTATGACAAAAATGACATCAGTCCTATTATCAATGCTATGTTAAAAAGTGATATTCCACTTACCAGAAGATTCTTTGAATTATGGGGAACCAGCAAACTTCAAAAAATATTTGAGTTAACCCCTGAGCAGCGATCGGCTGTTAGCACTATATTTACTGCGCTCTCCAAGCTCAAACCACCCGCATTAGATAATAAAACATTTGAATATGTTGTTTCCCAAGTAAATAATGAAACCTTTAAAAAAAAGGCAGGTGATGTAGCTGCTGTATTTGCGAAAATGAATGAAGTAGGCTTATCTACCATAGGTCATCGACAACCCGTTATGAACATGAACGGAGGTCCATTAGAAACTCTTAAAGTTATTTTAGAAAATCTGCCCCCAGGAACCAAACTCAGTAAAGATGAATTTAAAGCCTTGAGAAGCAATGTGCCTGAGGGCATGGACCTTGAACAAGCTCAAGCATTTGGTCAAATTATCGGAAAAATGAAAAAAAGCGGTATCGATATCCCACTCACCCACACCATCGGCAAACCAAATCTTGAAAACCTTCTGAACGTAAAGAGTCATTTGGAACAGGTTAACCAAATTATAGACAGCCTACCAGATAATGATCTGGATGAAAAAACCTTCGATCATATCATTAAGCAAGCCGCAAAAGGTGATTTGAAAGAAGATAAAACCAAAGCATTAGTTAACGTCTTCGAAGCCATGGAGGGTAAAGTTGAAATCACTGGACACAGACAGCCTCTCATGAACATGAAGGAAGAAGAATTAAAAGATCTCACAACCGTCCTTGGGGAGTTATCCGAAACAAAACTCAGTAAAGATGAATTTAAAGCCCTGAGAGACATGGTCCCAAGTTTAAATAAAAATATTAGAGTGCCTGCAACTGAAGCTGCGGCGGCCGCCGAAAAAAGATTAAAAAAAATGGGTGCCATTATTAAAATAATGAAAGAAAACAAAAACAGCATCCCACTCGTCAAATCAAATCTGAAAAAATTCCAGGAATTAGATTCACCAAATCTGAAGCAGGTTTCCCAACTTTTAGGTGGCCTGTCTGGAAATGCCCTTGATAAAAAAACATTTGATTACATCGTCAAGGAAGCCGCAAAGAACGACAAATTACTGGAAAAAAGTGATGACTTAGTGAAGGTCTTCAATGCCATGAAGAATAAGGTAGACATCACTGGACACAGACAGCCCTTGATGAAAATGGATAAAGGCCCGTTAACAATTCTCGCAACTATCCTCAAGCAGTTACCTAAGGAAACCGAACTCAGTAAAGATGAATTTAAAGCCTTGAGAAGCAATGTGCCTGAGGGCATGGACCTTGAACAAGCTCAAGCATTTGGTCAAATTATCGGAAAAATGGCAGGTAGTGATATCCCACTCACTCACACCATCGGCAAACAAAATCTGCAGAACCTGCTGAACGTGCCCCCAAAAAACCTGAAGAACGTGCATAAATTACTTGACCAGTTAGCAGATAATAACGCGCTTGATGAAAAAACCTTCGATTACATCGTCAAGGAAGCCGCAAAGGATAAAAGCGACCAGCTGGACAATACCGATGCGTTAGTTGATGTCTTCAATGCCATGAAGTATAAAGTTGAAATCACTGGACACAGACAACCCTTGATGAAAATGAAACCTGGACAGTTGAATAATCTTGCAACAATCCTTAATAAATTATCCGGAAAAAAACTCAGCAAAGATGAATTTAAAGCCCTGAGAAGCAATTTGCCTGAAGAAATAGACGATGATCAAGCGGAAGCCTTTAATCAAATTATCGGAAAAATGGCCAATAGTAAGATCCCCCTCACCCAAACCTTTGGCAGAGCAAATATGAAAAACCTGCTGAAAATTGACCCAGACAAGCTGGAGAAAGTTGCCGCCCTTTTAGAAAGCTTGCCTAAAGACGCTCTTGATGAAAAGACCTTCAATTACATCATCAAAGAAGCCGCCCTGGATAAAACAGATGCATTAGTTAAAGTATTCAATGCAATGCAGGATAAGGGGATAGAAATCACAGGACACAGACAGCCCTTGATGAAAATGGATAAAGAGCACTTAGAAAATCTCGCAGTAATCCTTGAGCAGTTGTCCGATACCACATTAACTAAAGATGAATTTAAAGCTCTGAGAGATAGCGTCCCGGATGTAACCGCCGGACTTGACCCGGATGATGCGGCGGTATATTTAAATGAATCTGAAAAAAGAGCAAAAAGTCTGGGTGCCATTATTAATATAATGAAAGACAAAAAAAATAACATTTCTCTTACCCCGACCATCGGTAGACAAAACCTGAAAAACCTCCTGAAAGTACCACCAGGCAAACTGGAAACAGTGCATGAAATGATTGAACAGCTAGCGAAAAAAAATCATCTTGACGAAAAAACATTTGCTTATATTGTTAATCATGCCAAAGATTTCGATGACAAAAAACTCACTGCATTAGGTAAAGTCTTTGAAGCGATGAACAATTCTGAAGTCGCTATTACCGGGCACCGACAACCGCTCATGGATATGTCAGAAACCCATATAAATAATATTGCATCCTTTTTAGAAGGTGATGGAGTAGCAAAAAATAAAATTGAAAAATTAAGCGGTAACGATTTCAAAGCATTAAGGCAAAATCCTTCCATACTAGAAAATGATGACCGTAAAAGCATGTTAAAACTCATGATAAAAAATAAAATCCCACTGACTCAAAGGATTGGTAAAGACAGAATAGGAAAACTTGACAAGCTTATTTCTTCACAACGTAGTGCAGTGTTAAAAATCATGGAAACTCTCTCTTCAAAAAACGCCTTGGATGAACGCACCTTTGACTATCTTGTAGATAATGCTAATAAATTGGATAACACAAATTACGTTAAACGCATTGTTAGCATATTCGAAAAAATGGACGATCAAGGGATTCCAATAAAAGGATGTAGGCAACCGTTAATGGACTTAAGCCTTGATCAATTGGTTAAAGTTAGTAAGGCTATTGATAGATTGGGAACGCTTGGCATAGGGAAAAATGAAATAAAAAGTTTGGCAAATATAATAAAATCAGTGTCATCTAATGACAAGCAAATTGAAGAAAAAGTTCAAAAAATAGAAGAGAAGAAAGGCGTGGTCAGGTAAATAACCGTTATTCAATTAACATTGCCATCCCGTAATACGCTTCGCTCCTTACGGGGCTACGGAGTCAGTTGTAGCCCGGATGGAGGCGGAGCCGTAATCCGGGAATGCGGTGGTCATTTTTGAAATCCATTGTTCAATTAATATGGCCATCC
>JAGXGR010000069.1 GCA_024636645.1 Legionella sp.
AGCTCTGACTCAAACGGTGAATTATATCTTTGGATCCTCAGTCATAGCCGAGGGCACGGGCGTCTTATTAAATGATGAAATGGATGATTTTTCATCAAAGCCTGGGGTGAAAAATGTTTTTGGCATTGTCGGTAGTGATGCCAATGCCATTGTTCCAGGAAAAAGACCTTTATCGAGTATGGCGCCCACCTTTTTGGAAATGCCTGACCGTGTGGCGATTCTAGGAACCCCTGGAGGCAGTAGAATTCCCAGCATGATTTTGTTGGCCTCCCTGGTTTTTGAGAATTCATATGGTGCAATTTCCATGGTATCTGCCATGCGTTTTCATCATCAATACCTCCCAGACAAGCTCTTTTTTGAGCCAGAAAGTTTTTCATCAGCCCTGCAATATGAGCTAAAGCATATGGGTTATAAACTGGTCGGTTTGAAGCAGTATTATGGTAATATGCAGGCCATTAGCTGGGATAAGAAAAACAGACTGCTGACGGCAGCCTCCGATCCCAGGCATATCGGTCTTGCAGCCGCCATTGGCTCAAAGGATAAGGGGTACGGCATCAATTATTGATTTGGAGAAGAAGCCTCTTCTCCAACTAATCGCTTCATGTCCTGATGCACTCTGTCAATGAGTTCATCTTTGTTCTTCTGACTATAGACAGAAGCATCAATGGGCTTGCCAATATGAATTTCAGCCGTTTTATCTATATTGAATCGATAGGTGTGTGCTGGAAGGATATCAAATGCTCCGCGAATGCCCATGGGGATAATGGTCGCTTGCGATTGAATGGCAGTAATAAAGGCGCCTTTTTTAAAAGCCTGCAGTTTGCCATCTTTTGATCGTGTCCCTTCCGGTGCTACCCACAATACAATACCCGATTCCATCAACTTTTTGGCGTAGGCCAAATCCTTGATTGCCTGGCGTCGATTTTTCCTGTCCACAAAAGGAAATTCAGCGGCCGCCATGCCACGGCCCAAAAAAGGCACTCGAGACAGTTCTTTTTTTGCCAGCATGCGAATAGAATGCTTCGGAAAGGCTTTGTAAGCAAGGGGGATGTCATAAAGGCTGCTGTGGTTACACATGATAATGGTAGCCTGCCCAGGTTGCGGCTCAGTATGATGGGGGTTAATGATTTTGCATTCCACACCCACTTCGTCAAGCAGTTGATTGATCCACTGGGATAGCACCTTATCGGCCCATTGTCTGTCAGGCTTGCCAAACAGGGTTTTAAATATTGATCGCGTGCTGGCAATGGCGGTGTATATCGAGGATTTGAATATAATCCAGGCAGTACGAAACTGACTAATTCTCATGATGAGTTGGCTAAATATAAAAAAATTAATTGAATGCTATCACATAATTCGTTAATTTAGCGAGCATAAATGGGTAATTTACTGGTTATTTCTTAAACATACCCCCGGCTCGGGCTTTCGCCTTCGCCCGGGGTGATAAGATTTAAGGTGCTGCCGGAGGAAGCGGTGTAGCAGGTACGCCTCCACCGAAAAGACTGATAAAAATTAATATGAAAAATATAATCAAAAACAAGGCAAAAAGAACTTGGGCAATGGTTGCCGCAGTTGAGGCAACGCCTCTGAAACCAAACAAGGCGGCAACCAATGCGATGATTAAAAAAATCAATGCCCAATATAACATGACAATCTCCCTAAGAGCTTAGCTCTTCGAGTTGTTCGTCAATTTCTTCCTTTGTATAACCATAATGTTTTTGTAATTTTCCATAGAGTTGTAGGCTATCTCCCTTGATTTCCATCAATTCATCATCAGTCAGTTTACCCCATTGTTCTTTTATTTTTCCCTTGACGATTTCCCAGTTTCCTTCAAAAAATTCCTTGTTCATTGGTTTCTCCTTAGATTGCAAGTTTTGTTTATTATTGTTGTACATTATCCTGTGAATCACTATTTGTTGTGGCATCGGATTGATTTGAATCCTCGGCATTGGTCTTTGTCTGATCGGTTGTATCATCAGCTGTGTCAGCTGCGGGTGTTGCAGCATCTCCGGTAGTGGTGTCAGCAGATATTGTAATCTGGTCATCAACACCTTTTACTTCTTTGATAGATTGTACAACATCAAGTATTTTTTGCTTGTCAGCTTCTGAAGAAACATGACCGGAAAGAAATACTTTTCCGTCCTTGGTTTCTACACCAATCGTCCATGATGGGATGTTGGTATCAAACAGATCAGTCTTTATCAGCATGCCTTTGACCTTTGCAGTAATAAAGGTATCTGTCAGCGGTTGCGTGCTGTCTTTGACAGTAAGGCTTTGAGCATTAATATCTTTGCTGCCTTTGATAGATTCAGTCAGAACGACAACCTTTTCATAATCAGTATCTGAGGGTACCTGGCCAGACAGAAATATAACCCCATTGTTAACCACAACATTGACTTGTCCTGAGTATTCCTGCAAGGCTTGTTCAGCTTGGGATTTTAATTCCTGATCAGAAAGCACGACGTTTTCATTGGCGGTCGCTGTTTGATCAGTGTCTGTTGTTTTCAGATCAGTTAGCGGTTTTTGATTCTGTGTTTCGTCAGTTACGGGTTGTTGGGTCGTTTGGTCTTGGGCATATGCAACCCCACCGAAAGCGAGACCGCTACTTAAAACGAGTCCTATTATTTTCTTATGATTTTTCTTGTCCATGAGACGACACTCCTTGTTTTTTAGCTGTATTTTCAATTGTGATAGAAAAAAACATCTTCATATTGAAATATAGTCAATTTTAGAAGTTTTGCTATTAAAAAGATGGTTTTTTTAATTTTTAATCTATTTTTTCAGGTTGGCAGGATGGACAATAACTGCTTGTTCGCCCTGCAATCTTCATGGCGGGTATGGTTGTATGGCATTTGAAACAGGGCAGGCCAGAGCGCCCATACATCTGTAAAGACTGGGTAAAATAACCCGGTTTGCCATCTGAGCCGTAGAAGTCTTTAAGTGATGTTCCACCGGCTTTAATGGCTTGTCTGAGTATATTTTTAATTGCTCTCACCAAGCGGACAGTATCCGCATCGTTAAGAAGACCAGCCGGTGTTTTTGGGTGGATGCCTGCAATAAATAAACTCTCAGTGGCATAAATATTTCCAACGCCAACCACAACATCATTACGCATGATGAAAGTTTTAATGGCCAGTTTCTTGTTTTTGACACGTTGAGACATATAAGAAACGTTAAACGCTTCAGACAAAGGTTCAGGTCCTAAGTTGTTAAGAAATAGACACAGTTGACTGGCATCTTCAAGATACAGCCAAAGACCGAATCGTCTTGGATCGCAATAGCGCAAAGTCAGCGCATTGGTAAGCAGCAAATCGATATGATCATGTTTGCCTGCCGTCAGTCCTGAAGGCACGAGTCGCAAATGACCTGACATCCCTAAATGAATTAATATATACCCCGTACACAGCTCAAAAATAAGATATTTTGCCCTTCTTTGCAGTGACCGAATGGTTTTGCCTTCAAGCTGTTCATTAATATTCTGGTTGACAGGGTGCCTTAGCCGGCCTTGTCGAACGACAATATTTTTTATGCGCTGTTTTCTGATAAAAGGATCAATGCCTCTAAGCGTCGTCTCGACTTCCGGTAACTCAGGCATGACTATTTATCATCATGTTCTATGACCCGTCCTTTGGGTTTGGCTGGTTTCTCTTTGGCGGTAAAATATTGTTTAATCCAAAAGATAAGCCAAAGCACCGATCCTATGATGAGCCCCCATACAAACACATACGACAGCATAATAAAGATGCCAATCATCAAGGCAATGCTTATACCTACGATTAAAAAGGGCACTATCTGTTCAGCAATTTTTTGCACTTTATTACTCATGCTTTATCCCGAGTTGTCATCACTTAACTAAGATTATCGATAATAATCCCATATAATGCAATGTAATTACCCAAAATGTGTTATGATTACAAAGATAACTATATATTTGGAGTTTCTTATGGTTTTTGGCTTATTAAACCTGTCCTTCTGGGGCTATGTTATAGCTACACTGGTATTTACACAAATTACGATTGCTGCTGTGACGATTTATCTGCATCGGCATCAGGCTCACAGAGCCTTGACCTTGCATCCTGTTGTCAGCCATTTTTTCCGCTTCTGGTTATGGCTTACTACGGGCATGATCACCAGAGACTGGGTCGCCATTCACCGTAAACATCATGCAACAAACGATGTTGAAGGTGATCCGCACAGCCCTCAGGTATTGGGCATTAAAAAAGTCTTCTGGGAAGGTGCGGAATTATACCGTGCAGCCTGCAAAGACAGCCCCATGATTGAAAAATATTCACACGGAACCCCAGACGACTGGGTAGAAAACAAGATTTATAAACCACATTCTGCCAAAGGCATTTTGTTAATGTTTATTATCAATCTGCTGTTATTTGGTGCGCCTGGTATTACTATATGGGCACTTCAAATGCTGTGGATTCCTCTGCATGCTGCAGGGATTATTAATGGTATAGGCCATTATTGGGGCTACAGAAATTATGAGTGCCGTGATGCCGGGACCAATATCATTCCCTGGGGTTTCTGGATTGGCGGTGAAGAGTTGCATAACAATCACCATACCTTTGCCTCATCCGCCAAATTTTCAATAAAATGGTGGGAGTTTGATCTCGGTTGGTTTTATATCCGTTGCTTGTCACTTCTTGGCTTGGCAAAGGTGAAAAAGCTACCACCGAAGTTTGTGATTGACTCAACCAAATTACAGGTTGACTTTGATACAGTAAAAGCCGTGATTTCCAATCGTTTTCAGGTGATGTCGAATTATTATAAAAAAGTCGTCAGGCCGGTTTTGAAAGAAGAAAAGCAATCGCTGAAAGCCGACAAGTCTGCCAGACAACTTTTTCAACGCGCAGGCCGTTTATTGCGTCGTGAAGACAGTCTCTTGTCAGAAAAATCCAAGAGCCGACTGCAAGCTTTGCTGGACAGTCGAGAGCAATTAAAACTGGTTTATCAATATAAACAAAGCTTGCAAAATATCTGGTTGAAAACCGCTTCTTCACAGAAAGAGTTGGTTGAAGCACTTCAGCAATGGTGCCAGCAGGCAGAAGAGTCTGGTCTGGACGCTTTACATCAATTTGCTCAACAGCTAAAAGGGTATGTTCCTATCCCTGCCAAATAAGCGTTCTTCCTGTCCATCCTTCTCTCGCTAACGAGAGAAGGATGGATTATAATCCTCTCAGAACTCAGCGTACAAATCATAATCATCACTATCAATGATAGTGACATCATATAATGACCCTGCACGAACCCTTTCATCAAAAGGCAGATAAACCAAGCCATCGATTTCCGGCGCATCCGCTTTACTTCGGGCTATGATTTGATCCTCAGTGATTTCATCAATAATCACTTGTTGGGTGCTGCCAATTTTGGCGACCAGTTTTTCTCTGCTGATATCCGCTTGCAATGACATAAATCGATGAAAACGCTCTTCTTTGACATCCTCAGGAATAGGATCAGCCAAAGCATTGGCTCTGGCGCCTTCTACGGGAGAATATTGAAAACAACCGACACGATCCAGCTTTGCTTCGTTTAGAAAAGTTAATAACTCTTCAAATTCCTGCTCCGTTTCACCAGGAAAACCCACGATGAAGGTAGAACGCAAAGTAATATCCGGGCATATTTCACGCCATAACTTAATTCTCGCCAAAGTGTTTTCACTGCTGGCAGGCCGTTTCATCGCTTTTAATACGCGAGTAGAGGCATGTTGCAGGGGTATGTCCAGGTAGGGCAGAATCAGTCCTTGTTGCATCAAGGGGATGATCGTATCCACATGCGGATAAGGATAAACATAATGAAGTCTAACCCAAATTCCCAATTCGCCTAATTGCTCACAGAGATCATAAATACGGGTACTGACGGTCTTACCCTGCCATTCCACTGTCTGGTATTTGGTGTCAATACCGTAGGCACTGGTATCTTGTGAAATGACCAGGAGCTCGTTAACCCCGGCTTCTTTCAATCGTTTTGCCTCAGACAGCACCTGCGTCATGGGATAGCTTTGCAGCTTGCCGCGCATCGTAGGAATAATGCAAAACGTGCACTTCTGGTTGCAACCTTCCGAAATTTTCAAGTAAGCATAATGACGTGGGGTCAGTTTAATGCCTTGCGGGGGCACCAGCTGGGTAAAAGGATCAGTGGGAGGCGGTAAATGACGATGCACCGCGCGAACCACTTCCTCATAAGCATGCGCACCGCTGATATGCAGCACATCAGGGCAGGATTCACGAATAATATCGGCCTTTGCCCCCAGACAACCGGTGACAATGACCCGGCCGTTTTCTGCCATGGCCTCTTTTATCGTATCCAGAGACTCCTTGACAGCGGCATCAATAAAGCCGCAGGTATTGATAACGACCACACCGGCATCCTGATAGGTGGATACCAGATCATAGCCTTGGGCTCTTAACTGCGTGATAATTCGCTCGGAGTCAACGAGCGCCTTCGGACAACCTAAACTTACAAAGCCAACTGTATGATTCATTGTGTTCTATATGTAAAAAAAGTGGCCGAATTATAGCGCTTTTGTCGGTCGAATGTCTATGCCTATTGAAGCGGATATTGTATTAGAAAACCTGTTTACAGCCGAAAATACTAATAGATGGCACGCCCTAGTACCTCATCCTGTAAATAAACGGATCATTAAGCTAGGCGATATTTTTGTCTGGCAAGGCGCGAGGAAGGCGAATATTGAGCATATTCAACTGACGAGCAACGCAGTCCAGACGAAAATAGCGTCAGATTAATGATCCGTTTATTTACAGGATGAGGTACTAGACTAATGAATAATATTTTTTTATCTTGCTGAGAAAAGCAGGGGCTTCAACTTCCCCGACAATACGCAAGGATTTAATTTCATTGCCTTGCTTATCGAAAAATAAAAAAGTGGGCGGTGCCACGACATTAAAATAATTAAGCATGGCTTTATCCTGGTGATCATGCGCGGTAATATCTGCTTTGAGTATCACAAAATCTTTCAATGCTTCTTTCACTGCAGGATCTTGAAATGTCGTTGCTTCCATTAGCTTACAGGAACTGCACCAGTCTGCGTAAAAGTCAATCATAACCGGCTTGCCTTCCGCTCTATCCAGGGCTGTTTGTATTTCTGATAATGATTTGACCGGAATTTTTTTCTGTTCGATAGACATTGATGAAGCCTGACTTGAAGTCGCCAGCGGTTTCAAAGGCATGAGCGGATTTTCATGGCCCATGCTGGCGCCAATGAGAATCAATACACCATAAGTCAAAAGAATGATGCCAATGCTCTGATTAAATTTGCCTTGCGTTTCAAGCGGGTGAATTGCACCGCTATAAACGCCTGTGAAGATAAGTAAGATGGCCCACAGTAACATGGTAATAATGTCTGGCAGTATCCTACCCATGAGATAAATGGCCATGGCTATTAATAAAACCCCGAAAAAATATTTAATTTTATTCATCCATGGGCCTGCTTTTGGCAGCAGCTGGCCGGCTGAGGTGCCTATCAACAGCAAGGGAAGGCCCATGCCAAGGCCCAGGAAAAACAATGCCAGACTGCCTATCATTACATTGCCGCTGTGGGCGATATAACTCAAAGCACCGATTAAAGGGGCGGTGACGCAGGGGGAGAGAATCAATGTGGATAATGACCCCATGATAGCGGCACTAAGATAGTGGCCACTGCCTTGAGAGCGGCTTATCTTGGCCAGCTTAGCCTGCCAGCTGGTAGGCAGCCGCAACTCGTAATAGCCAAACATGGACAGCGATAATAAAACAAAAATCAGGCTGAACAGGCTGATAGCCCAGGGTGATTGCATGATGATTTGCAAATTACTGCCTAACATGGCGACCATGGCACCGACAAGGGCATACGTCAGCGCCATGCTCAAAACATAACTTAAAGACAGAAAAAAAGCTTTTCGAGTGGTTATATCCTTTCCATGGCCAACAATAATACCGGACAAAACCGGTACCATCGGCAGTACACAGGGGGTAAAGGCCAGCAACAGACCAAAGCCAAAGAAGCTTAAAATAATCATGATCAGATGGCCTTCAAATACCGCTTCTTCTCTGGTTTTTTCCAGCGGTTGTTCAATGGCTTTGTGGGCAGGTTCTTCTATGGATTCAAGGGTTGCAGAAGAGAGCTCATTGTTTTCATTGATGGAGAGCTTGATCTGGCGTTTTTCAGGCGGGTAACAAAACCCTTCATCTGAGCAGCCCTGGTAGGAAAGCTTTGCCAGTGTTTCACCGGGTTGCGTACCTAAAACCGCTACCGGCAAAGACAGCTTTTCGCGGTAAATGGAGAAGGTCTTTCCCTGGCGGTCGGTTTTTTTTTCAGCTTCAGGAAAGCGTATAATGCTCAGACGGGCATTGCTGTCGGCAGCTTCGGTGATGTGTATCCTGTCTTTATAAAGAAAATACCCCGGTTTTATTTGCCAGTTCACATTGAGGGTATTCGGATCAACGGCCTTTACAGTGACCTGAAATACTTCAGAAGCAGGTGCTGGTATGGCCTGGGCCAATATTGAAAAAAGACAGCCTGTAATAAAGAACAACCATTTTTTCATTTTTCTTACCCGTTAAAGCTGAATAAAATGTTAATCATTGTAACGGTTGATATAAAAAATAACAAAAATATTTTGTTATCAGCCCTTGAAACTGCGCTTGTCATCCCCATATGCCAAACATCAGTATAGTTCTTCACAAAAAAGAGCTTTACTAAAATCTCAGAGTTTACTCTGAATTGTATAGGTGATTAACCAAACCAGGAGATATAAGTATGAAAATTCGTCCTTTACACGACCGCGTTGTTGTTCGTCGGATGGAAGAAGAGCGCACCACATCTGGTGGCATCGTGATTCCAGACAGTGCTGCTGAAAAGCCAATGCGTGGTGAAGTGGTTGCTATTGGTGAGGGTAAAGTACTGGAAAACGGTGATGTTCGTGCTTTGGCTGTTAAAACGGGTGATGTTGTGATGTTTGGCAAATACTCCGGTACAGAAGTCAAAATCGACGGCCAGGAACTGGTTGTAATGCGCGAAGATGACATTATGGGCGTAATCGAGAAGTAATTAAAAACTGTAGGAGATAGAGATAATGGCTAAAGAATTACGATTTGGTGACGATGCTCGCCAACAAATGATTTCCGGAGTTAATGCCCTGGCTGATGCGGTTCAAGTGACCATGGGTCCTCGCGGCCGTAACGTTGTTCTGGAAAAATCCTTCGGTGCTCCAACGATCACTAAAGATGGTGTATCCGTTGCAAAAGAAATTGAATTTGAACAACGTTTCAAAAACATGGGCGCCCAGATGGTTAAAGAAGTGGCTTCCAAGACGTCTGACACAGCGGGTGACGGTACAACAACCGCCACTGTATTGGCTCGTTCCATTCTGGTTGAAGGTCATAAGGCCGTGGCTGCTGGCATGAACCCAATGGACTTGCAGCGCGGTATTGATAAAGCGGTTCTGGCAGTGACTAAAAAACTGCAAGAAATGTCCAAGCCCTGCAAAGATGGCAAAGCCATTGCTCAGGTGGGTACTATTTCTGCAAACTCTGATGAAGCTATCGGTGCTATCATTGCTGATGCTATGGCCAAAGTTGGTAAAGAGGGTGTCATTACTGTTGAAGACGGTAACAGCCTTGAGAACGAACTGGCTGTCGTTGAAGGCATGCAATTTGACCGTGGTTATATTTCTCCATACTTCATCAACAATCAGCAAAACATGAGTACTGAGCTTGAAAACCCATTCATTCTTCTGGTTGACAAGAAAGTCTCTAATATCCGTGATATGTTGGCTATTCTGGAAGGCGTTGCTAAATCTGGCCGTCCATTATTGATCATTGCTGAAGATGTTGAAGGCGAAGCGCTGGCTACTCTGGTTGTTAACAACATGCGTGGTATTGTTAAAGTCTGTGCGGTAAAAGCACCAGGTTTTGGCGATCGTCGTAAAGCCATGCTGCAGGATATTGCTATTCTGACAAACGGCCAGGTGATTTCTGAAGAAATCGGTAAGAGCCTTGAAGCGGCTACTCTTGAAGATTTAGGTTCTTCCAAGCGTGCTGTCATTACCAAAGAAAACACCACAATTATCGATGGTGAAGGTAAAGCGACTGAAATCGAAGCTCGTATTTCTCAAATCCGCGCTCAAATGGAAGAAACATCTTCTGATTATGATCGTGAAAAATTACAAGAGCGTGTAGCCAAATTAGCCGGCGGTGTTGCGGTCATTAAAGTGGGTGCAGCTACTGAAGTTGAGATGAAAGAGAAAAAAGCGCGTGTTGAAGATGCTTTACATGCTACTCGTGCGGCAGTTGAAGAAGGTATTGTTGCCGGTGGTGGTGTTGCATTTATCCGCGCTCAAGCAGTGCTTGATAACTTAAAAGGCGATAACCACGATCAAGACATGGGCATTAACATTCTTCGTCGTGCTATTGAGTCTCCATTACGTCAGATCGTTGATAATGCAGGCTATGAATCTTCTGTTATTCTGAACAAGATTGCAGAAGGCAAAGGAAACTTTGGTTTCAATGCTTCAACTGGTGAGTACGGTGATATGGTTGAGTTAGGTATCCTTGACCCAACGAAAGTAACGCGTACAGCATTGCAAAATGCAGCATCTATTGCCAGCTTGATGTTGACAACCGAGTGCATGGTCGCTGAACTGCCAAAGAAAGACGATAGCGGTGCCGGTGATATGGGCGGCATGGGCGGTATGGGAGGAATGGGCGGCATGGGCATGATGTAAGCCTTTCCTTTCCCTGTAGTATAAAAAACCCGCCACATGGCGGGTTTTTTTATGTTATCTTATAAGAATAAGCCGTTTTGATAAGGACATCTGTGGTGAAGAAAAAAAGCAGCAGCCTTAGATTAAAAAAACTAGGCATTGATACTTATAAAGAAGCGGTTATCTACATGCGTTCTGATTGTCATGTCTGCAGTTCTGAAGGGTTTGAAGTACCCTCGCGAATCAGGGTCAGCTTAAAGAACAACTATATATTAGCGACTGTAAATACGATTGAGGGCTCCTTGTTAGAGCAGGGTGAAGCTTCCTTGTCGTTGTATGCTTGGAACTTGCTCAAGGCGCAGGAGGGCGAGCAAGTCTTTCTTGCACATCCCAAACCTCTATTATCCTTAAGTTATGTCCGCTCCAAAGTGTATGGGCATGAGCTGACACACCATCAGACCCAGGAAATCATCAATGATATTTCCAAAGGGCATTATTCGGATATAGCCATTGCCACTTTTTTGACCGCCTGTGCCGGGGGGCGTTTGTCACATTCTGAAATCATCCAGTTGACTCAAGCGATGGTAGCAGCAGGAGATCGTCTGCACTGGCCAGATAAAATGATTGTCGATAAACATTGTGTCGGTGGATTACCAGGCAACAGGACAAGCTTAATCGTTGTACCTATCGTGGCAGCCTTTGGCCTAACCATGCCAAAGACCTCTTCACGTTCAATCACCTCCCCCGCAGGAACGGCGGATACTATGGAAGCACTAACCAATGTCAACCTGGACTTAAAGACTATCCAGCAGGTGGTCAGCGCTGAAGGCGGCTGTATTGCCTGGGGCGGAGCTGTTTCTCTTAGTCCAGCAGATGACGTTATGATTCGAGTGGAAACCGCCATGGACTTGGATAGCGAAGGCCAGCTGATTGCATCCGTACTGTCAAAAAAAATATCAGCAGGATCAACGCATATTGTTATCGACATTCCTGTGGGTCCGACTGCTAAAGTACGATCACCTGAAATGGCAGACTTTTTAGAAAATCTATTTCAAATAGTGGCAAAACCTCTGGGAATACATTTACGTATGATGATTTCAGATGGCAGTCAACCTGTCGGGAGAGGGATAGGACCTTCACTGGAGGCAAAAGATGTCCTGGCTGTTTTGCAAAACAACAAGGATGCACCGCAAGACTTAAGGCTGCGTGCGCTGACGTTGGCAGGCATCATTCTGGAGTTTTCCCCAAAAGTCAAAAAAGGAAAAGGCAAACAAATAGCAACCCAGCTTTTGGACGAAGGCGAGGCCTGGAAAAAATTTCAGGCCATTTGTGAAGCACAAGGCGGGATGAAAGAGCCTACCAGCGCCCAATTTACCCATACTATCTCAGCGGGATACAGCGGTCGTGTCACAGCGATTGATAATCGGCAGATTGCCAGACTGGCAAAGCTGGCTGGCGCCCCGCATAATAAAGCGGCAGGTATTTACTTATATACGCCCTTGGACGCTATGGTGGAGAAGGGACAACCTCTGTACGAAATACATGCAGAATCTAAAGGGGAACTAAACTATGCGCTGTCGTTGCTGGAGCAGATTCCGGATATCATTCAACTGGAGGCTTATGAATGAAAGCAGTGATTATCAGCCCTTTTGAACAACAGGCATTGGCAAATAGCATAGCAGAAAGTCTCGGAATTGAGCCTGGTGAAATGATTTTGCGTGAATTTCCTGATGGTGAAAGCTATTTAAGGCTTGTGAGTTCTCTGGCTGGAAAGGAGTTGATTATTCTAAGCAGCCTTGACAGTCCAAATCAAAAAATTTTACCTTTGTTGTTTCTTGCCGAAACGGCCAGGGAGATGGGAGCAAAACGCGTCGGTCTGGTCGCGCCTTATCTGGCATATATGCGGCAGGACAAACGTTTTCAACCTGGAGAAGGGGTTACGTCTGATTATTTCGCAGCCTTGCTGTCACGGTATTTTGACTGGCTGGTGACAGTCGACCCGCATTTGCATCGCCATCATTATTTAAACGAGATTTATTCTATTCCCAATAGCGTATTGCATGCTACTTCATCCATAGCGCAATGGATTAAAAAGGAAGTAAGGCAAGCTTTGATTATTGGCCCTGATTCTGAAAGTGAACAATGGGTAGCAAAAGTGGCTAAAGAGACTGAGAGCCCGTATCTTATTCTTGAAAAAAAACGCTATGGTGATCGCCGGGTAGAAATTTCTTTGCCTCAGATAGAGGCTTTCCCAAATCATACGCCTGTTTTGGTCGATGACATTATTTCAACGGGACAAACCATGCTTCAGACCGTTATGCAGTTAAAAAAAGCCGGGATGAAACCACCTGTATGTATTGGTGTGCATGCAGTGTTTGCAGATAATGCCTATGATGCTTTATTAAAAGCAGGCGTTGAAAAAGTAGTTACCTGTAATACCATCCAGCATGTCAGTAATTGCATTGATTTGACGGATATGTTATCCAACGGCATCAGTGAATGTCTGGATTGATTAAATTGATTGATGCAATCGCGATTTTTCATTGTTGTTTCATTAAATTATCATCTATGCTTAGCAAATAACAAAAAACAAGGAGTTCAAAATGACCGATGTAAAAAACAAATTGGCTTTGGCACTGGCTGACACCTATGCCTTATACCTGAAAACACAAAATTACCATTGGCATGTTAAAGGACCGCAATTCAGGAGTCTGCATGGCTTGTTTGAAATGCAATACCTTGAGTTGGCTGAAGCCGTGGATGAAATTGCTGAACGCATGTTGATCATGGGGCATAAAGCGCCGGCAACCTTTAAAGAATATGACGATTTGAAACGGATTGAAGATGGCAATTCAGATAATGATGCCAATCAAATGGTAACAGAGTTGGCTTCAGATCATAATAAATTGGTAAAAGATTTAAATCAGGCCATGGCGATTGCCCAGGAAAACAATGACGAGGGTACCGCTAACCTTCTGGCTGACCGTATTGCCGCTCACGAGAAGGCGCATTGGATGCTGAAAGCGTCCAGCGTGTAAGTCGTTTGTTTCCGGAGTGCCATGAAACAGAACATGGCCACGTAGGGTGGTGCAAAGGAGCGTAGCGACGTGCCCACCAGTCGAGTTCTTTTGCCACTATGGTGGGCACGCTGCGCTTTGCGCCACCCTACAGTATTCTTTTTAAACTTTGATGCGCTTGCCCTGTAAAAAAGACCAACTGCCTTGCTACGGATGCCCGCTCATTATAGAATGTGTTTTTTTATTTTGAGAACAGCCACCTATGTCTTTATTAAAGCTGCTGCCAGCGAAGGGATTTCATGCTTTCAAAGAACAATCGGCCAGTCATCCCGCTAGATTGTTGGGCTGGTTTATACTGGGTTACGCGCTGATATATACGGTTTTGCCTTATCTTTTTTACCAGAGCGTACTGCCTGATTCCGCACAAAATATTATCTGGGGTCATAGTTGGCGTTGGAGTTATAGCCGGCATCCGCCTATAGGCACATGGCTTCTGGGCATCATCCACAGGCTTCTGGGAAACAATGAATTGGCTGCTTTTAGCTCCAGTGCTCTTTGTTTATCCGTGAGTCTGATTTTTATCTATAAATTATCTGAAAGGTATTTAGGCGCTAAAGACGCGTTGGTTGCCACGGTTTTTTCCACTTTTTCTTTATATTTTCTGACAAATTACGCGCTTCAATTTAATCAGAATACCATCATGTTACCTTTTTGGGTGATGGTCGGTTATTTTTTGGATAGTTGTTTGCGGCATGATCGCTGGTCTGATTGGCTGTTATTAGCTATAGTCAGTACAGCCGCTATGTTGGCCAAATACGAATCGCTGTTAATCATTGGCCTGGCATTTCTGTATTTACTGTTTCATTTTAAAAAGACATATTTACCGAAATTAATGGTGGCTTTTATTCTTTCACTGATTTTATTTCTACCCCATGCTATTTCAGTGGCTCAGAACGGTTACCTTACCTTGAAATTAATTGATTCGCGGATGGAGGTCGGGCAATGGCATGGTTTTTTTTATACCCATTTCTTTTACCCTCCCAAAGCTTTCCTGGAGCAAATGGGTCATATATTGCCAGCCCTTGTGATGCTGTTTTTATTTTTTAAAACAAATAAGCAACCATCGGAGGATGCGCGCTCTAGCGGCCAATTTAATTATCTGGTGTATTTAGGTGTAGCGCCTTTGATTCTGGTGGTATTGCTGGCACTGGTCTTGGGAATCAAAATTCAAGCCGAATGGGGTTTCCCGATTTTTGCATTTACCATACCTGCCTTGATGTCATATTACCGAATGTCTTTCACGAGAACGGCGTTACTTCGATTGATCATCATCGCATTGATATTCCACCTGGCAAGCTTGACCACGTATAAACTCATTCAATATTATATTTCAAAAAAAACACGCACCAGTTATCCCAGCTACACACTGGCAACCCAAGGTTTAAAGTATTGGCAGCGGTTTAGTGATCAGCCGATTAAATACATCGGAGGAGATGAGCAGACTTATTATTATTTAGGCGCTTATATGTCTAATAAACCTTTATTGCTGGAGCATAACTCGCTTGAGGAGAGCCCATGGGTCACTGAGGCAGAATTGAAAAAACACGGTTTGCTGCTGGTGTTTGAAGGCTGTGAGCGCCTACGCAGTGAAAAATTGCAAGAGAAATTTTCGGCAGCCGCTTATGCTTGTTTTGAGTTTCCTATGAGCAATAAATACAAACGACTGTACACCAAATTAACTTTGATGGTCGTTCCACCTGCCAAAGGTTAAGCGAGTACCTATCCGATAAATAAACAGATCATTAATGCTGACAGAGTTATATGTTTTGTTGCTTTGAGTCCGTAGCCTTGATAGGCGGAGCGCATCAAGGGAAACATACAGGAAAAGAATTTGTAGTGATGAAACGTTGTTGAATGATTGTGGATAGGGGCGTTGGGTTGAAAACCTTGATGCGCTCCGCTTATCAAGGCTACTTTGGCTTTGAGCAGCAAGCGTAGCCTTGATAAGCGAAGCGCATCAAGGAAACATACAAGAAAAGAATTTGTAATGCGTTGGCTGTGAGTTCGGCAGCCGCTATTCTTCAGTGCTGAGGTGCAATTGATTGCCCGGGGCTGACAGGGTTATATTTTTTTTGGCTTTGAGATGAATCTGATCGGCCTGGCTTATCAAATTGCCTTGCTTATCAAGGTTTATCTGTGATTGGCCGACCTTGAAACAAATACCATTTTTTGAATCAAGGGTAATTGAAGTCGATCCCGCTTCAATCAAAACGGTCTCTGAATCCGGTTGAATGGCATGGTAGGCTGGTTTATGGTCATCAACCTGATGGATAAGGTATAAAACCATCACAGCCTCTGACAGTCTGGAAAAAACAACGCGTTGTCCTGGCTGTAAATAAGGCAAGTGATGGCTGACCAGCTGAACTGTCAGTGTTTCACGGCCAGTGTCTATGATTTCAGGCAAGCCGTTTTTGACCTTTATCACTTCTGCGGTGTCCAGGACCAGTTGATCGGCAATGTGGTTTTCTGCAGTCATCTGTTTCATAAAGGTTAATCTCCATCCGTTGTTAGTATATGCATTTCTCTGGCAGACAGTTGGAAATGCTTTTTTTTACTGCAAAAATAGAGATGATTGCTATCCATCATTAATTGTCCGTTTTGATCAAGGTTAAACGTTGAATCATTGATATTGATGCCCTCATCTTCCGATAGTTTCAATGAAATATTTTGCAGGTTTAGATTGCGTTGTTGTTTCTCGTCATTGGTGAAGCTGTGTTTCGCTTGATGTATCGCCAGTGGCTCAATACGCTCAAGTACGATAAGTTCCGGGCCCTCAATAAGCACTAACACGCAGTCACCGGAGCTGATGGAAGGAAGACAGGCACTGACGCTGGTAACCCGGTGAATTTGTTGCGCTGTTTTCACCGAAAAGGGCACCGCATTTTTCACTGTGATGGCTGTTGCCAATTGACTAGTCATGTGTGTCCTCCTGAGAGATCTGGATGTGTGCGGCCATGGTCTGGCTGTTTATCATTAATCCTTGTTGAAAGGAGAGCGGGTCTTTGGCATCCGCATAGGCCAGTAACAGGCAGAGCGCCTCGGTACTTGCTCCGGTATCACCACATAGCATATAGGGGCTTAATCCCGCTGGCGGCTTTTCTGCAGGCCACAGGTGGCGTTTTAGAGCCAGTAGATGCTCTATGCCTTCTATTTTGCGAAGGTTTGGATAAACAAGGTGCTGCAAGCAGGTTTTATGAGTTGAAAAATATCCTCTTAATTTTTCACAACCAGCCTCCATATTTTTTTCAGAATCAATAAGGGTCAATCCCGCCAGACCTTTATCAGAATGGGATAGTTTGAAAAAAACATAAGCCTCACCTGGCGCTGGTGCCTGATCATTGATGGAAGTCATGCATTGTCCGCGGACACTGAGGGCTTTTAAGGTTTTGTCATCGGTCTGACAATCCAACGCTGCACTGATCCATTCCTGTTGATCATTGGCGGCAACTACAGCCGCCTCTGATAAACCTGAAAGATAGCTGCCATGGGTAGTGAATAATTGATAGTCAGTAAAAGCCTCATCAAAAATCAATTGCAGGTAGTTTTTATTCATCATAGCGGCCTGTATACTTAGAGGATCAGGGCAATGGATATGAATTAAACGGCCTTTAAATTTTGATCGCTTGATAAACGCAGTTAATGTATTTAAAAGAACATCGTCCAGGCGTTCTGCCAGTGTGGTATTTTCATATAGAGGAATCGGGGCGGCTATCAAACGGGCACCGTTTTGGCCAGAAAAGTTTGGTATTTGGCGCAAACCAATACGATTGGATTTTGCTGCCTGATAGAAATCGTTAATATCTTCACCTGTATTCATACAGAGGTGATAATCCAGAAGATTTAAATTGAGTTTTTGCCTGACATTGGACAATTTATTTTTTTCCATACTGATTGATAGATTCGCGTTTCCATTTAAGCGGATTGAATCTTAGCGGTTAATCAGTATTTGGGCAAGTTTTTTATGTTAAGCACTGGGATAATTGAATTGACAGCAGTATGCGCGTTGTTTTTGATATTGGCATTCTATCTCTTTGTGAATCTCTTCATGATTTCCCGTGAAACAAGACCTTGAATACTTTTTTATTTAAAAAAACAAAACATATTGGCTTATTTCGATTGAGTGTGTTAATTTATAGCCCACTTAGTGCGTAAGAGAATAAACAAATGCCAACGTCTATAACGCGTCCTCGACGCTCCCCAAATGTCTTTAGTTCTGTATCAGGAGCTATTCTGGGATTCTTTTTATATCCCTTAAGGTCGCTAGTAAATACTGCTATGAGCATTATTTTTATTATTCCTATGAATGTTATTAGCTTTGGGATTTGGATAGCTCAAAAACTTTCCTTGTCCAACCGGGTCTTGCAAGGAATATTAAATATTATAGGGGTCGTTCTCAGTTTTTTAGTGTTAGCTCCTATAGCAACGTTTCTATTACCTGGCTATATAGTCGTTGATCTAATCACTCAATCCTTTAAAGGCCTGAAAGAAGGTTGGCAATCAGGAATAACCACGGTATTTAAAAATGTCGCTACAAAATGGGAAATTTTTTCCAGCTTTCAAGCAACAAGAAAACGCCTGTTCGGTCGTGATAGCTTAGAGCAAACAGATAATGACAATCTTGAAGGGGCTCCAGGACCCGTTCCAGGCTCCGTTCCAGGATCCGTTCCAGGACCCGTTCCAAGATCTTCACTGGAAGCTCTTGATTTAAGGGATAATTCTACACACCCTTCATTCGAGAAGTTAACTGATGACGAACTTCAAGCCGCAGAAACTGTAGCAGAAAAAACTGCTGATAAAGCGCTTGAAAATCAAATAAAACGCTATCGAGGTCTTTTCGATAGATTGACTAAATTAGATAACGCAATTGACACACGTAAACGAATACATGGCGAGTTATCTGATCAATTAAAAACGGCTTATGACGCGGGTAATGATGACTTGGCATTGAACGATATTGAAGATGAGTTAATACCCGGAATGGATGTTTTTAATCCGGTTTTGCTGGTCAAAAAAATGGAGGTCAATGGTGATTGGCACGTTGTGCCAATAAGCACATACATTACAGATGGTTTCTCTACTGATAAATGGTCTCAACATCCTTTAACTAATGATAATCTAGCGATACCCGATTTTGTTAATGGACATAAAACTTGTTATAGCTGGCATCAATATACTGGCTATTCACAAGAACTGGCAGAGTTGACTTCCAGCATCAGAACGGCAATATCTGATGCAAATACTTTGAAAGATAAAATCTCATCATTTTTATCAAAAATGCCTCCAAGACATACACTTTTTGGCTCCAAAACACCTAAAGTAGCCGATCCAGAAGAAGGTAATACAAACGTTGATTTGGCCAGTTACAGTGACGATGCTGAGAATGGCGAGTTCGCAGATGACGACGATGATGATCGTTTTTTGTATTCGCGAAGATGACCTTTGGTCGGGGCCCAGATAATAAAGGGTCATTTTTAAAATGTATACTTAAAAATGGATTACGCTTCATCACTAATCAACTCGCCGTGAGCTTCAAGCCGTTTGATAATCCCATCCATTTAGATGGTGTTTTACATCAAAATATGTTTGAGGCTAATACCGTTCTCATTTCATTTTGACCGGTTGATCCGAGACGCGACCTAACCACAACCGGGCTGCGATCTAACCGAGCCGCGCCCGTCAGGAAGCGGAACAGTTGAACTAGCGGAAAATTAAGAAGCCAGTTTTATTTTTTCGATTGGGTTCATTTTCTTGAGCAAGGATTACTATGTCGTATTTTATAACAAAAACTAAACAGTTAATGGAGAATTTTAACTGTACCACTACTTCAACTGTTCCGCTTCCTGAC
>JAGXGR010000004.1 GCA_024636645.1 Legionella sp.
CAGTAACCAGTGCATTGGAGTATAAGGCTTTTCTAAGCTCAGGCAATTGATGAAAATAGTGGGAAAGATCATTGAAATAAATTTGATAAGCACGAATTCGCCCCTCTCTACTAGCCAGGTAAGCATTTCCTGATGGGTTGCAGCGATATTTCACCAATATCTCGTCCAGATAAACGCCTCGGCCTTCAGGCAATAAGGAATCCATTGCAAAAAACCATTCCATAAAATCCCTGCCTGGGTTATTCACTTTTCTTGCGCTCCTGCGATAGCTATAAGCGCTGTGAACGGTTATCGACCCCCACAGGGCTATATCTCTGGCATTAAAGAAAAGCTTGTCATTCACGCATTCATAAGGACGGCCTGTGTCCGCATGATATAGGCCATCATCAGAAAAATAATGCGCTCGATGAAAAACAAGATTCACGTCTTTGTATTGTTTAAAAACATCAAATTGCTTTTTTAATTTGCCGGGCAACATGACATCGTCGCCATCAATATGAAAAACAATATCACCGGTGGCCTGGCTGTGTGCATCAATATAATTATGGGTAGGTCCGAGATTCACTGAACGAGAAAGCCGTTTAATTTTGTCAGGGTATTTTTCATGATAGTTTGCAATTTTTACTGGCGTTGAATCTGTAGAACAATCATCAGCAATCAGCAGTTCATAATCAAAGTCTACTTCCTGGGATAATATACTCTCAATGCATTGTTCAATATAATTTTCCTGATTAAAGCAGGAAACAACAACCGAAGCTTTCATCATGTTTAATCTAACCTTCTATCTGGTTTAGTTTTACTGGTTTTATTGAAACCCAATAATAAAAAGCCACCAAAGAAACAAAGCAATACACCACACAGGTTGCCACATAAGCCAGCACAATACTTTTCACCTGGGCTGCATAAGCCAGCTCAACACTGCTCAAACCGATAAATAACATCCCCTGGGCGATTTCACTCAAAACATACCATTTTGTCATTGCTCTGGCTACTACAACAAATCCAATCACCCAACCGATGCATCGAAAAAAATCTCCTGCCATTTGCAATACAAATAACGAGGTCATTTGCGTAAATTCTTTTGAAAAAACAAACTCAACCACTTGATAACGCAACAAAGAAAAGCAAAACATCATCAAAGAAAACAAAATAATAACAAACAGCAGGTTTTTTTTCACTTCTTTAATGATAGTTTGTCTGTCGTTCGCGGCAGAAATCAAGGGTACAAAATAAAACATTAAAAATAAAGAATAAAAGCTCATGTAAGCCGCTGATAGACGCGTAATCGCCTGCCAAAAACCCGCAGCGCCCAAGCCTGCATAGTCTATCAACATGTTTCTTATGATAATTTCAACCACCGGAAAACAAATCGCACTCACCAATAACATCAAGGAAAAACCGGATAATAATCGAGAATCTGCTACCAAGGATGGATATTTTATAAATCGCTTTATTAGATGCAGTATAGGGTAACGCCTTTTGGGGGGTCTGGGGTTTGTTTTAATATCTGCCTGTGATCTCAATAAAAACCTGGTGAAAAACTGTCGGCCGCCATATAAAAATATCGGCACCACAGGCAACACAGCAGGTCCCGTAACGGCTATGATTGCCCCCCAAAGATAACCGTCCTTAATAAAAAACCAGGCTATCAGCAAAGCCAATATATGCCCCGTTATCATGAAGTAAGCATACAGATCAGTTCTTTGAAAACCATTGACCACAGCAAGGAAGAAATTATTAAAAGCAATAATTATTTGAGCTAGCAAGAAAAAACCAATAAATGCTTTTCCATTTGAATTTAGAAAAACAAAATCAGTTAAAGGCTTTATCAATAAAAAGCCTGAAATAAATGTCAACAGGGCCACTGACATGCTATACACAAAGGCGCTACCAACAAAATTCAACTGACGAAAGATTCGACCTTTAAATTGTGATACGTATTTTATCACCCCCGAAACGACACCGCCCCCAGCCAAACTGGCTGCTATCGTCATGAGACTCATATAATTGCCCAGAAAACCTAAGCCCTCAGGTCCATATACCAATGCAATCTGCTTGAGTATAAACAGCATGACAAAAAGACGAACCAAATGGGTTAAAGCAGTAAAACCTGCGGTTTTAAAACGGTTCATGGAGCAACACTTTGTATAACCCCGGCCGCTACTTTCTCAACATCAGATTGGCTCATGTTATACCATAAGGGCAACCGCACCAGCTTTTCACTCTCGGAGGTAGTATATTTATCTTCCCCATGAAAGCGACTATAACTAAGTCCCGCGGAGCTTGTATGAAGCGGTACATAATGAAAAATAGACATGATTTTTTTTGCATACATGTTATTGATAAACTTTGTCCGCTCACCAACAGATGATAACTTTAGAAAATACATATGTGCATTATGCTGACAATGCTCTGAAATAAACGGTCGCTGAACCAAGCCGTCTTTTTCAAGAGATTCAAGTTGCGTGTGGTAATAGTTCCATATTTCAAGACGTCTGTGATTGATTTTTTCTGCCTCTTCCAGCTGAGCATATAAATAAGCTGCCTGAATTTCGCTGGGAAGATAACTCGATCCAATATCTTTCCAGCTGTACTTATCGACCTGCCCCCGCAGAAATTTTGAGCGATTGGTGCCTTTTTCACGAATGATCTCAGCACGCTCTGTAAAACGCTGATCATTGATAATTAAAGCCCCGCCCTCCCCGCCAGAGGTGTAATTTTTTGTTTCATGGAAACTGTAACAACCAAAATGGCCAATGGTACCCAAGGGCTTTTGATGATAACTGGCCATCATCCCTTGCGCTGCGTCTTCAATAACATACAAATGATAACGATCAGCAATGTCCATAATGGTATTCATATCGCAGCCGACGCCTGCATAATGCACAGGAACAATCGCTTTGGTTCTATTTGTAATAGCGGCCTCTATTTTCTGCTCATCAATATTCATCGTATCAGGGTGAATATCCACAAACACTATTCGAGCACCTCTTAAAACGAAAGCATTGGCTGTACTGACAAAGGTATAGCTCGGCATGATCACCTCATCGCCAGGCTGAATATTTATCAACAATGCAGCCATCTCCAATGCTGCCGTGCAGGAGGGAGTAAGAAGCGCTTTTTTAACCGCATCCGGTTTTTCCAGCCAAGCCTGACAAGCCTTGGTATAAAAGCCATCGCCTGAGAGCTTCTGTTGTGTCAAAACCGCTTTTTCGATATATGATAGCTCGGTGCCGATAAAAGTGGCTTTGTTAAATACAATCATGTTAATTCTGCCTGTAAAACCAATACGATATTTCATTCAGCTGATAACTGTTTTTCATATAAAAAGAACAGCCTCTGGTATTTGAACCCTGAGTCGAAATGTCTAAGGCATCCACACCCCGCCCTGTGACCCAGCTTTCGATGGCCTGGAGCAAATGAATGCCCGATTTTTGTTTTCTATATCTTTCTGCCACTGCAATCAGCGCGACTTATACTGTTTGATACTCACAGAGCCTGGCCGTCACAAAGCCTTTTAATTCATCAGTATCAACATCTACTATCTTGAGACAAACATCATCGCATTTTCTCATGACCGCGTCTTTCACCCAAAGTTGCTGCTCGCTAGCTTATGAGTTGGGGTATATCATCCTCTGTGGCTAACTTAATAAACTGACAATCAGGTTGGAAGTGAACCAGATGTTTAATAACAAACCTCAGATTACACCAAATAAAACCACTGTTCATTCAATCGGTCTATCATATTCAAACAGCTTGCAGGAGTCTTAACTTGCATAATACCATTTCTAAAACGAAGCCAAAACAATTTCTGTCGCCTCTATGATATGTTTATGATTCAACTCAAAAATTTCTTTACCAAAAAACCCGGAGTACCATGGTAAATGCTGCAAATTGTTGTTATTTATCATTATGGAGTATATCCATTAAATATTGACCATAATTATTTTTATTCAGCTGATTTGCTATTATCTCAAGCTCGCCAGCCGATAGCCATCCATTGTGATAGGCTATTTCTTCAAGACAGGCAATCTTTAATCCTTGACGATGTTCAATGGTCTGTACAAACTGACTGGCTTCCAACAAACTGTCATAAGTCCCTGTATCCAGCCAGGCAAAACCCCGTCCCAGCAATTCTACTTCCAGTTGCCCGCTTTCGAGATACATTTGATTAATAGCAGTGATCTCCAGCTCTCCCCTTTGAGAAGGCCTGACTTGTTTTGCGAACGCTACCACTTGCGGATCATAAAAATACAATCCGGTCACTGCATAATTGGAACGCGGTTTAAGCGGTTTTTCCTCAATAGATAAAGCGCGCATATTATCATCAAATTCAACCACACCAAAACGTCCAGGATCTTTCACCTGATAACCAAACACTGTAGCCCCGGAATCACGAGCAATCACTTCTCGCAATTTAGGCGTGAAGCCCTGCCCATAAAAAATATTATCACCTAAAATAAGGCAGACTTTCTCATTATCAATAAACTCTTCACCGATCAAAAAAGCTTGTGCTAAACCATCTGGCTCAGGTTGGACCGCGTAAGATAAATGAAGACCAAATTGCTCACCTGAACCGAGTAAACGTTGATACAAGGGCTGGTCATCAGCTGTTGTAATAATCAATACATCCTGAATACCTGCCAGCATGAGAACAGATAAGGGATAATAGATCATAGGCTTGTCATATACTGGCAACAGCTGTTTGGAGAGTCCTTTTGTAATAGGATGTAAACGAGTACCTGCACCACCGGCCAGAAGAATGCCCTTCATAAAACCTCATCTCTCTCATTAAATTTTACATGCCTGTAACTGCCATCCAAAATGGCCTGCCACCATGACTGGTTTTGTAAATACCACTCTACCGTTTGACGCAGTCCAACCCTAAAATCAGTCTCAGGTTTCCATGCCAAATGCTCTTTGATTTTGCTCACATCGATTGCATAACGCTTATCATGACCTGGCCTGTCATCAACAAATTGAATTAAATCATGAAACCTGCCCTTCATAGAAGGTAGAGCGGTCATTTCC
>JAGXGR010000070.1 GCA_024636645.1 Legionella sp.
GGTTGGGCCTTGGCCCAACACTAAAGTAAAGTATTGAAATCCAATGTTTCAGCCAAAAATTCTTGTAAAAAGAGAGGTATTGGATCTAACCGGCTCATCAAAATTCAAATATGGCATTTGATCTTGCTTCTTATTGTTCGTTAAACAAATCCAAATCTAATAACTGGATTGTTGGGCCAAGGCCCAACCTACCGCTTGAAACATCTTTATTCACTTCGTCTCGATTCATTAATTAGCTAAAAAAACAGGTAGATAAACTAATTGGGCAGCGTATGTCAATTATTCAGGCCCGTGCCACACCCACCACCCTCATCCCCAGCCCTTCTCCCTCAAGGGAGAAGGGAGCAGATCGTGCTAACTGATTAGCTTCAAATCAATTTTGATGGGACGGTCCTGAAGAGCCAGCCGTTAATACGGTCGAGTCCATATAAGAAGGGAGCAGATCGTGCGAACTGATTAGCTTCAAATCAATTTTGATGGGACCGCCCTGGTAGGTTTAGGGCTCAAAGAGAGCCGTTATTGTCTTTTCTAGAAGGACAGTAAACAGATCATCGAGTTTTTTTAATTGTTCAAATGCTTGATCTGTTTTATCTGTTCTCTTTAGCTGGATGATTTTATTGGCCATGGCATGTTGCTTTTTATGTAACTGACATAAAATCTTAAATGTTTTCTCATCTTTCAGACCTTGTCGGTGTTTGATGAGCCAATGATTTATTGGACAGTTGTCAAGTGAAAAATCGGGTAATTCCTGCTGATTACGCTGCATATAGCCACGCAGGGTTTCAAAACCATGATAATGTTGAATGGAAAGAGCTATTAACTCATCCAATACTTCTTTGCTAAATCGATTTTTCTTCCATTCCTCACACAGTGTCCATGTTTTTAGCCAGGGAATCAGTTTTTGTTCGGGTATCGGTTTGGCAATGGCATACCCCTGGATAATTTTACAGCCCAGATGCCATAACAACTTGCCGTGAATGATTGTTTCCACACCTTCTGCAATCAGCTCTTTGTCAATCAAACGGCATAATTCGATTGTAGTGATTAAGATAAATAGATCTTTGGGCTTGGTGAGAATATTAAGAACAAAGCTTTGATCAAGCTTTACCTCTGCGGTGTTTAAATCCTTAAGATAAGTTAATGAGGAATACCCGGTGCCGAAATCATCCAGTGCAAATAATATTCCCATGGTTTTACATTGCTGAACTATTTCTGAAATATGCTCAAGATCTTCCAAGGCTTCTGTTTCAAGTATTTCAAGCATGATGCAACTGTTAGGCAGATGGGGGTATTTGGATAATGTCTCTTCAAGATGCCTGATAAAACCTCTATCCTGCAGTTGATATGATGAAATATTTATACTGATGGGTATGCTTTCCTGATTTTTAATCAGTTTCTCTGCTTGTTTTAAAGCTCTATTAAGTACCCAGTCACCCAGCTCTAATGAGATAGGGTGGTTATCAAAATCCATTAAAAAATGAGAAGGGGTTAATAAGCCTTTTTCAGGATGTCTCCAACGAAGCAAGGCCTCGATACCGATGACTTTTCCAGTGCTTAAATCCACCTGTGGCTGGTAATAGAGCTCTAACTGATTCTGTTTAATGGCTTTTAGAAGGGCATTAATATGCTGATGAAATACCAATATTTTTTTTTCACTTTTCGAATCAAAGAAGTTAAATTCGTTAAAGCCCTTTTGTATGGCTTTATGTCTTGCTATTTCACTTTGATTTAACAAATCTTCCGCGCTAAGCGCACCGTTTTCCGATAAAGCGGTGATACCTGCATTCGATTTCAGTGTATATTTTTTTTTCTTGACCAGGTAAGGTTTTGACAGTGCACTGATGAGCCGTTTTGCTACAGCTTCCATACTTTCAATGGTTTGATGACCAAGATACACCACGACAAACTCACTATAACCTATTCGTGACAGCAGTTTTTTTCCATGTGTCGATTGATTGATACGTTCAACGGCTTTAAGGATAATTTCATCGCGAATGTCAGTCGTTTCATTGTAACTTGAATTTTGTTTTACCGGATCAAATAGTCTGATGTTTAATACAATAAGCTTGTTTTTATTTTCCCAGCTTTGAGCAATGTAGTTGTCCAGTTTTTGAGTCAGCAAAAATATATTAGGCAAGCCGGTTAAAAAATCATAGAATTTAAAATGCTCTATCTGTTGTTCCTGCTCTTTAATCACAGATAAATCATGAAAAAAACCAATATAATTAGTGGTCTCGCCTTCAGAATCTTTAACCGCTGATATGGATAAAAAAACAGGAAAAAGCTTTTTATGTTTGTATTTATCCCAGAGCTCCCCGCTCCAGTGCCCATTTTTAAGCAAATTGTTCCACATTTGCTTATAAAATTCATCAGATTGATAACCGGATTTCCATATGCGTGGATTTTTACCAATGATTTCTTCTTCCTTGAAGCCAGTCATTTTCAAAAAAGCTCTATTTGCTTCCAGTATAGTACCATTTGCATCCGTGAGAATAATGCCTTCGAATGCTGAACTGATTCCCTTGGAAGAAATGCTTAATTTTTTTTCTTTGGCCTTAAACTCAGAAATGTCTTGTAAAGAAATGACCCAGGCAAATTCATTTTTCCAAGCGCCCTCTTTTACCGTCATCTGCGCTGGTATTATTTCACCATTGGGTTTTAGAATTTCAATTTCCTGTGTTTCATCTACTGCCAGAGGGTGTAAAAAATTACTGCCTAAAAGATCAGATTCAGGATATCCCAACAAGTTTGCGGCATAGGTATTTATAAAAAGTATTTCACCTTCTTTATTAATGATGACAACACCTTCAGCCAAGGCATTAATCATTTTTTTCCAATAGTTATTCTGTTTTTTATTCATCTTCATTACCAGGCAATTCAAGTGTGGCCAGTACTTTTTGTTGATTTGATAGATCGCCAATGATTCGTCGCTGTGGCAGCGGTTCTTTTCTGATTAAAAGAGGTGTTGCAAAAATTCGTTCAATCTCTGCCAAATCCTGATGCTCCAATAGATCAATCACTTCTATATCGCAGTGACCATCTAACCCTTCTGTGGAACAGATGGCGTTAAGGTTTCTGATAGCCCGTTTTGATATAGGACTGTTTCCAATAATAAAAAGTTTCAGCTTAATCTTGCTCATCGCCTAATCCCTTAGTAACTTATTTGCCCGTCTTCTGGATTGCAATTGTTTCTCCTCATTGAGTAATTTGTTTTTTTTACGCAGCAAAGCATTTTTTCTGGCCTGATATTCTGCGGTTTGAATTTTCTGATGTGCAACAAGTTCCTCTTCAACGGCTTTGATTTCATTTTCCAGTTGTACAATTTCCTGGGCATTCTGTGCTTGCAGTTGTTTATCTTCTAATATACGAGCGGCTTTCTGCGAGCCAAAAACCATTTCCTCATCACCTATATAGGGATCTTCGATGATGATGCCTTTGTCTTGGATTAAAAATTCCTTGACTTGATTCGAGGTTTTAATCCCCCGTGATTTGGCAATGTATATCATACGGTTAAATTCACCATTTTTTTCAACATAACTCAATCGAATCCAGGTATCTGTCAGACTGGATAAACCAAGCAGGGTGTGCTCCTCTGCATAGTCCGGCAATAACTCGGTAAACAGCAAGGTCTTTTTTCGTGATTTCATATAAGAAATGAAGCGTATGAACATCGTTTTGACATCCATAATATTGCCCAGATCCAACAAAGATGAAATGGGATCAATAATAATGACGTCGAATTCATTTCTCTCGTTTATTTCTATAATTGAAATAATATGATCTTCAAGACCCATTTCCACAGAGCGTCTTGAATTGATGTCTAAACTTTTGTCCTCAAGAAAAGGCCTAAGATCGATATCTATGGATAAAAAATGATGGATTAAATTGCTGGGGGATTCTTCAAAAGAGACAAATAAAACTTTTTTACCTTGTTGCAGACAAGATTTTGCAAAACTCGCTGCAAACAGTGTTTTAGCCGTGCCTGAACGGCCACTAATCATAATGGGCGATCCTTCATGAAAACCCTTATTATCAAGCATACGGTCAAGTCCTTTAATACCGGTGCTTAAATGCTCTGTTAAAATATTGACATCCAGTCGGGTTTCGGTAATGGGTATCAGCGATATACCATTCTCAATAATGGAAAAAGGATATTCATTGGTGCCATGGGCTGAGCCGCGAAGTTTGATGACGCGCAGGTATCGGGTCATTAATGTGTTACTGATGGACTGTTTAAGATGTATGGCGCAATCTACAACATATTCGCCATAAAGATCGATGTTTAAAATGGTTTGGATGTCGGCAATGGTCGTTAAGGTTGTCAATTTTTTATTACGCGTCCAGGTGTATAAATTCAATAGTTCATTGCGTGGGTCATAACCTGGAAGACCGAGAAGCAAGGACTGTAGAGAATCAATGATCAATGTATTTGCTTTTATCTTTTTTGTGGCCTGCTCTATTCGCAGCAGTAGCGCGCTGATATTAAAGTCACCAGAAATCTCATCGTCAAGAGTGGGTGTGAAATCAAGAATTAACAGCTTGCCCTTTTCTACAAGCTTAGTGCCTTCCAGGCCAAAACCATCCATATAAGCAATAATCTGCTCAGGTCGTTCATCACAACTGACATAAACAACAGCGCCTTTTTCCCTGATTTGAGCTGCAGCGAAAAAAAGGGTGAAAGTGGTCTTTCCTGTGCCTGCCGCTCCTTTAATGAGCGTTGGTTTATATTTTAAATAGCCGCCATATAGAATGCTATCTAATCCGCTGATGCCGGTAGTGGTTTTTTCTGTAGTCAATTTTAAAACTCCATGTTTAATTATAATAACTCCATGCATTATTGAAAATATAGCCTATTTTTTATCAATTTTCTCAGAAAATCAAAAATAATTATCATTGGGGCAGTTTGTATCAAAGTGCTACCTTGATAGAAATGGGGAAATGATCAGAATCAATAGTTTCCAGCCTTTTTATACTGACACAACTAAAATGGCGTGAATGAAAAACATAGTCCAGGGGAAATCGAAAGAAAAAATATTTCGCATGAAAGGTATTAAACAATCCTCTGCCTCTACGGGGATCAAGCAGTCCGCTGATGGATTGAAAGTGAAAATTTGTTTTTGACCAGGCTACATCATTCAAGTCTCCCATTACAATGACAGGCTCCTTTAATGGTTTAACCATTTTTGCAACCTGGAATAACTCACTATCTCTTTGCTGACTGCTCCTGCTGGTTTCTTTTACGATTGGCGGTGCAGGAGCGACAGGGTGTAAACAGATTAATTTAATGATATGCCCCTTTGCGGTTTTAACAGTGCAATGGATAGAAGGCACATCGACACTGACTAAAAATTTAATTTCGGGTTCAAGCAGTTCCATTTTTGACATCAGTAACATGCCATGGGTGTTAGCGAGTGGATAGCTGATTTTATAAGGGTATTGGGAATGCATATCAGCCAGTTGAGCAATCCACCATTCATCGACTTCTACTAAAAGCAGAACATCGGGATCATGTTGTTTAATCATGCTGATACACTTTTCTGTATTTCTGTTATCCTGCTGTACATTGGCGGTAATCAATAACAAGGCATCCTCGTTTTCATTATCCTTATCACAACTTTTGACCTGCTCGGGGGCAAGAAGGGTATAGGGATAAATATGCCATGCTTGATAAACGGCTGTTATAACAAGCAGAAAAAATAATACATAAGCTAGCCAAGCGTTGAGAAAATTTGCCAGTAAAAAGATGAAGATGAGCAGGATTGTTATCACAAAAATTTGAAGGCGTGGAAAATCGAAAATTCTTATCCACCATTTTTTTGAATCCAATAGCGGAAGAGCAGTACTGATAATCGTTAATACAGAAAAAAAATATAGAATATCACTTATCACTATCAATCCCTGAAAATTGAGTCAGACTCCTGTGTCCTAGATTAAATTTAGCACAAAATTTAGCATTTTCCTTTCAAAGGATAAATATTATTGAATAAGATTTTTTTTGTATTTTCCGTTATTCTATTAATTAACAGCAATTAAATACCTGAAAAATGGAGGCTTATGTTTCAGTGGTTAAAGAAATGGCGTCATGACCGCATACTGAGGCAATCTGCCATCACAGACAGTGAATGGCAACAGGCCTTTCAGCGCTTGAGTTTACTCCAGCGTTTAGATGAGGAAGAAAGGACAAGGTTAAAAGAGCTGGCGATTTTATTCCTTCACTACAAATCTCTGGAAGTGGTGGCTGATCTGGAGTTAACATCAACCATGCGCATTGATATCGCTTTGCAAGCCTGTCTGCCCATATTGAATCTTGGTCTTGACTGGTACGAAGGCTGGGTATCGGTCGTCATTTATCCCGGGGCCTTTTCCAGGCAATTTAACGAAACCGATGAGTATGGCATTGTTCATCAAGGCAGAAAAAACCTCAGTGGCGAGTCCTGGCAACGAGGCCCTGTCGTTTTATCCTGGGATGACAGCATCCATCATGGTGGAAACGATGGATATAATGTGGTTATTCATGAGTTTGCTCACAAGCTGGATATGCTGAATGGACGTGCTAATGGCTTGCCGCCGCTGCATGAGGGGATGGCGGTAGAACAATGGTCTTCGGCATTTAATCAGGCTTATTCTGATTTGAAATTGCGTTTAGAAAAAAACTTGCCTGCTCCGGTTAACCCTTATGCCGCCACGGCGCCTGCAGAGTTTTTTGCGGTAGTCAGTGAGGTATTTTTCGAAAAACCGGCTATTTTAAGAGAGCATTATCCCGAAGTATATCACTTACTGACAGCGTTTTATCGGCAACAGCCGCTTAGCCCTTCTATTTAAAATATTTTTGTCATGGCGACCTGGACTCTGTATTATAAAAATTACGGCTTTAAACAAATAGTTAAGATATGATGTTTTTTCGTTCTGTAGCTAATAGGGGTATTGTGTTATTGATGGGAGGACCTGGCAGCGGTAAAGGGGAATTGGCCAAACGTCTGACGGCTTTTCATCATGTTTCAACAGGAGAGCTGTTGAGGGAAATAAGCAGCAATGCCAACCATCCGCTATCAAAGCGGTTTGAGCGGTGTATGCAGCGGGGAGAATTATTAGCAGACGATGAGATTTTAGCCGTTTTATCTTTACATCCTGCTTTACAACAAACAAAGCCCGTCTTGCTCGATGGTTTTCCAAGAACGTTCAAACAATGGGAATTATTTCATCAACGATACGGTTATCCTGCGGCTGCCATTGATGTTTCTGTCAATGAGCAGACCATGCGTTATCGCCTGGCCGGCAGGGGGCGTGCTGATGATAATCAGGCGGTGATTGACCGTAGAATCAAGGATTATCTGCAAAAAACCAAACCCATGTCAGATGAACTACGCCAACGAATTCCCAATACCCTGGTGATTAAAGCCGATGATTTATCGCCAGACGAAGTATCCTCTGTAGCAAGGGAATTTTTACAACAGCGTCTCTTTAGCTCTGATGCTTATCTGTCTTCCAATGCTCCAATGAAGCCATAGTACCTCATCCTGTAAATAAACAGATCATTAAGCTGGTTTCCATTTAATTTTGACCGATTGATCCGAACTGCGCCCGAGCCGCGACCGTCAGGAAGCGGAACAGTTGAAGCCGCGGAACAGTTAAAATTCTCCATTAACTGTTCAGTTTTTGTCATAAAATACGACATGGTAATCATTGCTTTAGAATATGAGATAAATCAAAAAAATAAAACTGGCTTCTTAGGTAACGTCCCTGGAGTTTTTTTACACACCACTGAATATCAAAAAATACACAATTCTTGAAGTTTACTTCGATCTGCCCCCTCTCCCGCGCAAGAAATTTGAATAAGATGATGATATTATTCGCGGGAGAGGGTTGGGGAGAGGGAAATGGGCAAATCTGTTATGAGGCAGCGTGCTAAAATTTTACGGGAACAAAGCACTGATACTGAAAGACATCTTTGGTATTATCTTCGAGCAAATCGTCTTGGTTTTAAATTTAAGCGGCAGGTACCGATTGGAAACTATATTGTTGATTTCGTATGCCTGGAAAAAAGATTAATTATTGAACTAGATGGCGGTCAGCATTCTGATAACCAAAAATATGATAAGGATCGTACAGCTTGGCTTAATGAACGTGGTTTTAAGGTCTTGCGCTTTTGGAACCATGAGGTATTACAACAAACAGAATCGATTCTCGAAGTACTCATTCAAACCCTTGACGAGGTATAGATTTGATATTACATGCAGGCGTTCTACTTCAATGCCAAGAATACACTTACTTACAAACATAATACCGGTCAGATACATCCTGGCAGTTTTATCATATCTTGTTGCAATCCGTCTAAAGCGTTTAATTTTTTGGAAGAAACGCTCAACTCCATGCCGCCCGTTTGGTTTGGGTAATAATTTTTGTAATCTCTCCCAAAGCACATCATCTATGACCATTCGTGACATTTCCCTCTCCCCAACCCTCTCCCGCGAATAATATCATCATCTTATTCAAATTTCTTGCGCGGGAGAGGGGGCAGATCGAAGTAAACTTCAAGAATTGTGTATTTTTTGATATTCGGTGGTGTGTAAAAAAACTTCAGGGACGTTACCTGATTTTTCCGCTACTTCAACTGTTCCGTTTCCTGACGGTGCGGCTCGGTCGCAGTTCGGATCAATCGGTCAAAATTAAATAGAAACGGTACGGGTAAACTATACTGCGCGCGGTATATCTTTGGTTTTACCTGTATTTTCTGTCTGGGAGACAGAAAATACAGGTGAGTGATTTATTGCTGGTTTAGGTGCTCATTTTGGCTATTTTCTTCAGGTCCGGTAAATTTAAATAACTCGGCCTTGGTGAACGCATCTTTGATATTCCCTGTTAATTTATAGTTGTTTTGCAGGGTCACTTTCATCACTGACGCTTCTTTTTTAAAATCTAAATCGGCAAAATCCACCCAGACGCCACTAGGTAAATTGCTTTGTTGAAAGTAATACACTTTATTGGAATTATCAGCCACTGACTGCCAAATGGTAGGTGAAATGTTAGGCACATTCGTGTCAACCTTACCTTGAAGCTGGGCAACATTGCGCATTACGCTCATCATGTTGGCAACAGCTTCTATATTATTTTTAGGTTCAGGCAATTGATCCACATAGTAACTGGCTCTGACATACCTGTCGGATGCCCGCACTGTTCCAGGCAACATGTTTTCACCGCCGACAATCTTCCAGTAGGTATTTAAAGCCAACTGTTTTGAAAAAATGGGTGAATTGGTCATGACTTTATATTCTTTGCCATGATGGATTTCCAGTTTGCCATTCAAGTATTCAAAGATGGCTGAATCGCCACTGGCGTCAGATAGAGCAAAATGCAGGGTAGGGGGCTTGGGAATGCTTCCAGGGATAGCAGAAGAAACGACTTCGATGTCAGCATTGCGCATGGCTTCTACAGCTTCTGAAACGGAGGCGAAATTATCTAATACATACTGGACATAACCCGCCCATGACAATCCCGGTTTTTGAGGATCTCGTTTTCCAAAATCGGTTTCTGCTAAATACAAGGCGTTGACTGCCAGGCCTTTTTCATTCAGCCCGTCAGCAACGGCCTTATCAAAACCTGTGACGACCACAGAGCCATATTTAGAAGTCCACTCCAATGAATTTTCCCCAGCCGCGTCATTGCGCTCAAGCCCTTGTGGCAACACCCAAAGACTGGCATCCAAAGATTCAAACCAATCCATATTTCTGCCAGTGACTACTATTTGATCCTCTGGCGAGGCATAAACCACTCGTGAACAGGCCTGTGCTGTGGGTGGGTTAATGAAAGGGATCAGCAATAAAGCGGCAGTGCCTATCAGAGCAGAAGACAGATGTTTGTGATATCCGGTCACGATTTTCTCCATTATTAATTAGGGTAGGTAATTTATTAGATTAAACCTTTTCTACAAAAAGACAAGTTAATTAAAATCATCAAATCGGTTTAATATTGCAAAAGGCAGCAGGGATAAGGCGATCGCATTTTTCGATGTCGCAATCAAGAGAAGCCTTTTAATAATCGAATTAAATCCTGGTTGGGTTGTATAAGAACCCAACCAGGTTATGCTAATTAGTGTTTAGAAATATCTTCCAAAGTATCACCACTCAAGGAATCATCACCATTTAAGGCAATATCGCCCAAAGAAAGTACGCCAGTGAGCTTTTTATCCTCATTTAATACAATGAGTCTTCGGATTTGTTGCGCTTTCATTTTCTTGCATGCTTCTTCCACCTCATCTTTTTCAAAACAATAGCTGACGCCCTCATGCATGACATTTTTTACCGGTGTTTTAAGATCCTGCTGATCGGCAACAGCGGAAATGACAATATCTCTGTCTGTTATCGTGCCAATCAGTTTATCTTCTAATGGATCGCTGACCGGTAAAAAACCAATATTTAGTTCACGCATTTTTTGGGCCGCTTCACTAAGGGATGCAGTGGGAAGCAAATACTCAGGGTTTGCTGTCATAATGTCTTTAACTTTCATGATGTTCTCCTTTAATGTAAATTAACTTGTTCCTTGTTATACCAATATAGTAAGTTTTCCCATAAAGTGTATGCTCTATCCACAGAAATTCAAATAAAGAACCCTGCTTGATGATTTTTTATTCTGCGGTAAACGCGGCTTTATACCCAAGCTCCTTCATTGAACACCCGAATCATCTGGCTGAAATTAAATGATAAAAAGCTTTGTTTTCTTGATAAACTTTCATACAGATTTTCTTATGGTCCCTGTTTTCAATTTCAGAAAATAGCGGATGATTATTTTCATCAACCGCATACGATGTGGGAAGATGAAATCCACGGCTTTGGATTGCCTCCTGGTGCCAGTGATATATGGATTCAGTTTTTTTATTTTCCTGCCACTCTTGTCTTCCTGTAAAATCATCACCCAAACTGTTCCATTGCAGATATTCTTTTTTGAAAGGTATTTCCACATGCTGGCAAAAGGACTGTATGGTATTGACCGTATCATTAATAAGCTGCTCTGCATGAATGATATGCGGTTTGTTGGAAGCACAAGTCTGTATCATTTCAAAGCTCTTGTACAGGGCTTGATAACCGGTTAATTTTGCCAGATTCGGTACCATAAACTCTAAATAATCAGCAGGAATTTTTTTATAATAAGAAATAAGACAATGCTGTGGATTACGCAGTAAAAACACGAAAAAAACATTTTTATTATCTAATAGTTCAGGTTCACTGTTGATGAACTCTTCAAAGGCGAAACTCATTTCTTTAACAAACACATGATGATGGGTCATCGAGGCATACAGCCTTTTTTTAACCTCATTATAAGTGTTTTGATGCGCTGTATAAAAACCCTCTGAGTGCGGGTAATGCTTTTTGTTATATATGTGGCTGACAGGCTCGTTATAGATCATGAAGTCCTGACGTGTAGCCATCATTCTTAAAAAAGCCGTTGATAACGATCGAGGTGGGGCGATGAGGAAAATCATCTTATGGTTATTTTGTTTCTTGTCCATCATAAAAAATAAATCTCTGAAAGGCTGCAAGAAATAGATAGTATAATCAAATGATCATCTCTACAATGAGCGTGCCAAGAAATGATGTTTGGATAAGGTAGCTTAGGGACGCCGGGATTTTTGCTTTTAAGGATTTACCCATGCCAGATAAAACAACCTATTTAAAAGATTATAAAAAATCAGCCTTTGCTGTGGATAAAGTTGATTTGAATTTTGATCTTTATGAAGATTACGTGTTAGTCACCAGTCAACTGATACTGCGCCGACAAGCCCCAGGCGCTCTGCATTTGTTTGGGGAGGGGGTGGAATTGCTCTCCATCCATATGAATGATTTGCCTTTGGAGGCTTCACACTATCAAATCATCAACGATGATATTTTGATTCCTGTCTGTCCAGAGCAATGTTGCCTAAGCATAGTCACTCGTATTTACCCTCAGAAAAATACCCGTTTATCAGGATTATATCGCTCTGATCACTTATTCTGTACACATTGTGAGGCCCAGGGTTTCCGGCGGATTACTTTTTTTCCAGACAGGCCAGATGTGCTGTCTGTTTTCACCACGCGCATTAGTGCAGATAAAAAAAAATATCCTGTACTTCTTTCCAATGGCAACTTGCTTGGCAGGGGAGACAGCAACAATGGACGGCACTGGGTGATATGGCAGGATCCTATTAAAAAGCCTTCCTATTTATTTGCATTGGTTGCAGGCGATCTGGCTTGTGTTCGGGATAATTTCATCACCCAATCTGGCCGCTCAGTTGATCTGCGCATTTACGTAGAGCCAGGAGAAGAAAATAAATGCACACATGCCATGGCCTCTTTAAAAAAAGCCATGCGATGGGATGAAAAAAACTACGGCCGGGAATATGATCTGGATATCTATATGATAGTTGCCGTCAGTCATTTTAATATGGGGGCGATGGAGAACAAGGGATTAAATATTTTTAATTCCAAATACATTCTTGTCAGCCCGCATACTGCAACGGATCAGGATTATGCGGATGTGGAAACCGTTGTAGCTCATGAGTATTTTCATAACTGGACTGGCAATCGCGTCACTTGTCGGGATTGGTTCCAGTTGAGTCTTAAGGAAGGTTTAACGGTGTTTCGCGATCAGGAGTTTTCCCGTGATATGCATTCACGAGATGTAAAGCGTATTATGGATGTCAAAATATTGTTTGCGGCCCAGTTTCCAGAAGATGCCAGCAGCATGGCACATCCTGTCAGGCCTGATTCTTATCAGGAAATCAATAATTTTTACACAGCAACCGTCTATAATAAAGGCGCTGAAGTCATCAGAATGCAATACAGTTTATTGGGGGCAGAGGGTTTCCGCAAGGGCATGGATTTGTATTTTGAACGCCATGATGGCCATGCAGTGACCATTGATGATTTTATTGCAGCGATGGAAGATGCCAATCAAGTGGATTTCAGTCAATTAAAACGCTGGTATACTCAGGCCGGTACCCCGGAGGTCGATGTTGAGACTGATTTTTATCAAGGCTGTCTGAGTATTAATCTAAAACAACGCTGCCCGCTGACACCAGAAAAAAAGATGAAACGGCCTTTCCATATACCTCTGAGAATCGCGCTTTTTGATGAGCTGGGTCGATACCTTCCCCTTGAGAAAGATATTCTGGAGTTGAAAGAGGAAGAGCAGTGTTTTAAATTTCAAAACCTCCAGTCCAAACCGACTGTTTCTCTGCTGCGTGATTTTTCTTCCCCGGTGAAGCTTCATTATCCCTTGAAAACCGAAGAAAGACTGGCTTTATTGCGTTTTGAGACGAATGGCTATTCAAAATGGCAACAAGCGCAGTGTCTTGCAGTGCATTGCATGCAGCAATGGCTGGTCTCAACACGAGCAGATTGGGCCATCCCAACCGATTTATTGGCAGTTTACAAAGATATTTTAATAGATGACCGCCTCGATGCCTCTCTTCGAGCTGAATTGTTAAGCCCTCCTTGGTTTCAAGAGGTTATCAGCTCATTATCTGAGGTTGATGTCTCTCTGGTTGAGCAGGTGCGTGATGGCTTTCGTTCCCAGTTGGGTCAGTATCTTTTTTCTGAGGCTAAAACCCTTTATCAAACCTTATGGGAAGCAGAAGATCATCAAATGAATGCAGAAGCGTATGGCCGTCGAAAATTACGTAATATTTGTCTCGTACTCATGATGAAATCCAACGAGGCGGAAGCCTTGGCTCTATGTCAAAGGCAATTTTCCTCAGCCCTCACCATGACGGATCAACTGGCAGGTTTTAGCTTGCTGGTCAATTCAACGTCAGCTGTCAGCCAACAAGCCTGTACTGATTTTTATCAAAAATGGCAGCAAGAATCGCTGGTTGTGGAAAAATGGTTTGCTGTACAAGCCAGTTGCGAATCACCGGACACTTTAAAGCGGGTGAAAGAACTCTTAAAGCATGAAGCATTCAGTATGACAAACCCTAATCTGCTATATGCATTGATAGGCAGTTTTTGTATGAGAAATCCGCGAAATTTTCATGCAGTGGACGGTAGCGGCTATGATTTCTTAACAGCAATGCTTTTAATTATTGATAAAATGAATCCCCAGCTTGCCGCGCGTCTGGCTAATCCTTTCACACGTTGGCAGCATTTGAATAAACCGCGGCAAAGGATGATAAGCCAGTGCTTACAACAACTGTCCAATGCTGATTTATCAAGAAATCTGGCCGAGTTGGTGGAAAAAAGTTTACCCTCTGTCTGATATGGAGAATCAAAAGAAGGTTCCGCTTGCTAACGCGCGCGGGTTAGATCGCCGCAAAGACGCGCGTTTTCAACATCCGCTGGATTGCATTCCTCGTAACGACAGTTTCAACAAATAGTCCCATACAAAGGGTTTTAGTACCCTGCGATATCGGAAGGATACGGATTATTTGTTTTTATTTTAGACGGGTTAGGTTTATCTTAAGCAATAACGTGTATAATGGCGGCATAATTTTATAGAACCGTAGCTTATGTTTATACTGGAACAACTGGATTTTTTAACCCGCATAGCCAAACAAGGCGACCTTGTTGTATTGGATATTGATCATACGCTGCTGATACCTGTTGCTAAAAAGAAGTACAAGGATGCGCCTAAAGCGATACAAAATGCCTCCGTCGTCATCAATACGCTGCAGGAGCGAAATATTCCGGTGATCTGCTTAACAGCACGGCATGGGGATATCAAGAAAAAACGGCAAAAAACCCACGAACACCTGGAAATGATGGGCATCAAAGCCAGCCAGCTTGAAACCAGCGATGATCAGCCTTTTAATTTTTCACAACCCGAACACCGCATTGAACAAGGCATTATATTTGCCAGAACTTTAAATCAACAGGTTCAAAAAGGCCATGTATTGGCTCAGTTTATTCAACAATTGAAACATCAGCCCCATCGTATTCTGGTCGTGGATGATAATCTGGAGCAATTAGAATCGATTGACACGGTCAGCCAGCAAAACGATCTAAGCCTCCCTCCGATCAAACTTTTTCATTTTCAGCCGGATTACTGCCTGCTTCGAGGCTTTCCAGAAAACAATGAAACGCTTCCTCGAAATTTAAACGCACTGAAGCCGGTGAAAGAATTAAGAAGCAGTTCTGGAAGGGTCGTTGTATTGGAGGATGAACAATCTAAACGATATATACTGAAACAGACTCACTCAGCAGAACAGCTTCGCGATGAAATTTTTAATGATGGCCTATACCGAGCCATGGGGATTTTTGTGCCGGATTTTGCTGTTTTTGAGCATATTCCCGCCTCGTTGAGTCAAGCAGCAGGCTTTCAAAGCAGCGGCCTTTATCGACTGTCAGAGTATATAGAGCCGAATGCACAATGGTTAGAAGATCCTCACGCACTCATAGAAACCGATCAAGATGATGTGTTATCGCAATTAGCCAAAGGTTTTGTCATGGATGCCTTGTTAGGCAATGTCGATATCGCGGCCAAACGGGGTAATCTGATCCTTGAAAAGGGAAGTCATCGTTTATATCGTATAGATAATGGTTGCGGACTTCGTTTTCGGGCCCGTGGTGACCATAAAACATCAGGGACCGTTGTGAAAGAGATAGATAGCCTTCTTTCGGAACAATCAAACTTTGGTACCTTGTTTTATAAAAAAGTCACAAGTGCTGTTATACGAGAAGAAGTTACACGCCTGTTAGACAATAGAGAATCACTGTATCAATCCATGTATGCCTTAAACAGCACGCTTAAAATAAAGGCGGGCGATGCGTTGATTGAATTGCTTTTCCATCGTTTATATTATTTGAGGCATCGTTTTTGCCCCGAGTATCCTCTGGCGACTCCTCATCATCCAGCAGATCCTGACTATACCGCAGCAGGAACGCTGAATCTTTATCAGGACAAGGAAAGCGGAGAGTTTCATGTGCTTTTGGGGCAGAGAATTCGCCATGAATGGTGGGGGAATCTGGGAGGAAAGAGTGATGCCCAAGACGCTGATTTGGCCTACACTGCCGCGCGTGAAACCAGGGAAGAATCCATGGATCTCATACAGCCTTGTACAGACACATTGCGCGAGTGTCCCTATTTTGATTTGTTGACCCGGAACTCTAAGGGCCAGCCTTCTCTTTATCGCATGTATATCCTTGAAGAAAAGCAGGGTATTGAACCCAGGAAGTTTTTAAAAAGACTGCAAGCGTCTGATAATCCGTATGCAAAGGAATACACAGATTATTGCTGGATTCCATTAAAAAGCCTGTTACAGGCTTTGGATGCGCCTGAAGGAGAAATGGAGCAACAAGCTGTACTGGAAGTAATAACAGAGGCCAATAAGAAAATAGCACTGCATCCGCCGCTTGGGAAAATGCTTAAACAAAAAGGCACGCAAGCCTATTTACAGCAATTAGTCGATGGCAATGTATGCAAACAGGTCATATCAAAAGGTATCCAATTGGGAACGCCCTCGGAAATACGGGCAGCTCTTGCTAAACAGGCGGAAAAGAAAGCGCATCTCTTATTGGAAGTGAAAGAAAAAGCAAGTCTTGAGCTTGCATCCGATACCCCTGCAATTCAGCCAGAACAACGCTGTCAGACGGACATGTATTTATCAACCGTCTTAGGTAAGGATTACCAACCAGAAAACAACAAAGCGAATCTCTCATCGTTTTTTGATGAGGATAAGAGATACAGTGAATATGACCTGTCTCAGGAACAACTTGACAAGGTACATGACATTCTTGAAGCAGAGCGCCTGCAACCTGATAAAATCGTCCTGTATCATTCAACCAGCTCCGAGGTTGCTTTTTTTATCAATCTCATGAGCAGTATCAGACAAACGCTCTTTTTAAAATCAGCTGATTATAAATCATTCAGGGCTTTTGATCTGTTTGGAGCACAGTATAAGCATATTGACGAGCTCATTGCCTTCTTTTCGAAAGAGGGTACGAAAGATATCGATAATTATGAAAGCTTTTATCATGAGATGATCCTTTCCTGTAATGCTTTTCTTTTGGGAAATGATGGTAAAGACACCTCTTCCAGTTTAAATTTATTCTTCACAAATAGTACAAGAAGGCCCCCGGATTTTTCACTGTTAATTAAACAAAGCCTGGAAACGCTTCATATTGACACGCTTTTAATAGATAAAATCCTTGATTTATATCAAAGGTTTTGCAAAAGGCCTCAAAGCGAGATGGGGCATCTTTATCAGATGTTTATTGATCAAGACCGTATTGATGAAGTGGCCTATGTATCAAAATCGCTTGGTGTGCTAAATCCTTTATCTATTTCTTCTGACGAAAAAAGCTATAGACCCTCCGAGGTATTAAACGCCTGGCGGCAAGATACTGATCTTATCTCCCCTTATGATCTAAGCCGTTTGCAGATAAGACTTTTTCTTCAGCCAGACTTGCTTCATTCAAAGCATTTTAAAATGATTGAATATTATGATCATGATTTTGCACCACTTCAGGACATTAATACCGAGTTAGCGGCATTAAGTCAACAGGTGGTTCGGCAGCTGTATTTTCAGGGAGGGGAGAGAGAAGAATACAAAGCCAGACAGCCATTGTTATATCAGCTTGAACAGGTCCAGAAGCATTGCGGTCTCATACCCCAACAAACACAGAATCAATTAAAATGCATAGAAACGGCTATTTTAACCCGCCAGAAAACAAAGGTATTCACTCTTATCCGGGCAAATCCTGATTTGAATATCAGCAGATTGAACCATCCTACGTACCAAGACCGTTTTCTACCTATATTCGTATTCATATTTAAATATGCAGCAGAAGATTTTAATGATTATTTCCAGTTTCTTAAAAGTACGCCAGGCTTAAAGCCTTGGATTCAGACAAAAGATGATTTAAAAGAAACGTTTAAAATCATTGATAAATATGATGTGGATTCATTTTCGTTCTGGCTTCATTGTCAAGAAAGAATACCGGATCTGATATCTTGTGCAAAAGAGTTTTATGATATAAAAAATTGTATCCTTAGTGCAGATCAATTTTATGAAGAACATGCTGAGCAGTTACATTCATTTGTCCACAGTTGCCAGGATTTTCGCTATATCAGTTCGTCTTTGAGCTTTAAAAAAGCAGAACAACTGCTGGCAGCATGTGAAGATATCTTGTTTGCTACGATTAAAGAACCCAAAGAATTAGTGCTCATTGCACTTCAATTGAATAGGAATCAATTAGAGCGCCTACAGCCAAGGTTTGCTGAATTATTTGCAAATCAAGCCATGCATTTTTCCTTTTTCCTTACGCAGTTATCCGAAGCAGATCAATACTGGGTATTACAAGAATGCCGTTTATCTCTCCCGGAAATAGCCAATAACCTTCACGGTATAATCCATATAGACAAGGCTCTGACAATAAAAAAAGATCAATTGGATTTCTTTTATTGCGCAATACAAGATCTCTTCGTTGAATCGTTTGTGCCTATTGGTGATCATTCTTATATGCTTTATATGGAGCTTCTAGGGCAAAAGGAAATGGAACTGCATTACAGGCTTTTATCTGCCATCAGTGGAAAAATAACGGCAAATATTAATGATGTCGTTAATTTAAATCACTATATTTTAAAGAATGGGTATTTTGCCAAAGAAGAAAGGATATATTTGCTGGAGAATTTTCCAACTGAAAAGTTGGTCAATATGATATCTGACTACCAGATTTTATATGACATCACCCATGGTTGTGAAAAAAACATACAAAAAGCATTGCTTGATAAATTATTCGATCATCTTGCCAGTATTCTCACGAAAGAAAAAATCTCTCCACATATCGTTCCGGTATGGGGATTGATAAACCAGCATTTATCTAATACTCAGCTCAACAGGCTTTTCCTTGAGCTTATGAAAATAAACCCGGCGATTTTAGCTGAAATTCAAAAGCGACTCGATAGTTATGCCAGCCTGCTTTCTTTTCATAGCGATTGTTATGAAAACCATATGAAAATTAGCCATTATTTAGAAAATCTGGGTTCTTCGGTAGAAGATTTTATTCAGATAATGCAAGCAGATATGGATTCAAATGCGAAAAAAACCTTCTTTTTTAAGTACCTGATGGCGATCACTACAAACAATCCAACCGTAAACAGATTGAATAATTTCATGGCGGTGATACGTTCAAATATGGATGCCTCATACAAAGAACGATTCTTTCAATACAATTTAGACAGTATGACCGGGCACTTAATAGACAATATACAAACCATAGGTGAAACCTTATCTGAAAAGCAAAAAGAGCGCTTGTTCAAACGCTGTGAGTCATTATTTCCAGACACTATGATTTGTTATAAAGATCATCAATATATCCTCCGAAACGTTGAGCAACACCTTCAAAATGTAAAAAACATAGATGATTTAAATCAATTTTTTTCTGAATTGCATTTTAAAGAAAAGAACCAATATCAACTGCTGGCGGCCTACGAAGAAAAAAACCCGCAACAATTCATTTTCCGGCAAAAGAATCAATGGATTCAGCGCCCTTTAAAGCGGGAAGAAAATAATTTTCTTCTCGCTTTAGAACAGTTTAAGGGTCATTTAACGACTTTTTCTGAAAAAGATGCACTTGTTCGTGTCCCTGCAGAAGCGCTGGCAGAAACCCTGGGAAAAAATTTCAGAAGATACCGTTATAATGAAATAAGCTTTAAAACTTTTCAAGAACAAAGTCAGCTGGCCATTAATCAAGCGAAGCCTCGGTTAAATCAACACCGAGGCATGAAGCAGATGTTAGGAAATCTGGCCTTGGCCGTTTTAGGAATGGGTGTGGGTTATCTCATTGCCGGACTCATTCATAAACAGAGCACAGGGCGCTTCCTTTTCTTTAAAACGGAGCGTTTAGATAAAGCGGAAGCTATCGAGAAGACATTGGTAAGCTTGAAAGAGGTATCGCAATCTACTCAGCAGTAAATAGTTTCTCTGTATGGAACAATTTTAAAAGGGTCGTTTGCGTCATACAAAATCGATTATTTCGAAGCATCCGAGCCGCGCCCGTCAGGACATACCTTTATACATAAGTTCTGCCAATGTGGTTATAAATTGCCCATAGAACAGTTGAGGTTTCCGAGTCGCGACCTAGCCACGACCGGGCTGCGATCTAACCGAGCCGCGACCGTCAGGAAGCGGAACAGTTGAAGTTGCGGTACAGTTAAAATTCTCCATTAACTGTTCAGTTTTTGTTATGAAATACGACATGGTAATCATTGCTCAAGAA
>JAGXGR010000071.1 GCA_024636645.1 Legionella sp.
GTACAGCGCTGACCGGCAGTGCCAACGGCACCAAATACAATGGCCGGGATTGCCAAAGCCAAATCGGCGTTCTTATCCAGAATAATGGCGTTGTTTCCACCCAGCTCTAAAATACTTCGGCCTAATCTTGAAGCGACTTTAGCCGCCACCTGTCGACCAACCGCGGTCGATCCGGTAAACGAAATAAGCGGTATGCGCTTATCATTGACCATCGCCTCTGCAATGTCATGAGACTCGGGAATAATAAGCGAAAAAATTTCCGGGCATTGATTTTCTTTTAACACCTTGCTGCAAATTTTATGCACGGCTATAGCGCATAACGGGGTTTTTGCTGAAGGTTTCCATACCGTCACGTTACCGCATACAGCAGCTATAAAGGCATTCCATGACCATACGGCAACAGGAAAATTAAAAGCCGAAATAACCCCCGTCACACCATAAGGGTGCCATTGTTCGTATAATCGATGATTGGGTCGCTCAGAGGGCATGGTCTTGCCATACAGCATACGCGATTGGCCGACTGCGAAATCCGCAATATCAATCATTTCCTGCACTTCGCCATCGCCTTCTTGTTTTGACTTCCCCATTTCAAGCGACACCAGACTGCCGAGCAAATCTTTATGCTCTCTTAGAGCGAGGCCAATCTGTCGGATAATTTCACCGCGCCTGGGCGCTGGCGTTTTACGCCATTCAATAAACGCCTCTTGTGCACGAGACACCACCGTTTCATAATCCTGGCTGCTGCAAACAGAAACCTCTGCCAGCTTTTCGTCATTTGTGGGACAAACCGAAGCCAATCGGGATTCCCCTTCTTCACTATGCCAGTCCTGACCGCTGAATGCGCCGGGATTTATGGCCTCAATATTTAATTTTTTTAGTAAATCCATATCAAACCTCTATGCGTAATATTGACCAAAACGATTTGCCAATACATCTTTAAGTTGGAAATTTTCCTGAAGAACCAGGCCGTGATATTCATTGGCCTGACCAAGAACCAAGTCAACTACTGCACAAACGCCTGCAGCAGTACTCACCTGAATAGCAGACCAGGCCAGATTGTGAATCGTTTCAGGATACACTTTTTTAAGATAACTTCTTTCTGTTAACTCACCGTCTTTAATGCCTTCAACGGTGACATAAACGACCACGATGTCCTGATAAGTTTTGGGGATTGCATTTTCAAGGATGCGCTTTAAGGTTGTTCTGTCTTCATTTAATTTGAGATCATTCATCAACAAGCGCATTTTTTCACAATGCCCGGGGTATCGCATGGTTTTATAGGTCATGGACTGTATTTTGTCAGCATAGATAACCCCAAGGCTGCCCAATCCTCCGGAGGTATTAAAAGCCTCATACTCACAACCGTCAATCTGTATGCTTTCCAACCCTTCCAGCGGTGTTAAGACCACCGGCTTGCCGCCTTCAATGCCATAACAGGGGTTGCCGTATTCATTAATGACGCCATCGGTAGACCAGGTCAGAGAATAATGCAGGGCATTGCTTGCGCGCTGCGGTAGTGCACCAACACGGAGTTTAGCATGATGGGGTTGGTCAAATTCCTGCAACAGGCTGTTGGCGGCAATGCTGATAAAGCCTGGCGCCAGTCCGCATTGCGGAACAAAAGCGGCTTGACTGCCTTCGGCAATCTGTTTAACGGCATCAGTGACGGCCGTATCTTCTGTCAAATCGAAATAATGTGCTTCTACAGCCTTGGCAGCTTCTGCGACATGGGTGTTTAGAAAATAAGGTAAACTAGATATGACTGAAATTATCTGGTGTTTTCTAAGATAAGCCTGGGTTGACTGATGATCAGTCACATCCAGTGCTACGGTTTTTATCTCCGGCATTGCTTCGAGTAAACGCTTCACATCAGAACCGTTAAACTCCAGATCAGCCAGGTGAATCTGATAATCTCCACTATCCGCCAGCAAACAGGCAATTAAACTGCCAATTTTCCCCGCTCCCGTAATCATTACGTTATACATACAATCCATCTCCTTTGTAAAACGGTTTTAATCCTACACCAAATCGGCATGAATTGAATACATCTAATAATATTTTTTTTGACAGCCCCGGGTTAACATCGCCCCGTAATACGCTCCCGAAGTGGATACTGATGAGTAATTTTTCATAGGGTTTGTTATAATTAAAGTTGATTTTTATTGTCTTAACGCCTGATAATGCGTAGTGTTACGATGCCATGATTAATGAGAAATATTTAACCCCATGAAAAAAGCCCCTTTATCCGCTAACCGTCGCAATACCCGATGCGCTGCGATTTTTCATTCCGTATACTTTAAAGTATGTCTTGCCGGATTGCTCTTTCCACTGGGTTTTTCTCCTTATAATTACCCCGGAATGACTATCCTGAGTCTGGCTTTTTTTTATGCCTTTCTTTTGCGTACCCATCTAAAAGAAGCCTTTATATGCGGCTTTCTGTATGGCCTGTGCCTGTATGGTTTTGGGGTATCCTGGGTCATCATCAGCATCCATGATTACGGTTCGTTAAATTATTTTCTCTCCGTGCTGATAACCTTTTTGTTTGTCGCCTATTTATCGCTGTACCCGGCCGTGGCAGGGCTTGCATTCAGAGCCATTAATCCTGCAAACAAACCCTTCATCCCCAGTCTGTCGTTCGCGGCCTTATGGATTCTCAGTGAAGTTGCACGTTCAAACCTGATGACAGGGTTTCCCTGGTTATTAGCCGGCACCAGTCAGACGGATTCACCTTTAAGATACCTTGCACCGCTTATTGGTAATTATGGCGTAGGGTTTATAACCTGTCTTGCGGCGGCATTTCTAGCCAATTCCATGCGTAATATTGGAAAAATACGCTATGTTTATATGATCTGTTTTGTTTTATTATTGATAGCACCCGAGGGTCTTAAATATGTCGAATGGACCAAGACCTCGAACAAACCTGTTTCTGTGGCGGTGATCCAAGCCAATTTATCCATGAGAGACAAATGGGATGAAGCACTTTTCTGGAAATTATTAGAGCATTATCAAAGCAAAACTTACGGGCTGATGGGCAATGATCTGATTGTCATGCCAGAGTCGGCGATACCCGTTCCCAGAAATTATATTGAAGATTTTCTAAAACCCATCAGCCAGAAAGCCAAATCTACAAAAACCGCGATTATTCTTGGCATCTTACAACATGACGATAGCCATAAAAAACAATATAACAATGCAATAATTACCCTCGGCCAGGCAAAAGGCCACTATGCAAAACAGCATCTGGTCCCTTTTGGGGAATATATTCCTGCGGCTTTTAAATTCATTAATAAATTGCTGTTGCTACCAGAGCCTGAGTTGCTGCCCGGTAAAATTAAACAGCACTTAATCAAGATTGGCCATATCCCTATTGCCAGCTTGATTTGTTATGAGATTGCCTACCCCTCATTGTTACGAGAGCAAATGCCCAAGGCCCAATGGATTGTTTCTGTCAGTGACAACGGTTGGTTTGGGCATTCTCTGGCAAGCTATCAACAACTGCAAATGGCCCGTATGCTATCTCTTCAAACCGGCCGTTTTCAGGTGGTTGCTAATAATGACGGTCTATCCTCTGTGATTAACCCGCTAGGGGAGATTATTGCCAGCCTGCCGGCTTTTCAATCCGGGGTGCTGACGTCTCAGGTATACAGTGTAAAAGGATCAACGCCCTGGATAAAATGGGGTGATTTTCCTGTTTTAATATTGTGTTTCCTAATCATACTTTTATCTATATTATTAAAAATTAAATGAAAACCACTGCAATAAGCTATTGCTGTGAGCCACAAGAGGGGTTATTCTTACCACCCAGTTTTAATTATACAAATGTGATCATGGATAACAGCTATAAACCACAAGAAGTTGAAGAACAAGCTCAACAATTCTGGCAAAAGAAACAAAGTTTTAACGTGACAGAGGATTTAAATAAAGAAAAATTCTACTGCCTGTCCATGTTTCCCTACCCCAGCGGCTCACTCCATATGGGGCATGTCAGGAATTATACCCTTGGCGATGTGATATCTCGCTACCAGCGTGCGCTGGGTAAAAATGTTCTCCAGCCCATTGGTTGGGATGCCTTTGGCTTGCCGGCTGAAAATGCCGCCATCAAACACGGCATTCCCCCTGCCGAGTGGACAACAGCCAATATTGCTGCCATGAAAAAGCAATTCCTGCGACTAGGCAATGCCTATGACTGGAAAAGAGAAATTACCACCTCTCATCCGGATTATTACCGTTGGGAACAATGGTTTTTTATTCGCTTGTTTGAAAAAGGCCTGGTTTACAAGAAAAATTCCGTGGTGAACTGGGATCCGGTCGATTTAACCGTTCTGGCAAATGAACAGGTCGTTGATGGCCGCGGCTGGCGCTCGGGCGCCCTGGTTGAACGAAAGGAAATACCCCAATGGTTCATCAAGATCACAGCCTATGCAGACGAGTTGCTCAGCTCGCTGGATAACCTTGATAAGTGGCCTGAGCAGGTCAAGCAAATGCAGCGCAACTGGATAGGCCGCTCTACAGGAACTGATATTTATTTCAAAGCCAATAACTATCCAAAACGATTAAAAATTTACACCACCCGTCCTGATACATTGATGGGCGCTACTTATATCGCCGTAGCCCCTGACCACCCGCTCGCCAAAGAAGCGGCACAGAATAATAAAGAGGCACGAAATTTTATAGACAGCTGCCAGGGCATCAAAGTGGCCGAGGCCGAACTGGCTACCATGGAAAAACGCGGTGTAGATACCGGGTATACTGCTACCCACCCGATAACTGGCGATGAGATTCCGGTGTGGATTGCCAATTTTGTTCTCATGCAATACGGTTCCGGTGCTGTGATGTGCGTACCAGCGCATGATCAAAGGGACTGGGAATTTGCCAGGAAATATAACCTGAACATCAAAGAGGTCATAAAACCTGCCGATGGCAGTCAACATGATTTTAAAAAATCCGCATACACAGAAAAAGGCATTTTAATCCATTCTGGAGAGTTTAGCGGATTAACCTCTACTGAGGCGCAAGAAGCGATTACCGCTTATCTGGAAGCGCATGAATCAGGCCGTGCTACTGTCAATTATCGCTTGCGTGACTGGGGCGTTTCAAGACAGCGCTATTGGGGCACACCCATACCTATGATCAATTGTGATGCCTGCGGTATGGTTCCCGTTCCAGAAGATCAGCTTCCCGTGGTTTTACCGGAAAATATAGAACTGACCGGCAGCGGCTCACCGCTTGTCAAATGCCCTGATTTTCTGCATGTTCTCTGCCCTAAATGCGGGCATGATGCGGTACGGGAAACAGACACCTTTGATACCTTTGTCGAATCCTCCTGGTATTACGCGCGCTTTGCGTGCAAAGGGCAGGATAATGCCATGCTGGATGACAGAGCTAAATATTGGACGCCTGTCGATCAATATATTGGTGGTATTGAACATGCCGTAATGCATCTGCTTTATGCCCGTTTTTTCCATAAATTAATGCGTGATGAAGGCCTGGTCAATTCCGATGAGCCTTTCAAGGCGCTGCTGACGCAGGGCATGGTCCTTAAAGACGGGCATAAAATGTCAAAGTCCGTAGGGAATATTGTGGATCCCAATCAATTAATTGACGATTATGGTGCCGATACAGCCCGTTTATTTACCATGTTTGCCGCACCGCCCGACCAATCCCTGGAGTGGTCAGATACGGCTGTTGAGGGGGCGCACCGTTTCCTCAAGCGCTTATGGATCTTTGCTTACGAGCATCAAAATATGCTTATAGATATCAATGATGCGCTGATAGATGGCAATCGCAGCAAAGACTGGCAAGCAGTTGAAAGCCGTTTAAAGAAATCACGGTTTAATTTTCATCAGGTATTATCCCAGATCAATTATGATTATGAGCGCAATCAATTCAACACCGTTGTATCCGGCTGCATGAAGCTATTTAATGAAATGAGCAGTTATTCGATTGAAACGGAGGATGACAAGCATTTTATACATCGCAGCTTAGGCATATTACTGAGATTATTGGCCCCTATAACCCCTCATATCTGCCATCAATTATGGCAAAAACTGGGTTATGACAAGATTATCATAGATGCTCCATGGCCCAAGGTTGATAAATCGGCGTTGAAAAAAGAGGAGGCTGATTATGTGGTTCAGGTCAATGGGAAACTGCGAGCACAATTTACCGCCAGTGTAGAAAGTACTGATGAGCAACTGATTGAACTTGCAAAACAACAGGCGCAACAATTTATTCAAGATAAAGAAATTAAAAAAGCGGTGGTTGTGGCTCATCGTCAGTTAATCAATCTGGTCGTTGGGTAGGAAATGAAAAAGTTGGTGCTCTGCTTTTTGAGCTTCATGCTCGTTGCCTGTGGTTTCCATCTAAGAGGAACCATAGATGTGCCCGAATGGCTTGATAATATTTATATTACAAGCCCACAGGGCAACAGCTCGCTTGTCACCACCCTTGAAACCTATTTTAGATCGTATGGTATACGCATTAATAAAAACCCTGATTCAGCGAAATATTGGCTGGTGATAGAGCATGCAGAACGACAACAAAATATTAACAGCATCGGCAGTGGTTCAAATCCCCGACAGTATCAATTAATTTATACCGTGAGCTATTTGTTGCAGACAGCGAAAGGTAAAATAGTAAAACCTTTAAATACCCTTTCCGTCACACGCCAACTAACGGTGAACAATGACCGGATCCTTGGTTCAAACGACGAGGCTGAACAATTGGTCAGTGAAATGCAGGCGGACGCCGCAGCCCAAATCATTAATCGTTTAAGCCGCTAAATAACAATGGCAATATTATGTTGATTCAACACCAGGCGCTATCTCAGCATTTAAAAGGAAAAATAGCCCCAATTTATGTGCTTGTGGGGCCTGACAGCTATTTTATAGACGAGCAAGCCAAAGCAATCAAGCAAGCATTCAAATCACAGCACGATGCTGATGTAAAAATACTGTCCATCCTCGCTGCAGATGACTGGAAGCTGTTTATTGAAGAAGCAAACAGCTATACGCTCTTTGCCAGTCATCAACTGATTGATCTGCGTTATGACAAAAAAACGCTCGATAGCCCTGGAAAGAAAACACTTGAGCATTATCTGGAGAATGTCAACGAACAATGCCTTGTTTTACTGCGCACGCCAAACATTCCAGCCAAACAGTTGCAATGGTTGGCGGCAAAAGACAAGGTCGTTCTTGTAACGGCCTACTCTCTGCCAGCGCCCGCATTAAAAACCTGGATTAACAAGCAGCTGCAACGGAATCAATTTCAATTTGATCATTCAGTGATAGAGTTAATCTTCCACAACGTACAGGGGAATATGCTTGCCTGTGCTCAAGCCATTGAAAAAATTGACTTGAGTCATGCGCCCGGAGCACAATTAAATGCTAAAGACTTGCTAGAGCAGCTCAGTGATCAATCGGCGTTTCAACTCTACGATTTAACTGAAGCCTGTTTGGCAGGCCAGGTAGAAAAGGCGATTTCAGTCACTAGAAAACTCTTGTTAAACCCTGCGGAATACAGTCTGGTATTATGGCTCCTGACCCAGGAAATCAGAACGTTGATTCAGTTGAAAGATATCGAGCAAAGCGCTGGTTTTTCTAAAGCCTGTGAGCAACTTAGAATATGGAAACAGCGTACCGGCTTATATCAAAAAGCCTCAAAGCGTTTGTCTGTGAAGCTGCTGCAGCAATTATTGTTATCGGCATTTGAAATTGATAATGCCATAAAATCAGGAACGGGTGCCTCAATAAAGCACTTGTTTGAAAAGGTTGTCTTATTATTATGTCGTGGGGAAAAATAGATGACCAAGCCATTAAAATCTATTGCCATTTATGGCGGTGCCTTTGATCCAGTCCATATGGGACATATTAATACTGCAAAACATACTCAGGACAAGCTGCATTTCGATGAATTTTTTTTCTTGCCCTGTAAAGCGCCGCTATTAAAAAATCCTGTAAAGGCCGACGCCAAACACCGAATCAGAATGCTGGAGTTGGCACTGAAGGATTATTCTGAATTCAAGATAGATCAACGGGAAATTGAGCGTGACACCCCTTCCTACATGATTCAGACACTTAAAAGCTATAGAGAAGATTATCCAGAGGCTTCCCTTACTCTTATCATGGGGACGGATGCCTTCGCTAAGTTACCGCAGTGGCACGAATGGGAAAAGATTCTCAAACTGGCAAACATCATGGTCATCTACCGCCCTGAGTATGATATCGATTCATTTCCTGCGGAGGTCATTCAATTATTAAACCGGCATGAAGCAGCCCATCCGGATAAATTATTTACCCATCAAAACGGTGTTATTTGTAGAATCAATGCAGGTCATTATCCGATTTCATCCACTGATATTCGCTATTGTATTAAGAATAACAATCAATCAGATATTGAATTACCTGAAACGGTATATCAATATATTCAACACAATAATTTATATATTTAGAACATGAAAACCTTTTGTACTTCTACCCCATGCTTATTCAGCACAACGGCTCTCAAGCTGAAGAAATAGAAGGTTCCTCATGCTCAAATGCCTTTATTTTCTTGATAAAATCAGGCATAAAACCATATATGACTTTAACGACAGGATCAAATTTCGCATACAGCTTTGATTCATGTGCATATTGACCGGAAGGCAAAGAGGTCATATTGATTGCCAAAATAATCAGCGCAACAATAAAAACGCCTCTGATGAACCCAAATCCCATGCCCAAGGTTCTATCGGTTCCATTTAAGCCCGCACGTTTTAAAATAACACTGATGAGCGCATTGATAATAGCTCCAACCAGCAAAACTGAAAAAAGTATCAGGAAAAATGCAACGACTGCTCTGACTGTTTTATCCTGCAGGTATGATGCAAGCCATGGATCCAGGCTTTGTGAATAGTGAAAGCCAAGCCAAATAGCCAGCACCCAGGTAAATAAGGCGATGATTTCCTTAACAAATCCCCGAAAAAGTCCTGTCAACATAGATATAGTTATCACTGCAATGATCGCTATATCTACCCAATGCCATTGCATGTTAACTAACTCCTGTATGAACAATAAACCCGTTTAATTTGAAATTATTTGCCAATTGATGTTTCAATTTTTCAGCTTCATTTCTGTTCTTTTTATGCCCTACAAACACTTTATACAAATAATCTTTCTTATAAGCCACCTTTGTGACCTGTGCTGTGTAGCCTTTCTTTTGAAGCTGTCCAACCAATGTTTTAGCGTTATTTTCTACTGAAAAAGAGGCCAGTTGTACGACAAATTCGCTATTGGCAATGCTGCCATGTTGCGATTTTTTGGGTTTAGAAAGTTTATTGACCAGTTTAGTGGGTTTAGCCAGGTGTTTGGCAGCAGGTTTAGCCGCGTGCTTGGTAACGGCGGGCTTTGCAATGACTTTCGACTTAGAATGACTCACAGCGACGGTTTTTTGCAGGTTTTTTTCCCGAGGAGCCGGCACTGTTTTGTGAACAGTAGATTCTGTAACCTGCTGTGCTTTATCTGGAGAAGCAGAAGCAACATCGGCCAATTGGATATGACTTTCAGAATCAGTGGCGGGCGTTTTATCAAAAAAATCAGCGCTGGACAAGGTTGTCAATTGACTGCCTTCTTTCACTGCTTCCAACTCAACATGTGCCACCCGAGCTGTTTTAAATAGTTCAGTTTTATCTTTCTCTGCTATGTGAGGATGAAAAGGTTTTGGAGGCAATTTAACATTAACGGTCACCTTCGGATCAAAACGCTGGCTTGATTTTTTAATGATTGCCGGAGTAAAAATTGTTGCAATAGATAGTATGACAGCTATCCCAATTAACCTGTGCTTAAGCTTCTCATCCATTTCCAGCTTCATATTGTCTCCTTCTTTGTCGCGGTTTTTGAGCGTAATTGCATTTCCATGACCTGCGCTACTGTTATAAAAGAACCATATATAATAATCAAATCACCCTCAATGGCTTGTTGTTGTGCTGCCTGGAAGGCCCTTACAGGATTACTGTAAAAATCACAGTCAGTGATATTCTGCTCATCAAAGGCCTCTTTCATCATCTGAGCATTGGCTGCACGAGAATGATTTAATACTGATGGATACCAATAATCAATATGTTCTTTGAGAGGATCTATCAAGTCTTTCAGGGTTTTATCTTTTAAAGCAGAAAATACTGCATGTAATTTTACGTGTTTATTGTCTATTTTTTTAATAAATTCTGCAAGCAGACAAACGGCCTGATGATTATGCGCTACATCATATAAAACAGAAATCTTTCCTGGAATATAATGTAATCGACCAGCTACAGTCAGTCCGGTTAAGGCCGCAAGGATGGCCTGATGGTTGACGGGCAAAAAAGAGTCCAGCAGTTTTGCGGCAACCAGAGCGGAGGCTGCCGCTTTAAGATGAATCTGTGGCTTTGGCAAATGCTTTAACCCCATTTGACCCCATTGCAATTCCCAGTCATCAAGCGTTTGTTTATAATGATAATCACGGCCCAGGCAATGCACTTGAACACCCAGACGTTCAGCTTCGTCAAGTATCGGTTTCGGCGGATCAACATCCGCATACACCATGGTTTGACCATGGCGCAGAATCCCTGCTTTTTCATAAGCAATGGACTCCAGAGTGTATCCAAGAAATTGTTGATGATCAAAATCAATGGTGGTAATGATTGCCAAATCTGCATCAATAATGTTTGTTGCATCCTGACGACCACCCAGCCCCACTTCAAGAATAATCAAATCCAGGGTGGACTGTTTAAAAAGCCACAATGCGGCAAGGGTTATTATCTCAAAATAAGTGAGAGGGATAGCCTTGCGCCCTTTCTCAATAAAGGACAAGGCTTTGCACAAATCATCGTCAGCAACCGAACGGCCGTTAATACGAACGCGCTCGTTAAATGCTAATAAATGCGGTGAGGTGTAACAGCCTAACTGGTAACCGGCTTGCAAATACATAGCCTCCAATGCAGCAACGGTCGATCCTTTGCCGTTGGTACCTGCTACTGTAATCAGCTTACACCCCGGTTTCAATAGTTGCAGTTCTTCTGCAACCGTCTGAATACGGCTCAAACCCAGTTGAATTTCAACCGAGTGCAGGTTTTCAAGATAATAAATCCACTCAGCGAGGGAGTGATGCGCATCGGGCACAAACAATTTAACTCTCCAATTGCCTGTGCATTAACTTGGAAATAATCTCTGAAACAGTTGAGCGGATACTTTTACGATCGACGATCATATCAATATGTCCATGCTCCAATAAAAATTCTGAGCGCTGAAATCCCTCGGGCAAGGTTTGCCGAACGGTTTGTTCAATCACGCGAGGACCTGCAAAGCCTATTAAAGCTTTGGGTTCGGCAATGATAATATCACCAAGGCTGGCAAAGCTTGCGGAAACGCCGCCCATTGTCGGATCGGTCAGAACAACAATAAAAGGCAAGCCGGTATTGGAAAACTTCGCTAAAGCCGCTGAGGTTTTAGCCATTTGCATCAGGGAAAAAAGACCTTCCTGCATTCTGGCCCCGCCACTGGCAGTAAAACAGATGAAAGGCCGGTTTTCCTGCGCGGCTACGTTCAAACCACGAACAAACTTTTCCCCAACGGTTGCTCCCATGGAACCGCCCATAAATCGGAATTCAAAGGCACTGGTGACAACGGCTTGATTTAACAAATTTCCCTTCATGACGATCAGGGCTTCCTTTTCACCGGTTGCCTTCTGAGCCTGATGGATGCGATCTTTGTATTTCTTGGAATCTCTGAATTTCAAGCGATCGACCGGCTCCAGGTCTGCTGCAATTTCTTCCTGTTCTGATTCATCAAGAAAATGAGCCAGCCTTTCTCTTGCAGAAAGACGGTGGTGATGATTGCAGGTCGGGCAGACCATGAGGTTTTTTGTCAATTCATTACTATACAGTACCGCATTGCAGCCCAGGCACTTAACCCATAAACCTTCTGGAACGCCTTTTTTTTGCGTTGTTTCGGTTCTGACTTTTGATGGTAATAATTTTTTTAGCCAACTCATAATTATAAACTCAATTTAATAAATTAATGGTATAGTATGGATATATTATACCTTGATTTTTTATCAGGGGCTTGTTTTATCCAAAAAAATTGCTTTATTGTAAAGATAAATTGATAAAAGGGAATAACATGTATTCAAAATGGACACGCATTTTAAATCGATTCACTCTAAAAAATCGTATGCTGATTTTTCTCCTCGGTACGTTAATTCTCATCATATCCTTTCCTTTGGTGAATAATACTTACTCCCGCTATTTGATATTTGTTGAATTATTATTTAATTTTTTAATGATTTTCGGTATTCATCTGGTCAGCAAAAACAAACAGATCGTTGCGGCATCTCTTCTTATAGCCTTAATGGCGATTACTGTCATTGCCTTTGATGTTATATTACAAAGCCGACCGTTATTGCTTTTCGGTTTGGTTCTGGAGGTTATTTTTACAGTAATAGCTGTCGTTATGATCATTCGCCATGTGCTGCAATACAAAAAAGTAACGGAAGATAAAATCTATGGCGCGATCAGTGCGTATTTATTGATTGGGATTAGCTGGGCATTGATCTATTCGATTCTGGAGCTTTTCAACCCGCATTCATTTTTCTTTGATCATGGTTTTGTGATAAACCAGGATCAATTAAGTGCGCATCGATTTTATTTTTCACAATTTATTTACTTAAGTTTTGTCACCTTAAGCACGCTGGGATATGGCGACATTGTACCGATTACCGGCCTGGCGCGCTTATTTGCATCATTGGAATCGGTGGCGGGGCAATTGTATGTTGCTGTGCTTATCGCTCGTCTTGTGGGATTGCATATTAGTCATGCGCATATCAAACGGGTTGATTGAGTTCATTCCAATGCAGGCTGGCTGCAAGAGAAACTTCGAGTCAGTCGGAGTGGTTATCAGCACACGCATTCGGCAGGTTTAAATGTTTAAAAAAGTAAAGTAATTTTCCTTCCTGCCGTTATCAGTCATAGAATAATAACAAAGCGGGGGCTAGCATGAAACAGTTCATCTTAGCTGTTTTTGCGCTAACATTGATTTTTAACAGTCATCCGGTATTAGCAAAAAAACGGTTTAGCGAATCCTTGTGTCAATCGACAGATTATTTTTGCATCAAAATAAGACGAGGCGAGGATTGGCAAATGCTATTCCCCCATCCGGAAGAAAGGGACATCGTTCGTAGAATTAACAGAATGAATGTACGATTAAAGCCCGGCACAATCATTGCCGTTCCTAAAAATCTTGAACGATTAACTGTCTATGATGTATCGCCCTTTCCCCGATACATAGATCCTGTCGGAGAAAAAGTCATCTATATAAGCCAGAAAAATTTAGCCTGGGGAGCATATGATGAAGACGGTGAACTGGTTTGGTGGGGACCTATCTCATCAGGAAAGGACCGTTGCTCCGGGGTGAGAGGTTCTTGTCAGACGCCCTCCGGATCTTATCGCGTCATTCGAAAGCAAGATATTGACTGCGTTTCAACCGCCTTTCCCAGACGTTCTGATGGCAATCATGGCGGTGCGGAAATGCCTTATTGCATGCATTTTTTCAGAGGCTATGCGCTGCATGGCAGTTCAAGTGTTCCTGGTTACAGGGCAAGCCATGGTTGTGTGCGCATGTTTATTGAAGATGCCAGATGGTTAAATGAAGAATTCATTGATCTTCCCGGTGGCGGAATGAAAGGAACCCGTGTCATTCTAGATACCCCGCAATAACGGAATTTGGCATCTGACAATAGACAAATTGTAAACAACCTGATAATATTTCAATTTGTTTAAAACCCGTAATTCAGATACTACTTTACTCATAATAAAGAACTGGAGTGTTAAGTAACAATGACGTATGCAAATTCCCAGGTAAAACCATTTTCCTCCTTGTTTTTTCAATCGTTAATTCCCTGGATAGTTTGGGGTCTCGGCTGTCTGTTTTATTTTTATGAATGCCTTTTGCAAGTCTCTCCCAGTGTGATGAGTAACGAGTTGATGCGTGATTTTTCTGTCACCAGCCACACGTTAGGAATACTTGCCGGGGTTTATTTTTATTCCTATGCTGTGATGCAACTACCTGCAGGCTTTCTTTTGGATTATTTTGGCCCGCGTCGATTGCTCACCATTGCCACTTTAATTTGTGCACTGAGTACCATCGCCTTTGGACAGACGGACAATTTCTATATGGCTTGCCTGGCGCGCTTAATGATTGGCTTTGGCTCAGCCTTTGCTGCCGTGGGCACAATGAAACTGGCAGCAAACTGGTTTCCTGCTCAACGTTTTGCGCTTTTAACCGGTATTATGGTAACCATTGGCATGATGGGTGCCATTGGCGGTGAAACACCGCTGGCCATATTAATTGAGCAATATGATTGGCGAAACGCAATGACCATCATGGGTCTCTTTGGCCTGGTTCTGGCTGTTTTGATCTTTCTGATTGCAAAAGACTCTCCTCAAGATCAAACAAATGAAAATGACGCAACGAGAAACCTTGCCCAATCATCTAACGATCGCGTTTTCCCTCGCCTGATTGCGTTGTTAAAAAATAAACAGTTATGGTTGATTGCTTCGTTTGGTGGACTTATGTACATGTGGACGCCAGTATTCTGCGGTCTCTGGGGCGTGCCTTTTCTGATGACTAAACTGGGTATGAGCAAGCCTGCTGCAGCGAATTATATTTCCCTGGTATTTGTTGGTTGGGCCATAGCAAGCCCTCTCTGGGGTCTGCTGTCAAATCGTATCGGTCGGCGCAAGCCCCCTATGTATATTGGCAGTGCTGGCGCATTTTTTACTTCTCTAGCCATTATCTATGCACCGCTTTCTACCGGCTCTTTATTTGAAGTGCTTTTATTTTTATTTGGCGTCTTTTCTGCCGGTTTTTTGCCTGCTTTTACTGTTGCTAAAGAAATTTGCAGTGATCGCTCGGTAGCTACAGGCTTGAGCTTTATGAATATGATGAATATGATTGGTATCGCCCTCGTTCAGCCCTTGATAGGTTACATACTGGATAAATTATGGATGGGCGAGATGGCTGGAAGCATCAGGGTATATTCCCTGATGACCTATTACAAAGCACTGGCACTGATGCCCATCGGTTTGCTGATTTCTTTTCTTATTTTACCTTTAATTAAAGAAACCTATTGCAAAAGCACTACAGAATGAAATAATAACCGCATTTTATAAGTTGGTAAGTCAATATGAGTGAGAAGAAGTTATATATCAAAACGAATGGCTGTCAGATGAATGAGTACGACTCATCAAAAATGGCAGAAGTATTATTCAGTTCCCACGGTTTTGTTAAAACAGATACGGTAGATAACGCAGACATTATTTTGCTCAATACCTGCTCCATCCGTGAAAAAGCCCAGGAAAAAGTGTTTTCCCAGCTAGGCCGGTGGCGGGAGTATAAAAAAAAGAACCCGCATGTGGTTATTGGTGTAGGCGGCTGCGTTGCCAGTCAGGAAGGTGCCGAGATCATTAAACGCGCCCCTTTTGTCGATCTGGTTTTCGGCCCACAAACATTACACCGTCTGCCTGCGATGCTTAATGAACATCTTGAAAAGAAAAAACCGGTCGTTGACATCAGTTTCCCGGAAATTGAAAAATTTGATCACCTTCCTGCACCCCGTGCCGAAGGCCCTGTTGCCTTTGTCTCGATTATGGAAGGTTGCAGCAAATACTGCAGCTATTGCGTCGTTCCCTATACCAGAGGGGAAGAAATCAGCCGCCCCTTTGATGATATGCTGGCTGAATGCTTCCAACTGGCCGCTCAAGGCGTGCGTGAAATCAATCTGTTGGGTCAGAATGTCAATGACTATCAAGGAAAAATGAATGACGGTGAAATCGCTGATCTGGCATTGCTTATTCATTATATTGCTGCGATCGAGAGCATTGGGCGCATCCGCTTCACGACCTCTCATCCCCTTGCCTTTTCTGATAACCTGATCAATGCCTATGCTGAAGTCCCTGAATTGGCTAACCATCTGCATCTGCCGGTTCAAAGCGGTTCAGATCGCATATTATCCATGATGAAACGGGGCTATACTGCCATTGAATTCAAATCAAAAATGCGTAAATTACGCAAGGTTCGTCCTGATATTCGTTTATCTACCGACATCATCGTGGGCTTTCCCGGTGAAACCGATGAGGAATTTGAACAAACCATGAATCTGGTTCATGACATTGGATTTGATACCTCTTTCAGCTTTATCTATAGTCCACGCCCTGGAACGCCAGCGGCAAGCCTGCCAGATGAGACGCCCATGGACGTCAAAAAACAGCGCCTCCAATTGCTGCAAAATCGCCTGAGCATGAATGCTGCCCGCTATAGCCAGTCCATGGTTGGTTCAACGCAGCGACTGCTGGTCACCGGGTTTTCTAAAAAAGATAAACAACAGCTGGCCGGAAGAACGGAATGCAATCGTGTGGTAAATTTTGATGGCGGAGCCGATTTGATTGGTCAGTTTGTTAAAGTATCCATTAATGAAGCATTGCCTAATTCACTGCGTGGCCGTTTAGTAGAACAATGTGAAAGCCAGCCTGCCTGATGACAAACTCAATCAAAATACAGAATATTATTCCCACGGCGTTCCATGGCCAACGACTTGACCCGGTACTCGCCTCACTGTATCCGGATTATTCAAGATCCCTGTTAACCAAATGGATAAAAGAAGGCTTTATTACACTGAATGATCAGCTGGCAAAGCCCCGAGACAAGGTGACAGCCGGTGACAAGATAGACATTGATGCCCCGATGGAGAATCATCGCGAAACAGACAAACTGCTGCCGCAAAATATCCCGCTGGATATCATCTACGAAGATGATTATTTGCTGATCATCAACAAGCAAGCCGGACTGGTGGTTCATCCGGGCGCGGGTAATCCTGAGAGCACGCTGGTGAATGCTTTACTGTATCATGATGAGACATTACAGCAATTATCCAGAGCCGGTATCATTCATCGTCTCGATAAGGATACAACGGGCTTGATGGTCATTGCCAAAACCTTGCCAGCCTATACAGAGCTGATCAGGCAAATGCAGGCTCGTGAAATAAACCGGCATTACCAGGCATTGGTTCAAGGCTATCTCATTTCTGGTGGAGAAATCGATACTGCCTTTGGAAGGCATCATCGCAACCGTTTGAAAATGGCGGTTCTCACCCAGGGAAAACAAGCCTTAACCTATTATAAAATACGTGAGCATTTTGAAGAGCACACGCTGCTCGATATCCAGCTGATGACCGGCAGAACACATCAAATTCGTGTTCATATGGCCCATATCAATCACCCTGTTATTGGTGATCAACTGTATGGCGGACGGCCAAGGTTTCCAAAAAATGCCGATGAATCGCTGCGCGATGTGATTAAGTCATTCAAAAGACAGGCCTTGCACGCCTGCAAGTTAAGTTTCATACATCCGGTAAGCAAAGAGCAACTGACATTTCATGCGCCTTTGCCTGAGGATTTCAAACGGTTAATCAAGGCCATCAGGGAACATGATGAAGCTGAATAAGGCAAATTGGCCCGCACCAGCTCACATCACCGCTGTGACAACCACCCGGCTCGGAGGGTTCAGCCAGCCCCCCTTTGACAGCAATAACCTGGGATTGCATGTTGGCGATCTGCAACCGAATGTTCTTAAAAATCGACAGCAAATCCAATCGCTGTTGAAACTGCCAGCAGCGCCGGTATGGCTTGAGCAAACCCACAGCACCCGTTGTATTGTGGCAGGCGAAGACCAGGACAGAAAAGCCGATGCCGCCATAAGCCGCTCAGCAGCGTTTCCCCTGGCCGTGATGACAGCCGACTGTCTCCCCATTGCTTTATGCAATCAACAGGGAACAGAAATTGCTATGATTCATGCCGGCTGGAGAGGCCTGGTAAATGGTATCATTGAAAACACCCTAAAAAAATTGCAGTCTGAAAATGGGGATTTACTGGCCTGGATTGGACCTGCAATCTGCCAGAATTGTTTTGAGGTCGGTGATGAAGTTTATCAGATGTATCTCTCACATTACCCTTTTTCAAAAACAGGGTTTCAACTAAAAAAGGAAAAATGGCTGGTAAATCTGCCTTTGATAGCTGAGCAAATCCTTTATTCACAAGGTATCAGCGCGGTGTATCAATCAAATGCCTGCACATTTGAGTTAAAAACTGAGTACTATTCCTATCGTCGAGACCAACAAACCGGTAGAATGGCTACTTTCATTTGGTTTAATCAAACAAACTGGGATTAATACTATGTTAGTTAGAACAAAATCTTTAATTTGCGCATGTCTGATGCTTCTATCCATTCCTTATGGTTTTGCAGCAGAAAAAGACGCTATAACTTTGCCAAGTCTGGCGCCTGTCCTTAAAGGCGTTATGCCCGCTATTGTCAACGTTGCTGTACAAGGTTATCTCCCAGGCAATGGCTCGCCCATCAGCGAAGATGAGGACGGCAAGCCAGGCAGACAATCAAGGCTGCCTGAAAAGCCCAGAAAATTTCAGAGCATTGGCTCTGGGGTTATTGTCGATCCTAAAAACGGGGTCATTATTACCAACGACCACGTCATTCGTAATGCCAGCCTGATTACGATTACGCTTCAAGACGGTCGTCGTCTGAAAGCCAAACTGGTTGGTGGTGACAGCGAAACCGATCTTGCGGTTCTTAAAATAGAAGCTAAAAATCTAAAAGGCCTTCCTATTGGCAACTCAGATCAAATACAGGTTGGTGATTTCGTTGTCGCCATTGGCAATCCATTCGGGTTGAACAGTTTCGGAAACAGTCAATCTGCGACCTTTGGGATTGTATCTGCTTTGAAACGTTCTGATTTGAATATAGAAGGCGTTGAAAACTTTATTCAAACCGATGCGGCCATTAACCCCGGCAATTCAGGCGGTGCGCTGGTTAACAATAAAGGCGAGTTAATCGGCATTAATACAGCCATTATCTCACCCTATGGCGGCAATGTGGGCATTGGTTTTGCCATTCCTATCAATATGGCCAAAGACGTTGCCGAGCAGTTAATTAAGTTCGGTTCGGTTCACCGTGGACTGATGGGTATTTTTGTTCAGCATCTCACACCTGAACTGGCTCTTGCTCTAGGCTATTCCGAAGAGTTTCAAGGCGCTTTGGTAACCCAGGTCAATGAAAACTCTCCCGCTGAAAAAGCCGGTTTGAAATCAGGCGATGTCATTGTACAAATCAACGATACTAAAATTACCCAGGGAACGCAGGTTAAAACCACCATCAGTTTATTAAGGGTCGGTTCCGAGGCGAAATTAGTTGTACAACGCGATGGTAAAACATTGACTTTAAAAGCCGTGGTGACTGATATCAAACAACACGAGCAGCAATTACAAACCAGTAATCCCTTTCTTTACGGTTTGGCCATACGTAACTTTGAGCAGGACTACCCTCCTCATGGAAATGTACTGGGTGTACAGGTCGTTGGTGCTACTGAAAACAGTGCCGGCTGGCGAGCAGGTCTAAGACCGGGAGATATTATCATCTCTGCTAATAAAATACCCACAGCGAGTGTGGACGCTCTTCATAAAGCGGCCCAAGGTAAAAATAAGCAATTACTGCTGCAGGTTTATCGTGGACCTGGTGCATTGTTTCTCCTGGTGGTGTAAACGCTTAATCAATATTGTTGAATAATACCATCAGGCAGGTCTGTGGTCCCATGAAGTGGTTCAACACCACACAGGATCCCAGCCCTGCCTTTTACTTATTCTGGCTGGTTTCGGCCGGAATGATATGTTGCTCATTTAAATTTTCACTTTAACTGGCTTACAATTCAAATTTATTTAAAAAACAGACTTGACAAAAACCTCTTAAAAAGACAAAATCACCACCTCAAATGGCTATGTGGCTCAGTTGGTTAGAGCGCGGCACTCATAATGCTGAGGTCGGTGGTTCAAGTCCACCCATAGCCACCATTCCCCTTCAAAATTTAATTTTTAAAAACCACCTGTCATTTCATCCATACAACTCAAAAAAGACTATTGTCCTTTGCCATTTTTAGTTATCATGTATCAATGATTTATATAGCGACATACTTAATGCGAAATATTGTAACCGTCTTTTTGTTTCTGATATTGTTGAACCCTGCTTTAGCGAACTCGTTTGATATCAAAACCGTAAACAAGGATGGTCAGACTGTTTTCTACTTGCAAGCCGGTGCATTTCTTCAAGAAAAAAATGCCCAGAAGCTAAAAAAGGAACTTTCAACGAAAGTAAAGCAAGCCATAGAGATCAAACATCAGGAAGATAAAAAACTGTATCTGGTACAAATTGGTCCCATTGCTGATTATCCTGCGACACGCCAACTCAAAGACAAACTCACCGATGATCAGTCGCTCGCTCTTAAATCAGATAACCCCAATACTGAAAAACAGCAGAATAACAATTTAGCTGACGATCAGAACGCCACTTCACAGCAGGGAACATCTTCCGATAAAAAAATATGGAATCTGCGAAGTGCGGATATTCGCGCGGTTATTGCCGAGGTCTCACGCGTCACGGGTAAGAATTTCATTATTGATCCGCGGGTACAGGGCAAGATTTCAATCATTTCTAATAAACCCATCAATGACCGAGAGGTTTATGAAGTTTTTCTGTCAATGCTTCAGGTCTCAGGCTACGCCGCAATTCAAAGTGGTGACGTTATTAAGATAGTCCCGAACATTGATGCAAAAACCATGGCAAGCGATCAACTCAGTAAACTGAGAAGCCCTGCCAGCGGTGACGAAATGGTTGTTGAAGTGGTGTCAGTTCATTATGTTCCTGCGGAGCAGCTGGTGCCGGTACTCAGGCCGCTTATGCCCCAATGGAGTAATATTTCTGCTTATGGCCCCTCGAATATGCTGATTCTCTCCGGGCGAGCCGCCAACATCAGACGCTTATCCCAAATTATCAAGCAGGTAGATAGCTCGAATGCCAATGGCATAGACATCGTTCCCCTGAAATATGCTTTGGCTATGGATGTAGCCAATACCCTCAAGGACCTGGTGAAAAGCCCTTCTGGCAGCCCTATGCGGGCGCCAACCATGCTGGCAGCGGACGATCGCAGCAACTCCATATTGTTAAGCGGCAGCAAGACCGAACGAATCCGTTTGAGAGTGCTCATTTCAAAGATGGACCGTGTTGGCAAGTACGGCAAAAACAGCAATACCCAAGTGGTCTATTTAAATTACCTTAGAGCCGAAGATCTGGTACCTATACTGGCAGGGATTGCCCAGGCCAATTTCAGCGGCGTTGTCGGCACCACCATTGGTACTATCACGCGCCCCGAAATAGACAGCACAAACCCCGCATCTAATTTTGCAAGTGTTGACAAACAGGATACGGGTCAAACCTCCTCAAAGCCACCAACTGGTTCAGATGCGGCGACTGCAAATACCACTGGCGTTGCCACCCAAACAGAGGGAAGCACTAAACCCAGTGTTCAAATTATTGCCGAGCCAAATACAAACTCGATCATCATCAATGCACCAGCCAGTATTATTTCCATTCTCAAATCCGTCATCACCCAATTGGACATCCGACCGGCTCAATTACTGATTGAAGCGTTGGTGGCAGAGGTAGATGAAGATAATGTCAAGGATCTGGGTATTGAATGGGGTACCAAGCAGCAAACTGGCGATCCATCTAAATTCAGACCGGGCTTTGCGATCATTAACTCACATAGTAATACCAGCGATTTGCAAGCACAAATATACGCTCTGGCAGAGAAGCGCAAAGCCAATATCCTGTCGACACCCTCGGTCGTCGTTCTTGACAATCGGCAGGCAAAAATTCTGGTGGGCAAGCAGGTGTCCGTTGCTACAACGACCTTTCCAAATAATGCCGCTGGAACGACAACTGCCTCCCCTTATACAACTTTTGAACGTATCAACGTCGCCTTGCACCTTTATGTAAGACCTCAAATCACGCGCGGTCAAGGCATTCAGATGCAAATAGACCAAGGCAACGATGAACTCGATCCATCAACCCTTGCGCCATCGACCCAACCGGTTTTCAAAATCAGCAGCATTGTTACCTCCGTGCATATTGAGAGCGGTGATGTGGTTGTCCTGGGAGGACTTGTGCAGGATAGCCTTGCAAATAATGATAATAGGCTTCCTATTTTGGGTGATATACCCGGTGTCGGCCGATTTTTTCAAAATAAAAGACGAACCAGGGCCAAGCGGGTTTTAATGGTATTTATTAAGCCTATAATATTAAGAACAGATAGAGATGCTTTGCAGGTTACAAATAGCAAGTACACGGATATTCGCCAATATCAACAGGATTTCCTCCGTGAACAGGAGGTGTATCATCCACGTGACAAGGAAACTGTATTGCCACCTTTAAAGCAAGCCATTTTACCGAAACCGTTCAGTCATCGAGTAAAAGGCGTAATGATGACAAAATAATATGAATGATCCTACTGCAATCAAACTACCATCCTATAGCTTTGCAAAGCGCCAGGGCATTGTTGCCGCCATCAATGACGATGGCGAATCAGCAAAAGTTTATTATCTCCATACTTCGACTATCAATGCATTGGCCGAAGTGAAGCGTTTTCTTAAATGCAAGCTGGAACTGATTGAAGTAACCCAATATGAGTATCAACAGCACCTGGCACAGGTCTATCAGTCCAAATCAAGTATTCATGATGCAGCCGTTGGGATGGAAGAGGATATTGATCTGAGTTCATTAGCTGATCAACTGCCTTCAAGCGAAGATTTGCTGGACACCCAGGATGATGCGCCGATTATCCGCCTGATTAACGCCCTGTTTACACAGGCAATCAAACAAAAAGCCTCGGATATCCATATCGAAACTTATGAAAGCCAGGTGCTTGTTCGTAATCGTATTGATGGTGTTTTGCAGGAAGTGCTTGAAATTCAAAGAGCTGTTGCTCCTTTGGTTATCTCACGTGTAAAAGTCATGGCCAAACTGGATATCGCTGAGAAACGGGTTCCTCAAGACGGTCGCATCGCTTTAAAAATTGGCGGCCACAATATCGATGTGCGTGTGTCTACCCTGCCCTCTAATCACGGTGAGCGTGTCGTTTTAAGAATTCTTGACAAAGAAGCCGCGCAGCTTGATTTGAGTCTTCTTGGTATGCCGGAAGATACCTTATTGAACATGCGGCAGATGATTAAAGAACCTCATGGCATTATTTTAGTCACCGGACCCACAGGCTCTGGTAAAACAACGTCTTTATACGGCATGTTAAGTGAGCTCAATGAAGTGAGCCGTAACATTCTGACCATTGAAGATCCCATCGAGTATGATTTGCCGGGAATAGGCCAGACACAGGTCAACACGAAAGTGAGCATGACCTTTGCCAAAGGCTTGCGTGCAATCCTTCGTCAGGATCCGGATGTGGTCATGATAGGTGAAATCCGGGATTTGGAAACCGCGGACATTGCGGTACAAGCCAGCTTGACAGGCCATTTGGTTTTATCGACCTTACATACCAACACAGCACTGGGTGCCATAACCCGTTTAAGAGATATGGGCGTTGAATCCTTTCTCCTGTCCTCAAGCCTGGTGGGTCTTATTGCCCAACGTCTGGTGAGAAAATTGTGCCCGCATTGCAAATCCGCCCATCAATTGAGAGAAGATGAAGTGGCGCTGATGGGACTATCAGCTAAAAAAGAAGTGACGGTCTTTGAGCCTAAAGGTTGTGAGCAATGCAACCAAACAGGTTACCGCGGCCGGACTGGAATCTATGAGCTGATAAC
>JAGXGR010000072.1 GCA_024636645.1 Legionella sp.
ATTCTATATGCATGTTATCAAGCAATTGACGACAGGATTTTACGGATTCAAGATCTTCAGACTGCACCTCAGGAAGGTATTTCAATACCGCGTCTTTAACCGTTATTCGTGCAAAAGGTTTGGAAAAATCAAGGATTTGTCCCTGGTATTCAACCTCTCTTGTGCCAAGAACCTTGTCGCAAAGATAACGCAGCAGCTCTTCTGTTAAATCCATCAGATCGCTGTAATCAGCATAGGCCTGATAAAACTCTGCCATGGTAAACTCAGGGTTATGACGAGGGGATATGCCCTCGTTTCTGAAGTTACGATTTATTTCATAGACACGCTCAAAACCGCCAACGACCAGACGCTTCAAATATAATTCTGGCGCAATACGTAAAAACATTTGCATGTCCAGGGTATTATGATGGGTAATAAATGGTCGAGCTATTGCACCGCCTGGAATGGGATGCATCATCGGTGTTTCAACTTCCAGAAATTCATGACCGTCCATAAACTGCCTGAATGCCTGGACCAGTTTTGAACGTATCAAAAAGGTTTTACGGCTTTCCTCATTGGCAATCAAATCCACATAACGTTTACGGTAGCGCATTTCCTGATCGGTTAAACCATGGAACTTATCGGGTAGTGGCCTTAGCGACTTGGTTAAAAGCTCAATATGATCAGCATGCAAGGTTAACTCACCGGTATTGGTTTTAAATAAGGTACCGGTCACACCCACGATATCGCCCAAATCCCAATGTTTAAACTGCTCATACAATTCAGGTATATCATTTTGTCTGACATAAATTTGTAGCCGTCCAGACACATCCTGAATATGAAAGAAGCTGGCTTTACCCATTACGCGGCGTAATACAATTCTACCGGCAACAGCCGCTTTGATTTGTTTTTCTTCCAATGCAGGCTTTTCTTCTTTTGCATATTTGTCATTGAGATCAGCTGCATAATCTTTACGGTGAAAGGTATTTGGAAAATTAAAGCCCTGCTCACGTAAATCTGCCAATTTTTGTTTACGAACCTGATAAACTTCGCTTTCGTCTAAATATTCTTCTGTCATGCTTCTCAAACTCCTGCTTTTAAACTGGCTTCAATGAATTGATCCAGATCGCCGTCCAATACGGCCTGAGTATTACTTGTTTCAACGCTGGTACGCAAATCTTTAATACGTGACTGATCCAATACATAGGAGCGAATTTGTGAACCCCAGCCAATATCAGATTTGGAAGCTTCCAGCAGTTGCTGCTCGTCATTCTTTTTTTGTAATTCCATTTCATAAAGTTTTGCACGTAGTTGCTTCATCGCCTGATCTTTGTTTTTATGCTGGCTTCGGTCATTTTGACATTGCACCACAATGCCGCTGGGCATATGGGTGATACGCACGGCTGAATCGGTTCGGTTAACGTGCTGCCCACCCGCACCAGATGCTCTGTATGTATCAATGCGTAAATCAGCCGGATTGATATCTATTTCAATATTTTCATCCACTTCAGGCGAAACAAATACGGCCGCAAACGAGGTGTGGCGCCGGTTGCCTGAGTCAAAAGGCGACTTGCGGACCAGGCGGTGCACACCGGTTTCAGTGCGCAGCCACCCGTAGGCATATTCACCGACAAAATAAATTGTAGCACTTTTTATACCTGCGACATCCCCTGCTGAGCATTCAACCAGCTCAGTGGTAAAACCATGCTGTTCACCCCAGCGCAGATACATGCGAAGCAATATCTCAGCCCAATCCTGCGCCTCTGTGCCGCCGGATCCTGACTGTATATCAAGGTAGGCATTCGATGCATCCATCTTGCCAGAAAACATCCTTCGAAATTCAAAACCGGCCACCTGTTTTTCGATGCCTTTTAATTCTTCAGCAATATCGTTAAAGGTCGATTCATCATTTTCTGCACGAGCTAACTCAAAGAGTTCCTTTAAATCTACAATAGACTGACTCAATTGCCCAATCACGTCCACAATGCTTTCCAATTGGGCTCTCTCACGTCCCAAGGTCTGCGCCCTGTCAGGATTGTTCCATATTCCAGAGGACTCAAGCTCTCTGACTACCTCTTCTAAACGCTCCTTCTTCTGATCGTAGTCAAAGATACCCCCTCAACGCAATGATGCGTTGGTCCAGGTCATTTAAATCAAAACTAATCTGGTTAATTTCTAACATAGATTTCCTTCATACCATTTATTTAGGGCGTCATTGTACATTGAATGAGAAAAACAGGCTATAGATGCATATATGTATTTTATTTGCACAACTGTTGTGTTATAATCAATATACTTAGTTTAGTTGAAGAATCTGATAAATGCTTAAACACATTCAAGAATCACTCGAAGCCCTCTTTATAGCCAGAAATCCAGTTGTTATGGATCAAGCGAGCTGGTCTGCACTCATCGATATTTATCAGCAATGTAGCAGCACGGATGCCATGGATTTTTTTATTTTTGAACTTGAGCAGTGGAGCTGTATTCCTGGTGGTGAATTACAAACGCTGCTTCAGCCTTTATTGTCATTAAAAACAGAAATACAACCTCTCGAAGATGCGCGGAATATTTTCAATAGCAAAATGGATGCGGTTGTAAAATCTGCTGAACCCTTTAAAAATCGTGTTACGGCCTTTATTCCAAACATTAAATTATTGGAACTGACTGATCTTCACTGGTTAAAAGTCAGCAAATTATATCAGGAGATGGGTAGAACGAACTTAAATTATAAACTCCTGGTACTGGCCATTGGCCAAATCACAGCGATAAACTATGAACATTTAAACCGTCATTTAAGTTTGAGACAACCCCCGCGCCGGTCAAAATCGATATTTAAAGACTCTCAACCAGCGCCAGCTTTTCATTCCAACAGCAAGAGAAATAAACCACTGACTGATTTGGTTCCCAGCACCTATGTGATGAATGCAAGGACAGTTCCGGCAACGTTGGCAGCCACTGGTGTCAAACCCAAGTCCCTGATGCCAGTGACGCCTGGCAAGGGCGGATACCGAGCGCCCTTTCAAAGCCCTGGCAATTCAATCTATCATGAAATTATCAATTATAATGGACTAACACTTTTTGATAAAGCGACACCGATAAAAGATCAGGCACGAATTGTAGAGCATCATTCGCCATTGCATGCTGCCATTAAAGGCTATAAACAAGCCAAAGAGATTAGATTTACTGTTAATAAAGAGACGATTGAGTCTTGCAGCAGTAAGAAACGAATTGTCAGTCAAAAAGCGTTGACGGGCATCTCTTGCAGAGATGTTTTTATTGATTATGGCGATAACGATGCAAAACAACTGCGAGGGAATGACTTTCATTGGTCCCATCTAAGAGCGCACTTTCTGGGAGGGCAGCAAAGCCGGGAAAATCTGGCGCCTGGAACGGCGGTTTCCAATTACAACACCTTGAAAATTGTCGAATATTATATTGAAAAAAAATTAAATGCCGGTGATTGTTCTTCAATAGACGTTATTGCTACACCCTATTATCATGGTAAAAACAAAATACCTTATGATGTGGTCTTCAAACTGACATGGAATGAATCTTCTCTGGGTAATGCACAACAGCAGGAAACCATTTCTATTAATCCCCGTTCACATAAAAGAGTGGCAGCCGGTAACTTGCGAAGCATTCAAGCGCTTCGTGAGCTGCAGCTCGATGATCATGGCAATCAGAACGATGACGCAGCAGATGAAGGGCTATCAACATCAAGAAAACTATTTTGATTTTTCTTTCTCTGGTTTATTAAAATCAGGGATTTTTTTCGGATAACGGCCCTCAATGCTTCGATGAAATTTGAGAATGTCTTCGAAGTCTTTCTCAATATCACCTGTCGTCCAAAAGGGCTCTCTTATTATAATTTCCTTTTTGGGATAATCAAACCCAACCATGGCAATAGGAACATCCGCCTTCTCGGCTATATGATAAAAACCGGTTTTCCATCGTTTTACAGGACTTCGTGTGCCCTCTGGGGTCAGACCTAATATAAATTCATCTTTATCTTTAAATAATTCGACCATCTGCTCAACAAGATTATGATGCTTTGAGCGATCCAGGGGAATGCCACCCACGGCTTTTAATATCGGTCCCAAAGGAAAGAAAAAAACCTCTTTTTTAGCTATAAATTTTGGTTGTATTCCTACAGCATAACGTCCCAGTAAACCAATGATCGTATCCCAGTTGCTGGTATGAGGAGCGACTATCAATACAAACTTTTTTTTATCCGGCATTTGTCCCTTTATTTTCCAGCCTATCCATCGCAATATCATTTTAGCTAATGCCTGCATCATGACCTCGGTCCATAGTGTATAACTGCAATATTAAAATTTATCGGCATGAGCCAATTCCCAATGTGTTTTATAACTCTCAGGAATCGTTCCTGTCAATAACTGTCCTGGTTCAAGGTAGTCATAAATCTGATTAAACGACTTGACCGATTCAGTACTCACCCGGCGCATTAAGTAGTTTGGTTTTAATTCAGTAGGATTGGTCAGTCCCATAGCACCCACTATTTCAAGAAAACTCTTTAAGGTATTGTGATGGAAATTGACTGCGCGATACTTTTTCTCATCCACCACAAGACCGCGCTGCAAGCGCTTATTCTGCGTGGCGACCCCCGTTGGGCAGGTGTTGGTATCACATTGTTTTGATTGCACACAGCCAATCGCCATCATCATCGCCCGAGCCGAATTGCACATGTCCGCCCCCATGGCAATTTTTTCCACAATATCATACCCGGTAGCGACTTTACCGCTGCTGATAATTCGTATTTTATCACGCACATTGATGCCCACTAAGGCATTATGCACAAACACCAAAGCGGCTTCGAGAGGAACACCAATACGGTTGGTAAATTCAAGGGGTGCAGCACCTGTTCCCCCTTCAGCACCGTCTACAGTAATAAAGTCAGGGAGTATATTCGTCTCCAGCATGGCTTTACATATTCCCATAAACTCGGAACGACGACCTATACAAAGCTTGAATCCTACAGGCTTTCCTCCTGATAACTCACGTAATTTCTTTACAAAATGCAATAAACCCTCAGGGGAATCAAACGTTGAGTGCGATGGAGGGGAGATAACATCATAGCCCATGACCACTTTTCTTACTTTTGCAATTTCTTCTGTTAACTTGGCAGCTGGCAAAATACCGCCATGTGAGGGTTTGGCACCTTGTGAAAGTTTTATTTCAATCATCTTGACTTCATCCCGCTGGGCTTCAACGGTGAATTCTTCTTCGCTAAAATGCCCCTCTTTATCCCGGCAACCAAAATAGGCTGTACCAATCTGGAAAATAACATCGCCGCCTTGCAAGTGATAGGGGCTAAGCCCGCCTTCACCGGTGTTGTGAGCAAAATTACCTAGCTTGGCTGCGCGATTCAAAGCCATAATGGCATTGGGCGATAACGATCCAAAACTCATTGCAGATACATTCAGTCTGGAAGCATTATATGGTTTTTTACACTCTGGGCCGCCCACTGTAATGCGTTGACTGACTTCTGAAGAATGTTTAGGCGCCATTGAATGTAAAACCCAGGTAAATCCTACGGCTAAAATATCCAGTTCCGTGCCAAAGGGAATCGTGTCGCGTATGCTTTTAGACCGTCGATAAATGACGGAGCGTTTTTCACGGTTAAAGGGACGCTCTTCTTCGTTATTAGCAATAAAATATTGTTGGATTTCAGGTCGGAAAAACTCCAGTATAAAGCGTATATGCCCTAAAACAGGGAAATTACGTAAAATGGTATGCTTGGTTTGCACCAGATCATAGATAGCAATAATGGCCAACGGAATGGCCAGAGCAAGAAACCAGATCGCATCATGCAACATGACCAGAAAAAGAAAAATAGCTAATAAAACAACACCAAATCCAATATACCATTGTCGTCGCATACAATTCCCTTTTACGATATGTTTTTGATGATTTTATCATAGGGACAGTTATTTAGCACCCGTCGGTTTTTATCTCAGGTATCAGGATCATCACTCCGGCAACCTTGCTTTTATACGAATAGTAGCCTGTGTATGAATCTGGCAAACCCTTGATTCACTGACCCCAATGACCTCCCCGATTTCTTTTAAATTCAAATCATGCTCATAATACAGGGATAAAACCATTTGTTCCTTCGCAGGTAAGCCGTTTATAATATCTGTCAGTTGTGCTTTCATATCATGATATAAAGCATTTGCCTGAGGTTCTGTGGATTTACCCTGCGTTTCATCCGACAAGCTATCATCGGTCATGCCCAGATCATCAAAGCCATACACATAACTGCCCGCACTGTCCTGAAGCATGCCATGATATTCTATCAGCTCAATACCCAATTCATCAGCAACCTCTGTGTCTTTGGCATCACGGCCTAAACGGTTCTCTACCTGTTTGACGGCGTCAGCTATCATCCGTGAGTTTTTATAAACAGAACGCGGCACCCAATTATTACGTCGAACCTCATCGAGCATATGCCCTCGGATACGGATGCTGGCATAGGTTTCAAAGGACGCACCTTTTGTAGAATCATACTGTCTTGCAGCCTCCAGCAGACCTAACATTCCCGCTTGTATTAAATCGTCCATTAAAATGGTATGCGGCAGACGTGAGGATAAATGATAGGCAATACGCTTCACCAGAAGTGCATGATTTTTTATTAAAGATTCCTGAACCTGCTCTGTTACTTTGCCATTTGCAGCCAAAGCATCCACTGTTGTCTCCTTAGACCTTTAATCATTTAATCAAATGGCTCGCTTACATAAAACAACGCGCCATAATGATTAAAATTTATACATTAATTACAATCACTTATAAATGCTTTTGTTTTTAAGCTTAGTTCAAAAATCTAATTCTGTCCTGGCTAAATATTATTTTTAATTTTGACACCCGATGGCTCTTCTTCATTCAACCTCATCACTGATCACCAGCCGCTCAAGGAAAAAGCTGGTATTTCCGCCCATGACGGTTTTTTGAGGCCAGTTTGATATTATTTTTGCAACCTGTTGCAAAGAGATGGACGCATTGGCATCCGGATAAGCCGTTATGACGGGTTTCTGTCTTTTAACTGCCTCATGAACGTTTTCATCAAAAGGTATAGCGCCCAGATAATCAAGATTAACATTAATAAATTGTTCGCAAACACGATAGAGTTTATTAAACAATTCACGACCATAGCGCTCTTGCCGGACCATATTGGCCAGAATATGAAAATGCGTCAGGCCATAATGTTTATTCATGACTTTGATCAACGCATAAGAATCGGTCAGGGAAGTGGGTTCATCACAGACGACAACAATGACCTCTTGTGAAGATCTCACAAAACTGAGCACCGTATCTGAAATACCGGCAGCGGTATCGATAATCAGATAATCCAAATCATCTATCAACTCATTAAATGAATCAATAATCCCTGCATGCTCAACAGAACTCAAGCGTGTCATGTCTTCTGTTCCGGATGAGGCAGGAATCACTTGAATATTTTCAGGTCCCTGCAAAATGATGTCTTTAAGAGAATGGCTGCCTTCAATCACATGAGATAAATTATATTGGGCATGCAGCCCAAGCAAAATATCTATATTTGCCAGACCCAAATCCGCATCCAGCAGTAAAACCTTCTTTTTATATTGACCCAGGGCAATGGCCAGGTTAGCAGATATATTGCTTTTGCCTACCCCGCCCTTGCCTGCCGTAACTGCAATCACTTTAACCGGTTTTTTTCGGGATTTGCGGTTAAAATCCTGGGCTGCATCCTTTGGCTGTTTATTAACCGTTGACATACGTCTCCCTCCTGCCATAAAGTTTTCGGTTATGAGTATTTGAACTATTTTGATATAAAAGACTGTTCTTAGGCAACATAAAATGTTGAAGGTATTGGAAATACTGTGTCAAATTACTGTCTCCTTTGAGTGACGCAATCATGACACTGTTTCGATTTTCTGATATAGATGCCTTAGATTTCATATCGCCACCTGCCTATTCTATTCAGTTGAAGTTTTATTGACGACTTCAGTCAGTCTTATCCCTAATTTATCATCAATCGCAATCATTTCTCCCTGTGCAACGAGAGTACCATTGACCAATACATCGAAAAGATCTCCAGTCAACGCAATAAAATCACCCTTCTTCCAAAGCAAAGAGTGATCGAGGCGCTCAATAACCGTGCTGATTCTAAGTTGGTCTGCTTTATCCGCCGCTGCTGTCGTTTCCTCTGTATCCTCCATTGGGCTCAACAAGGCATCAATTTCAGCTTGCGATAAAATGTCTTTATTACTCATATGCTTTCATCCCGTTCTGTATAAATTTAAATATCTTTTTCCTTACGTTTATTGCTGCAAAGAACGTGCCAAATTTTTCATTCAATGACAGTCGGTTTAATCAGCTGCAAAATTTAAGCTGAAAAAAAGTTTATGAAGATATAAAGGATTTGAGTTCTGAAATGAGGCGCAAAAAGCACTTGCTGGTGTTTTATAATCTACAAGTGCAGATACGATTTGTTTGAAGAGAGTCTGTTATATAGAAGGTATCTGTTTACTCAATTAATTTTTCCTTACATTCTTCTTTTGCCAGGCGATGGCAATTCTCAGAACAATCCCTATTCTCAGAAGTGATGCATATAGTAGAAACACAAAAGTCAGCGTGCTGATTGACACACATTTTCCAATCGTATTTTGTTATATCCTCTTGATTTTCCAATAAATTGGCAGCATAAAGATGGGAGGAAAGAAAAAGCATGGCTGCCATGCCTCCTAATAACTTCGTTATATGAGCCATACCCGTTCCTCGTTAAGAAAAATAAACTGTAATTTAACCTCTTATTCTATCCAGATGTAATATTCAGACACACTCCCTTGGATAATCATGGATTCTATGCTCTAGTAGTATAGTCAAAAAATATGGCAATCGCTTATTATGGCAAGTATCTTATTATTATTTTTTTATTATCCTCAAAGGGATTAAAATGCGATACAAAAAACAAGTGTTTTCAAATTTCAGTCGCAACATGAGCGTAGAGAGCAAAGGACTTCGACCGGATAATGAAGAGCAGTTAGAGAACTGTTTTAAGAAAGAGGCCAAATATGGATTTCTGGCACGAGGCAGAGGTCTTAGTTATAACGATTGTTGTTTAAATAGCCAGGGTTATACGATTGAAAGCCAGCGGCTCAATCACTTTCAAAGTTTTGATTCAAAAACCGGTCTTGTAGTCTGCCAGGGAAGCGTTAGTTTTTCTGATTTATTTCTTCTACACCCCGGTTTTATACCGGCTGTCATACCGGGGACAGTCCATGCCACTTTGGCGGGAGGGATTGCCAATGATGTTCACGGAAAAAATAATCCGCTTGTTGGCAGTTTTGGCGATCAAATAGACTGGTTTAGTCTGCAAACCGGCGATGATATTCGCCGCTGCAGCCGGGAGGAAAACCCTGATCTGTTTCATGCCACGATAGGCGGCTTGGGATTAACCGGTGTGATTCGCCGTGTTGGCTTAAAATTACGTCATGCACCGCGCTACGTCAGCGTCAATACGATGCCCTTTACCAGCCTGCCCTCATTAATACAGCAAATGGACATCAGCAAACAAACGGTAGATTACCAGGCAGCCTGGCTTGACATGTTGAACAGTCCACGGG
>JAGXGR010000073.1 GCA_024636645.1 Legionella sp.
GCTTGTACCCTTGCATAGTTTAATGCGGGTCTTGACCATCGCCCCGTAATACGCTCCGCTCCTTACGGGCTACGGAGACAGGTAGGTAGCTCGTAAGGAGCGGAGCGTATTACGGGGCGATGTTAACCTAGGAAATCAATGACCAGATGACTGCACAGTGGTGCAAGGCTCATATATTCAATGTCATCCCGCGCCTATGCGCATGCGCAAGCACGACATTGCATATATGAGAGTTACACCCAACTTGGGTGTAGATTTGTATCCTTGTTTTCCTTAAGATGGGTATGAAACTTTTTATATTAAACGATTCAATCGGTGTTGATGGTTTCACAAGGACGATAAAGCATCTGGCTTTACAGTGAAACCGCTTTAAACGGGAACAATGGCTTTAGGTTAGGATGGGTTAGACGGACAAACCCAACAAAAATCAATGCCAGTCTCGGGTAAAAAAACACCATCATCAAATAAGGGAAAGCGATGTCTATTGAGAATATAAAGGATTTTCTTGAGGATGTACTGGCTTTAAAAGAAGGTGCATGGAAAAATTTCGATAAATATATTGAAAACAAAAGCTTTGATAAAGAGCAAATAAAGCATCTCGTTACAGCGTGTAAGTCGACCGATAAACCTGGCGAAAAAAGAAACGCCCTGAAAATTTTAAAGGCCAAATTATTGCTTCATGGGATAGGTTATAAACCCGAACCGTATAAGGCCGTGGCTTTATTGCACTCTGTGAAAAAAGAAGGTCAGGCTATTGCGCAATATTACCTGGGAAATTACTATTTAGGCGAGGATGTAAAACAAGCCTCCCAGAAAGCTTTTCATTATTATTCACAGGCTGCAAAACAAAATTACCTCCCGGCTTTATTTCAACTGGCAACTTGTTATTATTTTGGTCACGGCGTGGATATCAATCGTGCAGAAATAAAGTCAATTTATGAGCGCATTGCTCAATTTGCAGATGCCGAGACGCTTTATGAACTGGCTTGTCATTATGAAGACGGTCATCTGATAGAGAGCGATCATCAGGAAGCGGCCCGGCTATATCTTTTGGCGGCAACGAAAGGCAATGCTGATGCGCAATACCGTTACGCTTTATGCCTGGCCCGGGGCAAAGGGGTCGATAAAAGTTTAAGCGAAAGCATTTATTATCTGGATCTTGCCGGGAATCAAAATCATGCGAAGGCTTTATACCTGTTGGGAAAATATTTTTTTGAAGGCAAGGGGGTAAAGCAAAACGAGAAAACGGCTCTGGTTTTTTATTCAAAGGCGGCCGCAATGGGTGACGAGGCGGCTTGTTATCAAATGGCTACTTGCCTTGAACAAGGGATAGGTACCAGCCAGGATTTATACCTTGCCAGTACATTTTATTTCCAATCCTACCTTAAATCAGCGCGAGAAGCATCCTTTGAGCGATTGACTCTCTTAGCTCAAGACAATGCGCAGGCTGGAGTGAGTGCTTGTACTTATTTATTTTTAATTCATTATTTAGACATTCATGTTTTAGGAAATAAAGACGAGGCCAATAAATTTTTTGATAAAAATCCCAAGGAAGTCATTACTTGCCTGTATTTTATATTGCCTCAATTGCTCGATGATTTTGATGTGTCCCAGGAAGCACTTAATAATTTGGCGACGTTTTTACTTGTTAAAGTCTGTTTTCATTCTTTTTTGCCTATCATCAGTATAGAGACACAGGAGAAAATTTTTTCAGGGCTTACAAAGCTGCATAAAGATCATATCAACAGCGGCTATGATGATGACGATATTCATACAGAGAAATTAGAAAAAATGGCCTCACTGGGAATTGTGGGTGCAAAAAAGGCGCTGGACGCGTGTTTTTCATACCGAGCAAGGCTTTTGAAAACCTTGCTTGATGAAAACAGAGGCGATATCGAACATCATCTTTTTTTGCTGGATAAATTTTCCATGCATGGCAATCAGAAAGCAAAGAACGTCTCGCAACAGTATCATAAACGGTATGCGGAGCATTTATTAAAGCAGGCATTGGATAATAATAATGATGCGCTGATGCGATTAAGTCGTCTGGCTTTATCTCGCCCAGAGTGTGATACGGCACTGGGTATGTATTGTATGAAACAAGCGCAAGAAAAAGCCGCTGCCAAGCCCCATACCAAGATGCTTTTTTTTAAATCAGCTCCCAAAAGCGGGCCTTATTATCAAAAGGCTTATTTCTGCTTTGTGCGTGCCGCAGGCGCAGAATATGGTCCTGCGCTGTATCAGTTGGCCGTGTTAATGGCTAAAGGCACCTATGTTGAACAAAATCCTTCAAAAGCACTTTATTATGCCTTCAGAGCAGGTCAAGCGGGGTATATGGGCAAGGCAGGCAAGTTTATTGAGCGATTTACAAAAGATAAAGACGAGTCGCTGGCCATTTCGGCTTTGATTTATCAAGCGCTGTTAACAGACAATAAAGCAGGGTTTAAAAATGATCGCTTCTTGAAGCAGGCTTATCATAAAAATCGTCACTTATTCGCCGAAAGGATTGAAAAGATAATTTCCAATGTTAAGTTGCTGCTTGAAAAAAAACTGGACTTGCTCAATGCTGTTAGCTGTTTGAAATTAAAAAGTACCATGAAAGCACAACTGGGTGAGCTGCAAAAAAATATAATTTATGAAAAAATTTCTTCCACGCGTGGATACCATCAAACCTTGGATATCACTTGGGTAAAACATACCAAACCAGAAACTTTCATCGCTTGTGTTTTGGTGATGGCCTGTGATCATGCAAAATATTCTTTCAATGTTCGCGCCCTGCATTTATTCACTGCAAAAAGAGTAGCAGAGATTCACCACTTAAGTACCCGGTCTATTGATAAAATGTTAGCCAGCGGTTACTGCTTTGAGGATGCAGAAACTGAAATCATAACAATCAAAGAAAAAATTGATCAGGATCTACCTTTAAGTAAACCCGCAGAAATTGAAAAAGCTGATGCCCATGAGAAAAGCAGTTCTTCAGCAGCGGGTCCTGTATTGTGTTCCGAGCTGGAAAAACCCGCCCTTGCAACCGCTGCTTTTCATGCGGCAATGTTACCGCATATTGCCACGCCACAGATAAGGCCGGCCTCACCGCGTCCGAAGCAAAGGAATATTAATTCACGCCATAAGCAGGCAGCAATGCATTGTTAAGTCAGTAAAAAATCATGTAAATTTTCATTATTTTTCTTGTGCTTTTTGATTTTCATGTCTAGGTTTAAGCTAACTTATTATAAGTTTAAAAAAGGAGATAAAAATGAAAAACGGACTTGTAAAAGCGAATGATGTAGTTGGTGTTGATGTAAGAAATCCTGAAAATGAAAATCTGGGAAACGTAGAAGCTATCATGCTTGATAAGTACCAGGGGACGGTGCAGTACGTTGTTTTATCTTTTGGGGGCTTTTTAGGCATGGGCGACAAATTTTTTGCAATGCCTTGGGAAATTTTTTCTTATGACGATGATAAAGATTGCTTTGTCATTAATGTGGATAAGGAAAAGTTAAAAAATTCCCCGGGCTTTGATAAAGACAACTGGCCAAATATGATAGACCCTTCATGGACAAAAGAAATCCATGATTATTATGGTGCCTCTTCCCGATAGTTTTTTGATGTAGCAAAGTCAAATATTTTTTTGACTTTGCTACTCTCTCATGTCTCAAATCGGATGCGGCTGAATAAAGCCCAAAGCAAAACCCAGTAATAAAAAAAGAAATAGACCCACGGATATCGCAATTCGCCAGGTCAAAGCCTTGACTGTCCGATTGCTTTTCCCACCGTCCTTAATTAAAAAAATAAGACCGCTGGCTAAGGCAAATAAAATAATGAACATCACAATAAGGATGAAAGATCTTGTAATCATTTGTATACTCTCCGGTTTGCAACGATAGCCAGCTCATTAATAATGCCTAGTTTACCTTTTTTTAACAGACGTTTCACCCCAAGTTGGCAAATGACTTTGCTGGCTCTCTGCTTTATACTGCTGTTTCTGCGCTTGGGTTTCTGGCAAATCCAAAGGGCGCATGAAAAAGAAAAAATGCTGGCTAACTATGCCGCTCGATTGCATCAAATGCCGGTTCATTGGGGGCCTGACAAACCCTTTCCAGAACAATACCAGAATATATCAGTAAGCGGCCATTATCTGCCAGATGTTTTTCTATTGGATAATCAGCACTATCAGCATCAGTTCGGCTATCATGTCCTGTCTCCTCTGCTATTGGACAATGGCGAAGTCATTATGTTTGACAGAGGCTGGATCAGAGGCGATCCAACACGGCAGCAATTTCCAGATCTTCAAACGCTGCAAACCACCATGCATTTGAAAGGTAGTGCCTATTATCCAACAGTGACGGGTTGGGCTTTGGGACCCATGTTAGAAAAAAAAGGCAAACATTTAACAATCGTTGAGCAAATAGATACAAAAAAGTTGAGCCAAATTTTGCAAAAAAGAGTCTATCCGTTTATTATTCGCCTTGACAAAGCGCAGGCACATGGATTTGTGCGTGATTGGGCAGTAGTCTCCATGCCGCCAGAGCGCCACCTGGCTTATGCCTTACAGTGGTTTTCCATGGCATTGGTGATTCTGATTATCTTTATCGCACTGAATTTAAAGAAAAAATGATGACATATGCATGCAAACGCCGTTACGGCGTAGTAATAATTTTATTTTTAATGTTTACAGCACCCGGCCTGCTGGCCTTATACTTTTATCTGCATCCACAGATGCTCGGCTCTGAGACCATCAATAAAGGTCGGCTGATACAGGGGGCTGTCAAAATCCCGGTTTTGAAGGACAAGACCAAGTGGGCGCTGGTATACTGGGCACCCAAAGGCTGCCGCAAGGATTGTTTACAACAATTGGATAAACTGGCCAGAGTCCGGCTGGCACTGGGCAGGCGCTACTATGATCTGGATGAATGGCTCTTGATGGATAAAAATACCGACTCGCTCTCACCAGAGTTGGCTGCGCTGCTGCAAGACCAAAATATCAGTCAGAAAAGAATCAATACAGACGCGGGTTCGCTTCATCAGCTGCTGTCATCAAAACCGGAAGTTTTTATTGTCAGTCCGAACCATTATTTCGTCTTGTCTTATGCCACAAATGCACCACCAGATGATATTTACAAGGATATAAAACATTTATTGAATTCATCTGAAAGCAGGAGTGGTCCCCGCAATGCCCGTTAGAATACTTAAAACCCTTGCCTCTATCGCGCTGTTACTCGCGCTTTTTGTGGTCATGCTTGGCGCATATACCCGCCTGACAGGAGCGGGCTTAGGCTGCCCTGATTGGCCAGGTTGTTATGGTAAAATGATTCTTCCAAGCCAGGCAGATGACTTGCATCGTGCACAAACGGCATACCCTCAGATTCCTATTGAATCCCGCAAAGCCTGGACAGAAATGGCGCATCGCTATGCGGCCGGAACGCTTGGCTTGCTTATTTTTTTTATGGGACTTTCCGCGCTTTACAAACGCTGCAAAGGCCAGTATTTTCCCTGGCATTTGCCAGCAATGCTGGTCTTGCTGGTTATTTTTCAAGCACTGCTTGGCATGTGGACGGTTACTCTGAAGTTGTTGCCTGTGGTGGTTATGGGGCATTTGCTGGGCGGCATGTTGATTTTTGCCTGCCTGGTTCGTTTTCGTTTGCAATTAAGCCCCTTGGGCACCGATAACTTGCCGCGGTGGCGCCCCTGGATCTGGTTAGGGGTTATCATTGTTTTTTGCCAGATTGCCTTGGGTGGCTGGGTGAGTGCTAATTACGCGGGCGTTGCCTGTGTAGGCTTTCCCACCTGTAATGGGATGTGGTGGCCCGATATGCACCTGCTCAAGGGTTTTTATTTATTTTCAGCGGTGGGCGAAAATTATCAGGGTGGCTTGCTGGAGAATGAAGTCAGAATCACCATCCAGATGATTCATCGCCTGGGCGCTGTGTTAACGGCGATTTATATTTCCAGTTTGACTGCCCTCATGCTGATGAAAATCCAGTTAAAGCCTTTAAGGTTCGCGGCTGGATTGGCTTTGAGTCTAGTGGTTATTCAATTTTCGCTGGGCGTAATGAATGTTGTCTATTTGTTACCGCTTCATGTGGCTGTCGCTCATAACGGTGTGGCAGCCTTGTTTTTGGCAACGGTTTTTTCGATGTTGCATTTCACCAAAAAAAGGAGGCTTGTGAATGCAGGCTGAAATCAAATCAAAAATGGCATTTGCCTGGCAAGACTATATGGAACTATGCAAACCGCGGGTGGTGATGCTGATGTTATTAACAGCACTGGTGGGCATGTACCTGGCCACCCCGGGCTGGATTCCGATGTCTTTGCTTCTGAGTTCACTCACCGGCATCGGTTTATGTGCTGGCAGCGCGGCTGCAATTAATCATCTGGTGGACAGGCGCATTGATGCTATCATGACGCGTACCAAAAAAAGACCGGTGGCCCATGGCCGATTGTCTGTAGCTCAGGCCTTGACGTTCGCGCTGATTCTCGGGGGGATTGGATTAGGTATTTTGACCTGTTTTGTGAATACACTGACAGCCGTATTGACTTTTGTCACCTTGATTGGTTATGCCGGTGTTTACACCGGTTATTTAAAACGCGCCACCCCACAGAATATTGTTATCGGCGGTCTGGCCGGAGCGGCTCCTCCTTTATTGGGTTGGACGGCCATCACCAATCAGATGGATCCGCAGGCTTTGCTGCTGGTTTTAATTATTTTTACCTGGACACCGCCTCATTTCTGGGCTTTGGCCATTTATCGTTTTGAAGAATATAAAAATGCAGAAATTCCCATGCTGCCTGTGACGCATGGTATTGAGTTTACTAAATTGAATATTTTGCTTTATACCATTTTATTGCTGGTGGTGAGCGTGTTGCCGTTTGTAGTGGGCATGAGCGGCTGGCTTTATCTTATAGGCGCTATCGCGCTTGGCCTGCGTTTTTTAATGTGGTCTATTTATTTGTATCGCAGTGAACGAGCGCTCGTGGCGATGCAAACCTTTCGTTTTTCCATCGTTTATCTGATGGTATTGTTTGTCATTTTATTGGTTGATCATTATTTGTAAGGGGTTAAAAATGTCTACTCAACAAGGTATCAGATATACCGTCGTGGCTCTGTTGGCAATGGCCGCTCTGGTAACCGGTTTGTTTGTCTCACAATACGTCCGTTTTCCTAAAAAGGTTGATGTGTCTCAATTTAATGGGACCTATTTGCAACAACCGCGAACGGTGAATCCCTTTGAATTAACAGGCATTGATCAACAATCGTTTAATAATGACAGTCTGAAAGGGCAATGGACAATGATTTTCTTTGGTTTTACCAGTTGCGGTTATCTTTGTCCCACATCAATGGCTGAGTTGGGTAAAATGTATCGTCTGCTGGAAGAAAAAGGCGTAAAAACACTGCCGCATGTGGTGATGATTTCCATTGATCCAAACCGCGATGATCTGTTCAAGCTGGGCAAGTATGTCAAAGCGTTCGACAGGCATTTTGACGCTGCCAGAGGAGAGGAGTCAACCGTAAAAGCCATGACGAAAGAAATGGGCGTGGTTTATTCTAAAGTGGCTTTAAAAGACGGTGATGGCTCTGCTGATAATTATGACGTTCAGCACAGTGGGGCGGTGATGCTTTTTAATCCCAAAGGGCAACTGAATGCGTTCTTTACCACCCCGCATGATGCATCCTTATTAGCCAAGGATTACATGTTATTAGTCTCTTGATAGGCACGCGTAGCCTTGATAAGCGTAGCGCATCAAGGATCAAATCCTGGCTCGTGAGATGTTTATTTATGTCGAGATCGTTAACCTTGATGCGCTCCGCTTATCAAGGCTACTGCCACTGCAAGCTGAATGCGCTCAATTTGATCTGGCACGGGTAGCCTTGATAAGCGTAGCGCATCAAGGACCAAATCCTGCCCCGGTAGATGTTTTATTTATATCGAGATCGTTAACCTTGATGCGCTCCGCTTATCAAGGCTACACGATTCGGCCAACACGTCCCTATGTTTTGCTAGTCAACAGATTCTAAATATTAAGAAACCAATCCGTGATATGACTACAATATTTAAAAAATTAGAAATTTATTCTTCTATACTCTTACAGTTGAACTATAATATGCAATACAATGACAACTTGGTCGAGCTGGAGGCTTGCTGGACATGTTGGTGAATTAAGGCATTAAATATTATCATTTTTTTTAATCTGGACTATCATTTATGAAGATTGCTATATTGGCTAGAAATCCCGGTTTGTATTCTCATCAACGGCTGAAAGATGCTGGTGAGGAGGCTGGCCATGAAGTGCATATTATCAATCCCTTGTATTGCTATTTGAATGTTGCGACTTCAAAACCCGAAGTTCATTATCGTGGCGGTGAACCTTTGCCTTATTATGATGCGGTGATACCGCGTGTTGGGGCGTCAATCACCTATTACGGTACGGCCGTTTTACGGCATATGGAAACCATGGGAATGTATACGCTGAATGAGTCAATAGCTATTGCCCGGTCCAGAGACAAGTTTCGCTCCCTGCAATTATTGGCAAGAAAAGGCATTCCCATGCCTTTAACCAGTTTTGCACAGTCGCCTGATGATACCGAAGATTTGGTTCGCATGGTGGGCGGTGCGCCGTTGGTGATAAAACTGTTGGAAGGCACACAGGGCAAAGGCGTCATACTTGCCGATAGCCACCAGTCTGCTGTCAGTATTATTAATGCTTTTAAGGGCATGCATGCGAATATTCTGGTTCAGGAATTCATTGAAGAATCGCACGGCATGGATATTCGTTGCTTTGTCATTGGGGATAAAGTCGTTGCCGCCATCAAACGGCAGGCCAAAGAGGGCGATTTCCGAGCCAATGTCCATCAGGGCGGTAAAGCCTTGAAGGTTAAATTGTCTCCGCAGGAAAGGGCCATTGCCGTCAGTGCGGCCAAAACCATGGGTCTAAAGGTCGCTGGCGTCGATTTGATTCGCTCAAACCACGGGCCTTTGGTGTTGGAAATCAATTCCTCTCCTGGGCTTGAGGGTGTTGAAAAAACCACACAAGTCAATATTGCGGGCAAGATCATTGAGTTTATAGAAAAAAATGCAAAACCTAAAAACATACATACACGGTTTCAGGGATGACAAAACGAGAAGCAATTAAAATCGTGGGAGAAACCATACAGCCGGGTACTTCGCAATGCGTTAAACTGACCGTATCCATGCTGCATACATCAACCCCCATTGAAGTTCCGATATATGTTTTTCATGGTAAAAAGGAAGGCCCGGTACTTTTTGTAACCGCCGCTATTCATGGCGATGAAATCAATGGCGTGGAAATCATCCGACGCTTACATCATTCACCGCATATCAAACGGCTTCGCGGCACCTTAATCACCATACCCATTGTTAATGTCTATGGTTTTCTCTTACAGTCACGCTATCTACCTGATAGACGTGACTTAAACCGGCAGTTTCCCGGTGTCGAACAAGGCTCGCTGGCTTCCCGTTTAGCGCATCTGCTGATGAATGAAGTGATTCGTCACTGTACCCATGGCATTGATTTGCACACCGGTGCCATTCATCGAACCAATTACCCGCAAACCAGGTACAGTACCTTATGTGAGACATCGCCCTTGCTGGCTGATGCATTCGGTGCGCCGATAATGATTCCTTCCAATTTACGCGACGGCTCACTGCGCCATGCCGCTGATATTATGGATATTCCAATTATCGTCTATGAAGGCGGTGAAGCACTGCGCCTGGATGAATTTGCTATCAAGCTGGGCGTTCGCGGTATATTGAAGGTCATGAGCTATCTTAAAATGATCAGCGGTTATAAATCCGTTGAGCATCCAGTGGCTGTGGCCAAATCAACCTATTGGGTCAGAGCGCCAATGAGCGGCATGGTGATTCATCCGCGTCCTTTAGGAGAGCGGGTCGGGAAAAATGATCGACTGGCCTTAATTGTTGACCCCCTCGGCCAGGATGAAATGGCCGTGTATGCTCCTGCAGAGGGCGTTATCATTGGCAAATCCAATATTCCGTTAAGCAATACAGGCGATGCCTTATTTCACCTGGCCTTATTTGAAAAGGGCAATGATCTGCAATTGCCTACTGAATTTGATGAGCATTAAATATTGTGCGGTTAATTGGCTCTTTCTTTGTTTTCTGACTTGCCAAGCAACCAATCCTCGTTGACTTCAAGCTCTTCTGCAATTATAGTCAGCAGGTTTTCATCAGGAGTGATCAGGCCATTGAGCAAGGCTTCTGCCTTGAATTTAGGAACTTTAAGCAGCTTGGCAAAAACGTCCACGCGCTCGGATGAAGCCTCAGGAACACCGATTGTATCTAATTCATTGTTCAGTCGTTCTGAAAAACGTTTATTAGGCATTACCTGTCTCCTGATGTAGTTGCTTAATTTGGGTATAGCACAATCTGCGTATTTTGCAATTTTAAAAGAGGATAAAAATGGAATCATTAATTACATTGGGGCTGTTAGTCATCTTTGCCGTCGTTTTTGTGCTGGCAGGTGTCAAGGTTGTTCCTCAGTCAGAAGAGTGGACTGTCGAGCGATTCGGCAGATATACTCATACCTTGCAACCAGGCCTTGGTTTGATTCTTCCTTTTATTGATAAAATCACCAACAAACTCAATATGCGTGAGCGTGTTTTGGATATCCCTCCACAAGAAGTGATTTCCTCTGATAATGCGATGGTCACCATCGATGCGGTTTGTTTTTATCAGGTTATCGACCCGGCTAAAGCCGCTTATCAGGTTGACAATCTTGAACACGCCATTCGTAATTTGACCATGACCAATATGCGAACGGTTCTTGGTTCGCTGGAACTCGACGGCATGTTGAGTCAGCGTGATGAGATTAACAGTCGTTTGATGCATGTTGTTGATTTAGCCACCAATCCCTGGGGTGTGAAAGTGACGCGTATTGAAATTCGTGATATCCGTCCACCACAAGATTTGGTCAACGCAATGGCCAACCAGATGAAAGCGGAAAGGGAAAAAAGGGCTGCAATTCTTGCGGCAGAAGGGCATAGACAAGCTGAAATTCTTCGTGCTGAAGGTGACAAGCAGGGTCAGATTTTGAGGGCGGAGGCAGACAGGCAAGAGACGTTTCTTGAAGCAGAAGCCAGGGAAAGAACAGCGGAAGCTGACGCCAATGCAACACGCATGGTCTCTGTAGCCATCGCAGAGGGCAACATGAATGCGATAAATTATTTTATAGCCGAAAAATATGTTGACGCTTTAAAGACGATTGGCAGTGCCGAGAATAGCAAAATGGTACTAATGCCCATAGAGGCAACCGGCATTATTGGCTCTTTGGGCGGTGTTGGCGAGATGTTGAAACATATGAATAAATCTGGCAATTAATATCCGGAGATAATAGAAATGGACGGGCTTTTATATTGGCACTGGTTTGCACTGGCTTTAATCCTGATTATCGCTGAATCTCTGGGGGCTGCGGGGTTTTTGATAGCGCTCGGGATGGCTGCAGCTTTTACAGGTGTATTTACATTGCTGATGGGTTTTAGCTGGCAGTGGCAATTGATTATCTTTTCATTGCTCTCTATTGGTTTTGCTGTTTTCTGGTGGTGGATGTTGCAGAAAAAAGTCAAGAGTGGCAGCAAATCAACGATTAACCGTCCTTTTGAAGCCATGCTTGGGCGCACTGCGGTATTGGTGGAGGGCATTGAACAGGGGCGTGGGAAAGTCCGTATCAATGATGCACATTGGTTTGTGACAGGGCCTGAGCTTCCTGTAGGTACCAAAGTGAAAATCGTGGCTATTGAAGAGGGCACGTTGCTGGTTGTTGAACCGGTTGAATGATTCTTTGATCTGGTATTTAGTCAGCTCGCTATTTACGGTATTTTTATACCGTGGATTCGGGCTTATTGATCCCAGCAATCTCGCAAACGCCCTTCACCCAATTATCATTATCATTTAAACAAGGCACCAGCTTCAAGTCGCTTCCTCCTGCCTCTATCCACTGCTCTTTTGCTCTGATACCAATTTCTTCGAGGGTCTCTAAGCAATCAGCTACAAAAGAGGGGCAGGCCACAACCAGTCGTTTTATATCTTTTTGAACCAGCTTAGGTAAAATTTCATCAAGGTAAGGTTTGATCCAAGGGGTTTTTCCCAAACGGGATTGAAAGGCCAGGCTGTATTGATGGGGCTTGAGATCCAGAGTCTGGGCCAACAAATCTGTCGTTTCATAGCATTGTGCCCGGTAACAGGTTTTTTTAGCTGTTGATGCAGGTTTACAGGCATTGCTGCAAATGGGCTGGCAACCGGTCTTTGTTAAATGCCTCTCAGGCAGGCCATGATAACTGAATAAAACATGATCAGCTTCTGCCAGGTAAGGCCTGATAAGCTCAGCCTGTGCCTTGATAAACGCTGGATGCTGGTAGAAATCTCTGATAATGGACAGTGAGGGAAGAATGCTCTGGCTGGAAAGTACATCAAAACATTTTTCAATCGATGATCCCGTCGCTGCAGAAGAATATTGCGGGTAAAGAGGCAAAATGGTTATTTTCTCGCAGTCTTTGAGCTCATCAAGGGCTTTTTGGATAGAGGGTTTGCCATATCTCATGCCCAAGGCAACCTGGTAATATTGCGGATCAAATCGTTGTTTTAATTTCGCCAGTAAATTCTGGCTGTGGAACAACAAGGGTGATCCCTGTTCAGTCCAGATGGCTTGATAGGCCTGTGCTGATTGCTTTGGACGAAAAGGGGCAATAAGCCCATAGACCAAGGCATATCGCAGTGGTGCCGGGAGATCGATAACCCGTTTGTCAGATAAAAATTCTATTAAATAGCGCCTGACAGCGTGGGTGTCGGGTTTTTCCGGGGTCCCCAGATTGATCAAAAGAAAACCGTTTTTCATATCCTCATACTGCCTTTATTCATCAGCAGCTATAATACCTCATGATTAACAGGATGTGTTAATTTTATGAGTTATTGATATGAAAACAAACAGCGCGGTGTAGTGCGATCTTTGTTTAAAGCCATATGCCAGCCTTGGCCAATTGATTTTATGCGTGCCGAAAGGCTTATAACCAACCTACATGACCTTGGCCTGGCAGCTTGATAATGGCGTTCTAAAACAAGGCTTATGCCATTTCTTCTTCCATGACTTCGTCAAGTGCAACGACATTGGAAGCATGCAGGCCTCTATCGCCATTTTCGACATCGTAAGTCACGAATTGTCCGGGTGCCAATGTTTTGTATCCTGCACCATTGATTGAAGAAAAATGCACGAATATATCATCGCCGCCACCTTCAGGAACAATAAACCCCCAACCCTTGGCATTATTGAACCACTTCACTTCACCTTTAGCCATCACTCCTCCTTAAAGTCATACTTATCATTTGTCCGTAAATGACAGAAACTCATTTTTAATAACGAGTTATTTTCAACATAACGCAGAAAGGTGCATTGACTCAATAGTTTTTTATCTTTTTTATTAAATTTTATAAAATATCCGAGAAATTGTTCTATTAATAGACATCAGGCCAATCTATTTAAAATGATCACTGGTATTTTTTTAAAGGCTTTTGATCGGGGAAAATTTCCGCAATAGAGACTGAAAAACCATCTTCTCTTACAATGCGCGCATGCCTTCGTTGTAATTCTCTGGGTTCTGAAACACCGCAGGCATGGCAGATGATAGCAATTTCATGATCCATGTTATTGGCATAGTGATAGACCCGCTCGGCTTTGTCTTCAACCACCAGGCCACGTTGGAGGTGCGCATCATGTGTGGTGATTCCAGTCGGACAGGTATTTTTATGGCACTTCATGGCTTGAATACATCCCAGAGCCATCATAAAACCGCGGGCAGAATTGATAAAGTCAGCACCAGCGCATAAAGCCCAGGCCACTTTTGCCGGGGTAATTAATTTACCGCTGGCAATGACTTTTATTCGATCGCGTAAATTGTATTTATTTAATATATCAATCAGTTTGGGTAAGGATTCATCAATGGGAATACCCATATAATCCATCAGTCCTTGAGGTGAGGCGCCTGTGCCCCCGTCAGCGCTATCCAGAGTAATAAAATCCGGAGCGCATTGGATGCCTCGCTTGTGAATCGATTGGCATAATTCATCAAGCCACTCATAACTCCCAAGAACAAACTTGCAACCCACAGGCTTGCCTGTAATATCTCGGATGAATTTTATTCTGTCAAGAAGCTCACTGACATTGGCGATATCTATGTGGCGATTAGGACTGATGGAGTCATGAAAGGCGGGTATGCCTCGTATCATGGCGACTTCTTCTGTTACTTTTACAGCAGGCAAAATACCTCCTTTCCCGGGTTTAGCTCCTTGACTGAGTTTTATTTCAAACATCTTAATAGCATCCATGGACGCCAATTCTTTTAAACGACCAGGAGACAAATTGCCTTCGTTGTCGCGAACGCCGTATTTGGCTGTACCAATTTGCATTACAATATCGCATCCCGATTCAAGATGGTAAGGAGATAGTCCGCCTTCACCTGTATTCAGCCAGCAGCCGGCCTTTTTAGCGCCCTTGGCAAGCGCCTGTATGGCCGGTTTTGAAATGGAACCGTAACTCATGGCCGAGATGTGAAAAATATGGTCAGTGGTATAGGGTTTCTGAGAATAAGGCCCAATCGTTAACGGTTTTATTTTTGCGGTATCTGTTCCTAAGGTGGGGAAAGGCGCACTGACGAAATAAACAGCCCCCGTTTCATGTAACGGGCGGGTAGAACCAAAACCAATGGTGGTATCCACATTTTTGGCGGCACGGTAAATCCAGGAGCGCTCAGCACGATTAAAAGGCAATTCTTCTCGTTCACTTGCAAAGAAATATTGGCGGAAAAATTCACCCAGGTATTCAAAAAAATAGCGAAAATGGCCAACTATAGGATAGTTTCGTAATATGGTGTGCCGTTTTTGCTTTCGGTCATAGATATAAACGGTTATAAGAAAGAGAACAAAAGCGATGCTAAGCACGAGGAAAATGACTTCATTCACCTCTATGGCGTGCAGAAAAAATAAATCATGCTTTGGTAACTGTTCTAATGATGACATAGAATAATGGCTTTTTTTGTTTAATTATTATTAGTATATACCCATTTCAATACATTGTGTGGAAATTTAGGCTGCGAAAGACATTCTTATGTTGCGCATTGATTTCAAAACAGAAAATAAAAACCCCCTTTATTTTATTCGTCTGCCAAAGACGGGTTTGCATTTTGTGATTGAAAAAAAAGGTGCAGGTCGTTATTCTAGCTAAACAATTTTTGGTTAAACAATATCTAAAAAATGAATCTCAGTTGGGTGAAGCAGGCTATGTCTCATACGGCCTGCTGATACGGCTTTGATATGTTGACTTAAACAAAAGGAAATCAAGTGAATTTGTCGCTCAGTACCTTACTGATCATTCTCTTCTTTTTAATCATAGTGTCCGCTTTTTTTTCCGGTTCTGAAATAGGCATGATGTCTTTGAACCGCTATCGTTTAAAACATCTGGTCAAAAAACACAATAAATCAGCAATCAGAGTGAATTCCCTGCTTGCTCGTCCTGATCGTTTGTTGGGGGTGATTTTAATTGGCAACACCCTGGCTAATATTATTGCATCTACAATTACTACCTTGATTGGACAGCGGCTGTATGGCGATACCGGTGTTGTGATTGGAACCATCCTTTTGACCATGGTTATTCTGATTTTTTCTGAAATGACACCCAAAACCCTGGCCGCTCTCTATCCTCAACAAGTGGCCTTTAAAGCCTCTTTGCCCTTAAGTATTTTGCAATTTGTTTTTGCACCCATCGTGCGGCTTATCTCGTGGATAGCCAACTCGATAATGCGTATGTTTGGCTTGTCTGTGCATCGTGCGCATGTGGAAACATTAAGTGGAGAGGAGCTGCGTTCGGTGGTTCACGAGGCAGGAACTTATTTGCCCGTTGAGCATAAAAGCATGATTTTGAGCCTGATGGATTTGGAGCAGGCCACAGTAGAAGATATTATGGTACCAAAGTCAGATATCGTGGGCATTGATTTGGAGCAGCCCTGGCATCAATTGCTGGAACAGCTGGAAACAGCTCAGCATACACGCCTGCCTTTATACCGGGACAGCATTGAAAATATCGTCGGTATGATTCATCTTAGAAGCGTATTGCATTTGCTCCTGGATGAGGCGCTGGATATAGACAGCTTACAAGCTATTGCCGAAGCCCCTTATTTTATTCCTGAGGGCACCAGTCTGAATGTTCAGATATTGAATTTCCAGAAGATGAAACGACGCAGTTGCTTTGTCGTGGATGAATATGGTGATATTCAAGGGCTGGTCACCATGGAAGATATTCTTGAAGAAGTGGTTGGCGAATTTACCACAGATATGGCCGCTCTTAGTCAGGATATTATTCCGCAAGAAGATGGCTCTGTGCTGATTGATGCCAGTATTACGATTCGTCAGTTACAACGCGCAATGAACTGGCAATTGCCTGCATTGGGTCCGCGAACTTTAAGCGGTTTAATTATTGAATATCTAGGCTATATACCGCCAGCGGATTGTTGTTTGGCTATCCATCATTTCAGAATTGAAATCTTGAAAGTCGGTGAGAAAACCGTAAAAAGCGTTAAAATGATTAAAGTGGCAAAAAAAGACTAGTGCTTCGTCA
>JAGXGR010000074.1 GCA_024636645.1 Legionella sp.
AAGAAAGGACTGTCATATCTTTGTGCACTGGGCTAAAGGGTTTCAAAGTATATCTGAACAATAGGAACCGTATGAATCGAGAGGTTCACGTACGGGTCTGTGAGAGGCTAAGGGTGAGATTCCCTTGGCCTACTCGAACGGTGGTGTATCTCGCGTCGGGGGTGATCCTCCCGTAATACGCTTCGCTCCCTACGGCGGCATGGTAGCCCGTAAGGAGCGAAGCGTATTACGGGAGCGATGGTGATACTTGGGAGTTGATCCTGCCTGGTTGGTTAAGTGCCTGCCTTTTTAATTGTCTGCTTGAAAGACAAGGCCTGTTGCAGGTGTGGTAGGCCTACTTTTTCGCTCTGGTTGATATCTGCAATGGTTCGGGCGACTTTTAATAAACGATGGTAGCCGCGTGCGGATAATTTCAGCTTGTCCATGGCTTTGCTGAGGAAATTCTGTTCCGCTTCTCCCAGTTGTGACATTTGCTCACAGGCCTTGGCGCTGAGATGGGCATTCAAACAATCTTGCCTTTGAAACTGAACCTCTCTGATAGCGGCGATTTTTTTCCTGAGCACGGGGCTTTGTAATTCGGTGGCTTCATTGGGTTTGACCAGTTCCTCTCTGGACAAGGCATGGACATTGATTTGCATGTCAATCCGGTCTAATAAGGGAGCTGAGAGCTTGCCAAGATAGCGGTTGATGCGCTCCGGGGTGCACAGGCAATTGGCCTGGGTGTTTCCCCATTGGCCACAGGGGCAGGGATTCATGGCCGCAAGCAGTTGGAAACTTGCCGGGAATTCCGTTTGAATGGCCGCGCGCGAAATACATATATTTCCCGATTCCAAAGGCTCTCTCAAGCTCTCGAGCACATGGCGGTTAAATTCAGGTAACTCATCGAGAAATAATACCCCATGATGCGCTAAGGAAATTTCGCCAGGCTTAGGCGGATTACCGCCGCCGACCAAAGCCACCGGGGATGCGGTGTGGTGTGGTGAGCGAAAAGGCGGTGAGCGCCAGTGATTAAAATCAGGCAATTTGCCGCGAACGGAACTGATGGCCGCACATTCCAGGGCCTGGGTTTCTGAGAGATTGGGAAGCAGGGTGGCAAAGCGTTTGGCCAGCATGGTTTTGCCGCTGCCAGGTGCGCCGCTGAGAAGGATGCTATGCCCGCCGCTGGCTGCAATTTCCATCGCCTGTTTGGCATGGTGCTGGCCTTTGACATCAGACCAGTCGATGTTTTGTTGTGCTCGTTCTATCTCAGGCCGGGGCGGCAGGTTTTGCAAGGGCGTATCCTGGCAGAGGTAGGAGCAGACTTCCCTGAGATTATGCGCGGAGAATATGCCTTGATGACCAGCAAGCGAGGCTTCTTTGGCATTGTCCTGGGCTATGATCAAGTTCTGTTGATCCTTATGCGCTGCTAAAACGACCGGAATGATAGCGGTGACGCCTCTTAAATTGCCGCTTAAGGCCAATTCGCCAATGAATTCATGATCTCTTAATTTCGAGTCCGGAATTTGTCCTGATGCGGCCAGAATGCCAATGGCAATCGGCAGATCAAAACCACTGCCGGCTTTGGGTAGGTTTGCCGGGGCCAGGCTGACCGTGATTCGCTGAAAGGGAAACTCAAACTGGCTATTGATAATTGCTGAGCGTACACGGTCTTTACTTTCTTTCACGGCCGTTTCAGCCAAACCAACAATAGTAAAATTCGGCAGGCCATTGGAAATATGGACTTCAACGGAAACGGATTGCGCAAAAATGCCGACAGCACTTCGCGTCTTGCTGAATGCGAGGTTCATGGGGTTGGATTCCTTTAATTGCTATAAATTTCTATTCTTTTTCTTTTTCTATTTCTTGCAGTTTTATCATGGCATCAACCTGCATTTGTAATGAATCCAGTTTGTCGCGTGTACGAGCCAGCACTTTGGTTTGTACATCAAACTCTTCACGCGTCACCAGATCCAGTCGGGCAAAGGCCGATTGCAGAATGTCTTTGAATTTTTTTTCAATTTCCCTTTCAAAATTCTGCATGCTTTCAGGCAAAGCGGAAAATAATTTTTTAGCTATCTCATCAAATTGTTTGGGATCAAGCATGATTAACTCCTTTTTTAATATTAATATAAGTGTAACAAAGATACGGTTTTATGGTAATTTATTTCGTAACTATTCAACCTGCGCTCAAATCTGACTTTTCGCCAGGATTATAAAAAATGTGGTGAATAGATACTTTATTTTTTTTATAAAAGCGCAGAAAAAATGACTTTAAGGATTGCAAATGAAAATGTTGGTAGCCATTATCAAGCCATTTAAATTGGATGATGTGCATGAAGCGTTGATGGAAATCAATGTGCCGGGGATCACCATCTCCGAAACACGCGGTTTTGGCCGCCAGAAAGGGCATACCGAGTTGTACCGGGGTGCCGAATATGTTGTCGATTTTTTGCCAAAAATCAAAATAGAACTGGCACTGCCCGATGATATGGTGGAAACCGCAATCGATGCCATTTGCAAATCAGCCTACACTGGCAAAATCGGTGACGGCAAAATATTCGTTTATGATATGCAGCAGGTCATCAGAATCCGTACCGGTGAGGTAGGTGAGGACGCCTTATCGTAACTGATTATTGATAAAGGACCAGGCCTTGGCACTGACAGGCATGACCGATAAACGGTTGCCTTTGCGTAATAGGGGCATATCAGACAGTTCCTCATGTTGTTTTAATTCATCAAGCGGAATCATGTCATCGAACTTTTCTTTAAAGCAAACATCCACCATAAACCAGCGAGGCTTATCGGCTGTGCTGGATGGATCTGGATGATCGCTTTCAGGATCAAAGGCCGTATGATCGGGATAGGCTTCACTGCAGACTTCGGCAATGCCGACAATGCCGGGCGGTTTGCAGTTTGAATGGTAAAAAAAGATTTGATCACCGATTTGCATGTCTTTTTGCATAAAATTACGCGCCTGATAGTTTCTCACCCCATCCCAATGGGTTTTGTGATGGGGTGCCTGGCGCAGGTCGTCGATACTAAAGCAGGAGGGTTCGGATTTCATCAGCCAGTATTTTGTCATGGTTTAGTCCAATATTGATGTTTTGGGGTGATGATGGCGGTCAGCGGCACATCCCAGGGTTGAGGTTGCAGAAAATCACTGCGTTGGAAATCATAAGCCACGCCTATCAGTAAAGGATGATTTTCACCCTCGAGCGTTCTGTCGTAATACCCGGCGCCCATACCTAAACGAGTCCCCATGATATCAAAAGCCACCAAAGGCATAAAAATCAAATCCAGCTCGCTTGCCGGAATCGCCAGTTCACGGCTGACATCGGGTTCAGGAATATTGTATTTATTTTTTTTAAAAGGCGTGACAGGCGTCGCTGGTAAAAATGACAGGGTTTTGTCATCATTCAAAAGAGGAAAATAACAGAACTTTCCTTGAAAGGGCGCTGATTTCCATAAGCCGCTTAAATCAATTTCGCCATTCACGGCATGATAAAGCGCGATCGTTTTAGCGTAACGGTATTGGTGAATAGAGGTGATTTGCTGGCAGACTTTATTGGAAGCCGCTTGTTGATAAACGTTTGGCAAATGCGTACGCACTTGCTTGTAGCTTTTTCTAAGGGCATTTTTAAAGCGATTTTCTACCATGGGTTCTATTCTTGAATAGGGCAATCATTGATTATGACTTATTATTTCAGCATAGTTCAAGTAAAACGCAGCACTTGATGAAAGATATAAAAATTACTTTTCATTGGATTTAAAATGTTGTATATAGTGCTCGGCGAATCATATAATCAAATTTCATATCTTAACGTGGAAAGGGGTTGAGTCACCCTGAAAAAATAATTAAACATTAACCAGAGAGACAGAATGAGTGATTTTTACGAAGAGGATGATGAATTACTGGACATGGAAGAAGATGAATTTGTAGATCCAACCGTGGACACAAATACCGTGGTTGAAATTTTCCCTAAACAGGATGCCCGCAGAAGATTGGAGTCACTTCTGGAGGAAAGACGGCTGCGTGCCGAGCTTGATGATTCATTTGATTAACAGGAAAAAAGCAAGCAATGCCTGAACCCGTTTATGCCGAAGAGAATGGCCCTTCAATCCATGATCGCATTTATCTTGGCGAGGGCTTGTTTGAAACCCTTCGGGTTGCAGACTTCACCCCTTGTTTTGCTGAGCTTCACTGGCAGCGATTAAGTCAGTCCGCAGCCTTTCTGGGTTTTGATTTTTCCATGGCGCTGTTGCAATGGGAAACCATTTTAAATCAGCGTATCGCGCAGGATAAGCTGGAAGACGGCGGGCTTAAGATAATCCTTACAGGCGGCATTGCCGCTCGAGGATTGACAGCAGAAGGCAAGAACAGTCAGCTGCTTTTACAATCGTTTAATGTTTTAAGGCAAACCAAGCCTTTAAGGCTCTTTACAGCCCCCTGGTTGCGTGATTCTGATAATCCTTTGTATGGTATTAAATCTGTAAATTATCTTGAAGCGATTCTTGCAAGAAGGCAGGCAAAAGCCGAGGGATTTGATGAGGTGTTGTTTTATAATACCCGACATCAGGCGACAGAAACCAGTTGCGCTAATCTGTTCATCATTCGAGAAGAAAGCCTGTTGACGCCGCCTTTATCAGAAGGTGTTTTGCCGGGTATCACAAGACAGCGTTTAATTAATTTCTGTCTGGAACATGCTATTCCCTGCACAGAGACGGTCATTACCCGGCTGGACTTACAAAAGGCTGACGCGGTGTTTATTACGAATTCGCTCCAGGGCATTCAGCCTGTTTTGTCTGTTGATAACCTCGGTTTTAATCCTGAGCATCCCCTGCTGAGGGCTTTAATGGCTGATTTTCTTTGATAGCCTGCTGCTTTAACATGAACTGCCGTTTTTTAATATACTTGAAAACTGAAAAAGCCAGTGTCAGCACCACAATGCCTACGATACCGGAATTTTTGTAAAATGCATCCGGGTTAGACAATACGGCAACGCCCGCATGGCCGCAATACGTATAAATAATTTCGGCGGGGATAAGAAAAATAAAAGTGGTTAAAACGTAGAGTTTGAATCCGATGCCGGTGATGCCCAGCCCATAGTTGACCAGATTAAAGGGAATTATCGGAATCAGGCGTAAAAGGGCTACAAATTGCCAGCCGCGCTGTTCAACGCCAGCAATCAGTTTGTTTAATCGCACCCCTCTACGCTGCTCAAACCAGTTAAAGGCCAGGTACCGGCTAATAATAAACGCGCTGCTCGCACCCAGTGTCGCACCAACCAGGTTCAAGAGTGTTCCTGCAAAGGGTCCGAAAATGGCACCGCCGGCCAGGGTCAATACCATGGTGGGTAGCAGCAATACCGTTGCCAGACAATAGATGATGATAAAAATTAAGGGTGCCAGTATGCCCAGTCCTTTAATGGATGCAATAAGGATTTGCATATTCTGTTGAAAGAACCAGGCGCAGATAATAAAAACCATTAAAATCAATGCCAGAGCCAGGGCTTTCATGTGTTTGGGTATAATGAGCATAGAATTGACACTTTATAACAGTTGCGCTATCCAGGCAAGTTGATTGCTGCTAGAATAGCTGGATGCAAACATAACCCATTGGCTGGTATTGATGAAAATTCTTTATTTTCTAATTGTTTTGCTGGTTGTTATCATCGCCGTGATGCATTTTTTTCCTCAAATTAATTTCAGGCCCATGCCCGGTGGATTGTGTGAAGCAAAGCTGGATGCCAAAAAACCCAATTGGGTCAGCTCTCTGGTCGATTCTTCAGATCCTCATTACATCAAACCATTAGAACCAGGTGCTCCAAAGCAGAGGGCACAATGCCTATTCGAGACATTCAAAAACCTGACTGTCACTCATGTCGATGATTCTCATTTAATCGCCTATCGCCAAACCACGGTATTTAATTTTGTGGACTGGCTATGTATTAAAGCCAATGGTGATGTGACCTCTTCTGCTACCCTGGGGCATTCTGATCTGGGTAAAAACCGCGAACTGGTCGAAACCATAAGAGCCTTGTGTTGAGAAAAGGGAGCGCATCCAGCACCCTTTCCTTTTAATTTTGTCCGGTTGATCCGAGCCGCGATCTTACGTAGGTTGGGCCTTGGCCCAACACTTCCACCATGCAAATATTGTTGAGAAATGAATTAATTTGTTGGGCCAAGGCCCAACCTACGTAAGGTCGCGGCTCGGATCAACCGGTTAAAACCAAATGGAAAGAGTACCAGTTTATATGCCTTATGATTTTTTCAAAACATACTCACCCGGCGCATCCATAAGGGCTTGATAAGGCAGGGTTGATATATCCGGTGCGGTTTTCAGACGTCCGGAATGATTTTTAAGCCAGCTCAGCCATTCCGGCCACCATGAACCCTGATGTTGGCTGGCTTGTTCAAGCCAGGCTTGGGGCGTATCTGCTGCCTGTGCATTGGAATAATACTTGTATTTCTTTGCGGCAGGTGGATTGATAATACCGGCAATATGTCCTGAGCCGCCTAATATAAATCGTTTGGGGCCATTCATGTGCTTAAAGCCTTGATAAACCGAGGTCCAGGGAGCGATATGGTCTTTTTCTGTGGCAACAAAAAATACCGGCGTGTCTATTTTGCTGATATCAATGGGCTGCTTATTCAAGCGAATTTTACCGGGTTTGATTAAATAATTATGTAAATACATCCAGCGTAAATACTGAGAATGCATGGTCGCTGGCATGTTGGTGCTGTCTGCGTTCCAGTATAAGAGATCAAATGGCACGGGCTGCTTGCCTTGCAGATAGTTTTTTATGAAAAAAGACCAGACCAGATCGTTGGCACGCAAAGAATTAAAACTGGAGGCCATAAACTGCCCTGCAAGATACCCTTTCTCAAGCATCATGGCTTCAATTTTTTTGATTTGTTGCTCATCAATAAACACAGCAATATCTCCAGGATCACTGAAATCGATCATCGAGGCGAGAAAGGTAGCTGTTTTAACACTGTTATTGTTTCTGGCTTTATTGTAAGCCAACAAGCAGGTCAACAACGTGCCGCCAAGGCAAAAACCCAGGG
>JAGXGR010000075.1 GCA_024636645.1 Legionella sp.
AAGAAAGGACTGTCATATCTTTGTGCACTGGGCTAAAGGGTTTCAAAGTATATCTGAACAATAGGAACCGTATGAATCGAGAGGTTCACGTACGGGTCTGTGAGAGGCTAAGGGTGAGATTCCCTTGGCCTACTCGAACGGAGTCATTTGTAGCCCGGATGGAGGCGGAGCCGTAATCCGGGAATGCAGTGGTTGTTTTTAGATGTAATCTGAGGGCTTGATCCCGTAATACGCTTCGCTCCTTAACGGGCTACGTGCGATTCGTAGCCCGGATGGAGGCGGAGCCGTAATCCGGGAATACGATGGTCATTTGGACATTTATTTCTATCCATGGGATCAGGATCAAGTCTCTGCTAGTAAGTGACGTTAGGTGATCGCCCAACCTTGCTGCTCGGTTTTGCTTGGCGTGACTAGACATTCGCTGCCGGGTTAACTCAACCCCCTCCATAATGCATGTACCAGCAAGGCAACTGAAACCAGGATAACCGTTCCCTGGAGTAGTTTACCCCCCGGAACTTCAAACGCTGCAGTGAATTTTTTCCTACCGGCATAGCACATCAAAGCGGGGAGCAGTAACAGTAAAATCACACAAAAAACGCCGGCATAACTTAAAGCATGGATGTATGCGCCGGGATAAAATATAACAATCAGTAATGAGGGAAGAAAAGTGAGTGCGAATAAAGCCATGCCATGGCCGCCGCGCTGACGGAGATTTAACCCATCTGCCAGAAAGCTGTATAAGCAGAGCGCCACCCCAAGGAATGCCGTCAACATACAAATGGAGGTGAAAAAGTTAAACAAAGCGGTGATGACATCGTTTTGTATTGTGGTAGATAACATGGCAGCCAGGGAGCTGGTGGTATGGGTATCATACATTAAGGATTCAAGGCTGTGCTCCCCTCGGGAAGGCAACGAGCCGATGATCACTGCATCCCAGGCAAGGTAAGAAATTAAAGGTATCAGGGAACCAATAAAAATGACTTTTTTTAAGGTTTTAACATCATCATTAAAGTAATCGCGCAAATTAGGTACAATAATGGCAAAACCAAAAGAGGTGATTATTATCATGATGGTGCCGCCAATGTATCGGAATTCACCATGCTCCAGGTTACTGAGTTTGATATGCGGTGCTATCAGAATGACCAAAAGGACGTATACAGCCAATTTACCAAACATCAATACCCTGTTGGTATAGTCGACATACCGAATGCCACCATAGACAACTAAACCAAATAAAATCGTAAACAAAGTACTGGATTGCCAATCATACAGATCTATTCCCAAATGATGCACAAGGCTTCTGGTGACGTCTGAGCCGCCTGAAATATAAGCTGACAATAAGGTATACAAAAGGAAGAGATAGCTCATCCAGGCCACCAGCAGGCCCGGCTTGCCCAGGGTTTCGGAGGCCATGGAAACCATATGTTTGCCTGGCGGCAAATACAGATTCGCTTCGAGTATAAAAAAAGCACCAGCGGTCATCAATGCCCAGCAGAGAAACAGAAAAATGGAAGACTGCCAGAAGCCGACAGCGGCATTTGCTACTGGCAGCGCAAGCATGCCGCCTCCAATAGAGGTTCCCGCAATTAAAAGGATGCCGCCAATAAACCTCGAATGCATTGTGAGTTCTTATACAGGGTAAAAAGTCATATTAACAAAACTATTTCATTAAGCCAACGAAGGGTTTGGGTTTAGACTTGGCCATCACATGGCATTCATTAATCCACTGAATTTCCAGACGGCGATTCTGGGCGCTGCCATGGATCAAATCATTATCAGATATCGGATGTAAATCACCATAGCCTTCCGCGTATAATAGTTTTGCATCGACATCATTAGCCCAAAGATAGGTCAACATGGCTTCAGCCTGCGCTTGAGACAGTTTTTTCTTGTGCTTGCGAGAGCCCACATCATCCGTGAAGCCGGCCACATATATCGTGCAATGTTTATAATGCTGCAATAATCTTACGATGTTATATAAGCCAGCATAGCAAAGGTTGTCCAGGCGGGCGCTGTCAAATATGAAGTACTTGTCTGTGGGCACGATAAGCGTATTGGTGTCGCCATATTGAACAAACTGGATGTCTTGAGCGTGTAATTCGTTAATTAATTCTTTAAGCGTACTTCTATAAAGACCATAGATGGATCCTGCCAGACCACCTACGGCTAATCCTGCGACGGTGTTTCCGGTGGCAGTACCCACTGCCGCGCCCACTGCAGCGCCTACACCTGCGCCAACCGCCGTCCGACGCAGGGTTCTGTTATCTGGCTGGAAATTATTATAGGGGGGATGGTAGCAACCTACTAACATGTAAATGAGTGAGCCGGTCAGGAATAATTGTATTATTGGTTTATTGAGAAACATTCCCACTCCATGAATTATTTATATTTTAAGTTTTACGTTTTAAGTTTTAAAATATCTCAAATAGATAATTTACGCAATTTAATGTGTTTTTTATCGGAAAATTTCCGCTTATTTGTATTCATGATTGAGTGCCTGTTCCAAAAGTGGGTACTTAAATTGAAATCCAGCTTCCAAAATCCGTTTTGCCGCGACCCTTTGACCGTGATTAATTAAACAATCGCCCATTTCGCCAAACAGCAGACGAATGACAAAGGCCGGTGTTTTTAAAAGTCGCGGTCTGTTCATTGCTTTTGACAAGGTATTGGCAAATTCTTTTTGTTCAACAGGGTGGGGGGAGGTCAGATTAAAGGCGCCGGTCAGTTCCGGATGATTCAGTAAAAAAATATAGGCACCCACCAGATCGTCAATATGAATCCATGAAATCACTTGCTCACCGCTGCCAACCACGGATCCTAAGCCTAAATAATAACTGGGCGACAGTTTTTTCAACATGCCCTGTCCTTTTTTCAAAACCACCCCAAAGCGGGTGATAGTGACTTTCATACCATGGTCAAGCGCCTCTTGGGTGGCTTGTTGCCAACGCGCACCGACCTCATTGAGAAAGTCTCGTGGTTTGTCAAACTCTATGAGACTGTCTTCGGTAAAAACCTCTTTGTCGCCATCTTTTTGCATGCCATAGATACCCACCGCATTAGCACAATAAAAATGCGGCTGCGCTTGCTGATTGATGGCCCAGTTAATCAAAGATTGTGTGGTATCAACACGAGAATCTATGATTTTTCTTTTGACCTCAATGGACCATCGTTGTGCGGAAATATTAGTGCCGCACAGGTTAATGATGGCGTCATAGGAGTTAGCATCCAGTTCATTTAAATGATCCCAGGTGCAAAATTCAACACCTGATGAAAATGTTGCCTTAAGGCGGGACAGATCGCGGCCAACTGCTGTGACATGATGTTTATTTTTTAAAGCCGCGGTTAATTCCTGGCCGATAAATCCTGAAGCGCCGGCGATTAACAGATTCATTTTAGCTCTCCTTGTTCATCAAGACTTTCCTTGATAGCTTTTTTCATGGATGTAAAATTAAATGATCTATCCAGTGTAGTTTGCAAAGCTTTAATACTCAAGCGTTTTGAAGCCTGCAAAAATTCACGTTTCATTGGGCTGGCAGACTGCAAGGCTTGTTGGTAGCTTTGAGAGGGCGGTGGGGGGAGTTGAAGTTGTTCTGTCACTAGGCGTTGAAGGCTGCCCATAGGAGCCGGTTGGCCATCAGCCACATTGAAAAGACCTGTTTCCGATTCCAGATGAGCCAGATGGATGGCGATGTCAATCAAGTCTTTTACATAAATATGATTGGTAAAAGGCGCAGCCTTTGGCTCAATGACGGCAAGTCCACGTTTTGCGGCTTCTATGGGTAATCGCTTGGGTCCATAGATGCCTGCTACCCTCAATAGAGTACAGGGAATATCCTGTGACGAACAAAAATTCTGCCATTGTTGTTCGGCGTCCAGTCGACGTAATTGCCGATCATGGCTGATATGACAGCTGGAATTTTCATCCACCCACGCTCCCTGGTGCTGACCGTAAACCCCGCTGGAGCCAAAATAGATGACTTTTTTGGGTTTGGGGTTTGTTTGGAGAAATGCGCGTAATGTGCTGTCTTGCTGTCCCTCAGAGGGCGGTGGGATGAGATAATATAAAACCGTATCAGATAAATCCATTTGAAGCCCCTTGCGGATGTCTTTGGCTATCAGCTGGAGTCCTGGAAGCTTGTATTCCTCCTTTGGTTCACGCGCAACCCCAGCCACTTGCTGGTGTTGCTCGAGGTATTTTCTGGCCAGATAAAAACCGCAATAACCGTAGCCGAGAATTAAATGTTTCATTACTTGCCCTCTGAAAATCGACACAGACTTTGAAAGTCGCATTGTTCACAGATGGTCAGGTTCAACGGTTGCGGTGGACAATGACCCTCTGAAAATTCTTTTGCGAGCAGTTCAAGTTGCTGGCGCCAATGTTGTTTATATTCATCCCAGCGCTCTCCTTTCTTTAAACTGCTGTTCCCTTTGATGTCCAGCTTATCTTCGCTGAAACTTTTACTTTCAATCTGGCCTGCTTTGAGCTGAATAAACATCAGCGTGTTAATGCTTTCATTGAGCAGCGCATATAAAAGCAATTGCGGTTCTTTGGGGCGATCTTCATTCCAGGGCCTGCTGGATGGGATGCTGCTTTTATAATCAATAACCCATTGCTTATTTTGATCAACTTTATCGAGTCTATCTACACGAATTTTGAAATTCAGCTGGGAAAGAGAGATGTTATATTCTTCTTCAAGGGCTTCCACCTCAAAGGGGGGGCGTTGTTTTTCCCATTCAAGGCAACTGTGTACCAGGCGTTTCAGTCGCTGCACTTCAACCTGTTTAAACAGCTCAGGTATGTTCTGATTTTTATTGATCATAAAAGGGCTTAACGCGGTACTGATGGCTGATTCGATACAGTCATCCAGCACATTGGTTTTCATAGATAACAGCTGTTGCTGACTGCCCAGTTGCCGCCAGATGAGTTCCATTACTTTGTGAATGATTTGACCGCGTTCGCGCGAGTCAAACCCTTCTGTCAAACCGTTTGTGGCTTTTGCATGTAAGCGGTGCGCTGCAAAAGCACGAAAGGGGCATTTGGCCTGGTTTGCAAGCAAGGCAGTACCGCCCACCGTCTGCTCATCGGCCAATAAGGGAATAAGATAATCTTCTTCCATGCTCTCCAGTGCAAGACCATGGGTGGTATCAGGCAGCACCTCAGGAGGAAGATATTTTGGTAAATCACTGATCAATGGCGATACCAGATTGGGGGTATCTCCGGACATTTTTGGGTAGCTGAACAGATTATAGGCGCTGGCCTGTTTGAATCGTTGGATATTTTTTTGGGCAAACTGCAGTTCACGTTCTGGTGAGCTGTGAGGCATGTGGTGTTCGCGTTGCAATGTGTGGGGGATAAAAGAGGACAGTTGCGTTTTTTGCGGCAAACACTGGTCTGTTAAACCCATGATCCATAAACTGTCAAACTCACAGCCGGAAGCCTCCAAAAGGCCTGATATCTGCACAGGTTTTTTAGAGGTCGATTGCGCTTGAAAGATGGTTTGCCCTACCAGATCAGTGAAGTGATTTATCGCTTCATGGGCCGATAATTTCTCGGTTATAAAGTTGATTTGCCTGAAATGATTGAATAATTCGGTGAAACGGTGAAAACACTGATAATTTTCTGAATTCAGACCATAGTCTCCAGGGTAACCCAAAGTTTGCAGGCGTTGATGAAAAAATTCAACCCACTGTTGCGGACTGGCGCTCTCAGGATAGGGGGAGAGCTGTTTCAGACAATCCGCCAGCTGAGGCGCTTTACTGTTTATATGATGAATCCACTGACTCAAAGGAAGAGATTTTTCTTGAAGAAGGGGGCTGTCTTCTATGATCTGCACGCGTTGATGCAATTCTTGTTTTGCACCTTTTAAATAGGGTGAATATAGAATTAAACGTGCTTGTTCATGGGTTATCTGATCCGTGCTTAAGCCAAGCCAGCTCAAGCCATGGGCAATTAAAGGGTAATCTTGAAGCGGTTTACCCAGAGAAAGGTTAAACAGCTCGGGGGATAAAAAACGTTTCAGTTGTCTGCCCAGGGTATGAGAACGTTGTTGCAGATCGGGAACCACAACGCCAATTTTCTGATCACCCGCCTTCATCCTCTCATGCAGCCATTGAATCAATTGCTGAAACTCGTTTTCATGATCGTGGGCTGCAAACTGAAAACTGTTTGTGGACTTGCTGGACAGATCATAAGTATATTGTGCTACACCCTGCTCGGCCAAACAGTGCTGCAGACGGCGCTGTTGTGGGGTGAAATCATCAAAAGATGCCCAAATCATTTTTTGTTCAAGCAGTGATGTCTGGCTTGTTATCAAATAATCACTCAGTTGCTCTTCAGTGATGGCATTCAAACCCGCTAACTGTTGATTAAAAAGCTGCCACCATTGCTGAAACTGCTGGCACTGTAACGAATGATTGAAGGCAGGATCATGGGGTGAAATATGCCATTGAACACAACGGCTCCAAGCCTCTATCACGGCGTTAAGCAGGCCTTTACTATAGGTTAGATGCTCCTGAGATCTTAGAATCTTTTGCCATAAATAACGGCTCTGGTGACCATGAAGCAATCTGGGAGCACCGAGGCTACTCTCATTGATTAACCACTGTTGATAAAGATAATGGATAAAACTCAAATAGGGCAGGCAATGCGGTTTATCAACGGTTGGCAGGTTGGCATAATGAAAATAATCTTCCGTCATGCTGGCGCTCAGGCGATTGTTCGGTGTGATGACAAAACTGCCTTGAGCCAGTTCGTCCATGAGCTCGCGCTTGTTATCAATGACTTTCATAGAAAAATTCTGCGGTGATTTTGACGATAGTATATACCTATCTGAATTCAGATGGCGAGTACATCACAGCGATTGCATGTAAATGACTAAATGACGGGCAAGGGGGTGTAACTTTTATATAGACAATGTCGTCCCCGCGCAGGCGTCAACTTAAGCATAATTGGACTAATTCAGGAACTATGCATGGAAATATTATCTACAGATTAAACAATAAAAAATATATTTGCAGGCGGGCAGTTTCTTCCGTAACACTTAAGCTTTAATGAAAAAATATTCAAAGTTTATCTCGTTTCCGTTCGTGCTGAGGAGGCGCATCGTAGTTTTTGTGGATTGGCAGGCAGGTCAGCGCGCCGTCTCGAAGCATACACCAGTACCGCTTTATTAAGACAATTCTTCAATGGATAATATATCTGAATTTTTATCACAAGACGAGTTTCAGGTGCCTGTGTGTATGC
>JAGXGR010000005.1 GCA_024636645.1 Legionella sp.
GCCGTCGCCAAAGGTCATTTGCTTGCCATCCCAGTAAGCATTTTGATAACTGGAACCGTAATGAACCCGCATCACCAGCTGCATGGGTGAACCGTCTTTATTTTTCAAGGCTTCAACGCCATACCAATCATGATACATGTGCTTAATCACATAACCGGCATATAAGGCATCGTTGGTTGGGGAGGAAGCTCCATTTGCAACATCATAGCCATCGGCCTCATAGCCGGTCCAGAATGAGCCATCGTCATTTTGTGCGTCCGTCGCACAGGCAAATTTCATGGGCTTGTTTGCTGAATAATACTTATGCTTCATGTCAACGACTTTGACGTCCGTATTTTCCATGAAACATTTTTCTTTCTCGCTGTCGCGAGTGATTTCCAACAGGGGAAGATTTTTACCAAACTGGTATTCGCCTATTTTATCATTGCCACCGAAGCCTAAGGCTTTAACCTCTTCGGCTTCCGTTTTTACATCGTTCCATTCGACAAAGGCTTTGTACGTTTGAGCATCAACAATGGCGGTGGGGCGCGCAGGGATTTTATCATCATGACGAACAAAAATACTGACTTTATATGCCCAGTGCGCTTTATGATGTTCATCAATATACACCATGGGTGCAACCTCTGCTTCACTCAAGTCTTTTCCAGCGTAGGCTGCCTTAAAATGTTCAAGTGCTTTTTGTCCGTTCTGAACGAGTGAAGAAGGCGCTTTACCCAATTCAGTCTGTAAACCCTGATAGACCGTCCCGTTCATTTTTACATCGGATTTTGCTGAAACCAGACTTTTTGCTGAATGCTGACTATGGGTAATGGCATAGCCGCCAAAAACCGGGAAACCCGAATAATGTTGCTGCATACGAACATGTGTTACGTTATTTTTATCAGTGCGCTGCCTGATAAATTGCAGTGAATCACCGGAAATGGTTGCAGCTTGTAATGCGCCAGGAACAGGCAATTGAAAACTTTTCTGAACCTTGTCAAAAGCAGCTTTGTGAAGATTTAACGGCTCTGCAGCATGCGCTGTGGCCATGGTCGCTGCCAGTGCGGCGGCTACAGAAGATAAATAAAATTTAGGGTGCATAGAAAAAAACTCCTTAACAAATAAAACGCACAAACAATTCGTCCCGAATTGTTTATGTTGTTAATCAAATCCAAACAGAAGAGATTGATATCCATATATAAACTTTGATAACAACCATTCCAAACCCTGAACAAGCTAGCATAGTTTTAAATTTTTTCAAATTAATAAATAAAGAAAATAAATTGCGCGTACAAAACTTATTCAAATCTCTATTCAAGCTCCAAACGTAACAGCAATTGCTCTGGGGTGACTTTGTCCCCTTTATGGCATAACACCTCCATCACTTTTCCCGGAGCGGGTGCTTGAATTTCAGTTTCCATCTTCATCGCCTCCAGCACCAGCAAGACCTCGCCCTTTTTAACCTGTTGGCCTTCAGTGACATTGACCGAGACGATGGTTCCTGGCATGGCTACAGTAATATCCCCAGGCCCTTTAACCTTTCCTGCACTTGAGGCGGTCCTTGTTTCAACTGATTCGCCCTGTTGATGTATGATAACCTCCTCAGGCACGCCATCAACCCACAGATAACAAGCTTTCTGATCGGGCATGCTGTCACCGAATCCTGCAATTTTGATTTGATATTTTTCCCCATGCAAGCTGATATCAAACGTTGATAATTCTGATTGTTGGGTATTATCCGTAGGGCTTATCAAGGGCTCGGGAATAAGGGTGTTATTTTTTCTTTGTTCAAGAAATTGACGACCGACTTCAGGAAACATGGCATAGATTAAAACATCTTCATCACTGTCTGCCACATCATCAATGGTCTTTCGCAATCGTGCCAGTTCATTGGGCAGTAGATCAGCAGGCCGTACATCAATCACCTCCCTTGTGCCTATGGCTTTTTTACGCAAGGAAGGACTGATCTTACCCGGCGCTTTGCCATATTTTCCTTCACAATATAATTTCACTTCATTGGTAATCGTTTTGTAACGTTCGCCGGTTAATACATTCAGGACCGCCTGCGTTCCGACCACTTGCGAGGTAGGGGTCACCAAAGGGGGGTAGCCCAAATCCTTGCGAACCTTTGGAATTTCTTCATGTACCGCGTCAATTTTATCCAATGCCTGCTGCTCTTTTAACTGATTGTATAAATTGGAAATCATCCCCCCCGGCACCTGATACACCTGGACTCTGGGATCAATCGACTGGGCTTCGCTTTCAAATTGCTGATATTTTTTGCGTACCTCTTTAAAATAATCACCAATTTCCATCAGCGCGTTCAAATCAAGTCCTGTGTCATAGTCAGTATTGGCTAGTGCTGCGACCAGCGCTTCTGACGCCGGGTGCGAGGCGCCTCCTGAGAAAGAAGAAATGGCCGTATCAATATGTCTGCAGCCGGCATGAACTGCCTCATAATGACAGATACTGGCCAAACCGGAAGTTGAATGGCTGTGCAGATGAATGGGCAATGAAACCGCTTCAGATAAAGCATTATATAGATTGACTGTCACTTCTGGCGTTAAAAGCCCCGCCATGTCCTTGATCGCTATGCTGTCACAACCCATATCGGCCAAGGCCTTGCCCATGTCAACAAAACGCTCTATCGTGTGCACGGGGCTTGTGGTATAGCAAATGGTTCCCTGCGCATGACGGCGGTTTTTTTTGACCGTATCAATGGCGACCCTTAAATTTCTGACATCGTTCAGCGCATCAAAAATCCTGAACACATCAACGCCGTTTTTCACTGACAGATTAACAAAGGCTTTAACCACATCATCGGCATAATTACGATAGCCCAGAAGATTTTGTCCGCGCAAGAGCATGGAGAGGCGAGTATTGGGCAATGCATTTCTCAGCGCACGCAGTCTCGCCCAGGGATCTTCTTTTAAAAAACGCAAACAGGCATCAAACGTCGCACCGCCCCAAACCTCCATGGCCCAAAAGCCGACCGCGTCCATCTTGTCGCAAACAGGCAGCATATCTTCCGTGCGCAAGCGAGTGGCTATCAAACATTGATGAGCATCTCTTAAAGTCACATCCGTTACATAAGTCTTTGCCATTATTATCCTCGAATTATCCTTAACTGTTATAAAAAACGATAACATAAACCTTCACCGGAGAACATGCCTGAACGAATTCATGAAATTGGTGGACAAAATGAAGCTAACTTGCGGAGATCATGCGGAGATCATCCGGGGATCTAGACTTTTTCATAAATTTAGGGCAAAATAACCTAAAAATGAATCATAATGTTATCGAATGAAGAAAATTCTTGTTTTACATGGCCCAAACCTTAACCTGCTTGGCTCCCGAGAGCCTATGGTCTATGGGCTGACCTCCCTGGATGATTTAAATAAAATGCTTCTGTCCCGGGCAAAAAAAGAAGGTTGCTCTCTCGTTTGCAAGCAAAGCAACAGCGAGCATCAGCTCATCGATATCATTCAACAAGCGGCCACTGATAACATAGATCGTATTATTTTCAATCCAGCAGCCTATACACATACCAGCATTGCACTTCGAGATGCCTTGCAAGCGGTTAACATTCCGTTCATTGAAGTGCATATCAGTAATATTTTCTCAAGAGAACCTTTCAGACACCATTCCTATTTCTCAGATATCGCCCAAGGGGTTATCTGCGGCCTTGGCGTTAAAGGGTATCTCTTGGCTTTACAAACCATTATCGAAGACATCAAGTAGAGAGAAGAATCCATGGATATTCGTAAGATCAGAAAATTAATTGAACTGTTGGAAGAAACTGGAATTTCTGAAATTGAGATCAAGGAAGGGGAAGAGTCAGTGCGCTTAAGTCGCCATATTCCCCAGGTTTCAATGCCGGAAACCCGCTATGTTACCATGGCGCAGCCTGCTCCCCAGGCGCAGGAAGCACCAGCGGCCCCAACCAACCATACAGAGACTAAAACCAATGCTCCAGTGGAAACGGCCGGTCATAAACTGCGCTCGCCCATGGTAGGCACCATGTACACTTCTCCCTCTCCTGAGGCTGCGCCTTTTGTTACTGTCGGGCAGTCAGTCAAAGTCGGTGATACCTTATGTATTATAGAAGCCATGAAAATGTTTAATGAAATTGAAGCGGATAGAGCGGGGGTCGTTACCGCCATCCTCGTAAACAATGGCGAGCCGGTTGAGTTTGACCAACCCTTGTTTATCATAGAATAAGGGAGATGAGCCATGTTAAGTAAAATCGTCATCGCCAACCGCGGAGAAATCGCCCTGCGCATTCTTCGCGCTTGTAAAGAGCTGGGTATTCAAACCGTTGCTATTCATTCTGACGTGGATAAAGATTTATTGCATGTCAGACTGGCGGATGAAACCGTCTGCATAGGCCCTGCCCCCGCCAATAAAAGTTATTTAAATATTCCAGCCATTATCTCGGCAGCCGAAATTACTGATGCCGTTGCCATTCACCCCGGCTATGGCTTTTTATCAGAAAACGCGGATTTTGCCGACATTGTCGAGCAAAGCGGCTTTCAGTTTATAGGGCCCAAAGGCGATACCATTCGACTGATGGGCGACAAGGTCTCTGCCATTGCTGCAATGAAAAAAGCTGGCGTTCCCTGTGTGCCCGGTTCCGATGGCTCGCTCACCGATGATGATTCTTATAACCTGGAGTTGGGTCGAAAAATCGGTTACCCCGTGATTATCAAGGCCGCCGGCGGCGGCGGCGGTCGTGGCATGCGCGTGGTTCATAGCGAAGCCAACCTGCTGAATGCGGTTGCTCTGACACGCAGCGAAGCCAAGGCAGCCTTTAATAATGCTACGGTTTATATGGAAAAATTCCTTGAAAACCCAAGGCATATTGAATTTCAAGTGTTGGGCGACGGTAAAGGCCATGCGATTCACCTCGGTGAGCGTGACTGCTCCATGCAGCGCAGGCATCAAAAAGTGGTTGAAGAAGCACCTGCCCCCGGCATTTCCGAAGATCTGCGACAAGAAATTGGCCAAAAGGTGGTTAAAGCCTGTCAGGATCTGCAGTATCGCGGCGCAGGTACTTTCGAATTTCTCTATCAAGACGGCTGTTTTTATTTTATCGAGATGAACACCCGTATTCAGGTAGAGCATCCCGTCACGGAAATGATAACCGGTGTTGATCTGGTCAAAGAGCAAATCAGAATCGCCAGTGGCCTGCCTTTAAGTCTGACGCAGGAGGAACTTGAAATTAAAGGCCATGCCATCGAATGCCGCATCAATGCTGAGGATGCAAAAACCTTTATGCCCTCCCCTGGTACCATTAAGCTGCTGCATCAACCCGGTGGCCCTGGCATTCGTTTTGATTCTCATATATACAGTTCTTATACTGTTCCACCCCATTATGATTCCATGATTGGTAAACTGATAAGCTATGGCAAAACACGCGAAGAAGCCTTTGCAAGGATGCAAAATGCCCTGGATGAGATCATCATCGATGGCATTAAAACCAATATTGAGCTGCACCAGAAAATCCTGCGTGACAAAGCCTTTATGCAAGGCGGCACCAATATTCATTATCTTGAAAAAATGTTAAAAGGCTAATGCTGTGTGGTATCAATTAAAAATCGAAGGCTGTGCGCACGATAAACTTGAAGAAGTGTCAGAAATCCTTGAGGATGAAGGCTGTTTATCCATCATGCTGACCGATAAAAACGATGATCCTGTTTTGGAGCCGGCACTCGGCACCACCCCTTTATGGCCGGAAGTGATCATCAATGCTCTGTTTGATGCGGCCGATATTGCTGAGCATGCCAAAGAAGTACTGACTAAGTATGACTCAAACCTACAATTTGAACTGGAAACAGTAGAGGATAAGGATTGGGAAAGGGCCTGGATGGATGATTTCAAGCCCCAGCGCTTTGGTCAGCGCCTGTGGATTTGCCCGAGTTGGCACCAGCCGCCTGAACCAGATGCCGTTAATCTGAAACTGGATCCTGGTCTTGCCTTTGGTACCGGCACCCATCCGACCACCTCCTTATGCCTTAGCTGGTTGGATCAAGCTGATTTGCAGGGCAAAACCCTGATTGACTATGGTTGCGGCTCGGGCATTCTGGCTTTGGCCGCTATCAAACTTGGTGCGGCCAGAGCATATGCTGTAGATATTGATCCACAAGCATTGCAAGCGACTAAAAACAATGCCCTTGAGAATACGGTGACGGATCAGCAATTAACGATTACATCACCGGATCATCTCAATAAACGATGCGATATATTAATAGCCAATATATTACTGGCTCCCTTATTGAGCCTGAAAGCTAATTTTCATCAACTCTTGAAACCAAAAGGCGAACTGGTTGTCTCCGGTCTCCTTGAAAATCAGGTCGAGGAGTTAATCACCAGCTATCAGGGTTATTTCAATCATCAAACCACAAATATCATGGATGATTGGGCTCTGGTGACTTTTATTCCCGTTATATAAAAATCCAGCAATTGCCCTCATCTCTTATTCGGCGCCCCCCTAATGCCAGTGCGCTTGCTGGCATCGATAGATAATAGATAACTGCTGGATAGAACCGTTGTTAACTGGGAAATATCACCCGCTTACGCCATAAAACATAGACAAAAAAAACAAATCACCTACAATACTGGCACATTCTTTGAAACGGCAGTGTTGACTAATGGCAAAAAAAAATAACATTCCCTTCATTCCCAAACGTGCTTTAATCAGCGTATCAGACAAGAAAAATATCGTTGCTGTGGGGAAAGCCTTACATAAACTAGGCGTTGAAATCCTTGCAACCGGCAATACGGCCGCTGTGCTGAAAAAGAATAAATGCCCGGTCACAGACGTCAGCGAATACACCGATTTTCCTGAAATGCTCGATGGGCGTGTAAAAACCCTGCATCCAGCCATTCATGCCGGATTGCTTGCCCGCGGCGAGCAGGATGCAGAGACCCTTTCCCAGCATGGCTTAAAGGCTATTGATTTGCTCATTGTCAATCTTTATCCTTTTGAGCAGGTCATCAGCCGCCCGGATTGTGACTTTGACAAGGCCATAGAAAACATCGATATCGGCGGCCCGGCAATGATTCGTTCGGCGGCTAAAAATCACGCCAATACCTTTGTGATCACCAGTCCTGATGATTACAGGGAATTAACGCGTTGTTTAAAAACAAAAAAAGCACCGTCAAACTGGGCTTTTGAATTGGCAAAAAAAGCCTTTGCCCACACCGCAGCTTACGATGCGGCGATTTCCAATTACCTGGGTACACTTGATGATAATCATAAGCCCAGCAGTTTTCCAGCCGTATTGACCAGACAGTTCATTAAAAATACCAACGAGCTACGTTATGGAGAAAACCCCCACCAGCAAGCTATTTTTTACAACGATAAAAACCCGGCCCAAGGTTCATTGGCCACGGCAACGCTGTTGCAGGGAAAGCAGTTATCCTATAATAATCTTCTTGATGCAGATGCCGCCTTGAACTGCGTAAAATCATTTCCTGCAGAAAAAGCCAGCTGTGTCATCGTCAAACATTGCAATCCCTGTGGTATCGCAAGCGCACAGTCTCTACTCGAAGCTTATCAGCGTGCATTTCAGGCCGATTCCATTTCAGCCTTTGGCGGCATTATTGCCTTTAACCAGAAGCTGACAGCAGAAACTGCCAAAGCCATTCTTGATAAGCAATTCGTTGAAGTCATTATTGCCCCCGAAGTTGACGACACGGCCTTAAGCATCCTGGCAGAAAAACAAAATGTGCGCGTTCTTGAAACCGGTTATTCTCAGGAAAATAACGGATTTCGCCTGGACTTGCGACAAATCAACGGCGGCTTATTAGTCCAGGAGCATGATGCAGCACCTATTGGTATCAGTCATCTGAATTTTGTCAGCCGTCGACAACCCCATCAAAAACAAATAGAGGATTTGCTTTTTGCCTGGCAAGCGGTGAAGCATGTCAAATCCAATGCGATTGTTTATGCAAAGGATAAAGCCACACTGGGTATCGGTGCAGGCCAGAGCAGTCGAGTGATGAGTGCTCGCATCGGGCTTTAGCAGGCAGAACAGTTCGGCTTTTCGACGAAAGACTCGGTCATGGCCTCGGATGCGTTTATTCCTTTCACAGATACACTGGAAATAGCCGTCCAAGGCGGCATTAGCGCCGTCATCCAGCCAGGCGGCTCCCTTCGTGATCAGCAAATGATTGATTTTGTTAATGCACATGACATAGTGATGGCCTTTACTGGCAGACGGCATTTTAAACATTAAAAAACGATGGAGTGCCTGCAAAACACGGCCTTTGCCAGGGCCTGTCATCAATAGTTTTTCAAGGCGAAAATTGAGATAATTTGCCGAAAATACTAATTGATGACAGGCCTTGGATGAACAGCGAAACATGGTGTGCCTGAGTTTAGGATTTAGCACGATAAAGTTAACGCGCCCTCAACAACTAATCTACGTTATAAAAAATATTATCCTTATCTACAAGAAATCTATGTCAGTGATCTCATTGATTACATGAACAAAAACAATGAGCTTAGGGGGGCTAATGGACTCAGGCAACCCCCACGGCTGTCTCATCTTAATATGCATCGAAGTTAATCAGTTAGCACAATCTACTCCCTTCTCCCTTGAGGGAGAAGGGTTGGGGATGAGGGTGGCTGGTGTGGCACGGTATCGAGTACATTGAGAATGCTATCCATCACGCCCTGTATATTTTTAAAAACTTCATTATTTATTATTCGCAATACTCGATAGCCCAGACCTTCTAAATCTTTAGTGCGCAGAAC
>JAGXGR010000076.1 GCA_024636645.1 Legionella sp.
ACAGCAGCGCCTCATCAATTCTGATGTCTGAAAGGCCCCAGTTATAGGGGTGCATTTTAAGCCGGTCAAGTGATTTTTCATGACTGAGATACTGTTCCCATTGTTGAAAATGCTGCTGCCCCAGCATGACACCTTCCGCCCAGACGACTTTTCTAAAACCGGTCATCAGCGAATCTCCACCCGATGGCCTTTGGCAGAAATATAGATCTTTCCAAGTATGGTATTCACCTTTCCTGGCAAAGCTTTAACAGACTTCCAGCCGTTGTCTTCATGCTGTCGAAAAATGGCAATCACTGCAATGTATTCCGCGTTACTCTGTCTGGTTATTTTTAATTGCTGAGACTCGCCAGGATTAATGGTGATCTCTTTTTTGGCCACCAGACTGTTGCCCAAAACACTGACATCATTTTTCCATAACCCTCTGAAGGTCGCCTCATTAAATGCCGTTGCATCTGATAATTGAAATATTTTCACTCTGACCGGCAGTGAGGTGAGTGACATATCAGGATTTAATGTTTTGGATGCATCAATATGCAAAGATAAGGGTGTGTTTGGCATGGTCACACAAGAAGTGACAAACAGGCATAACAATAAACTAATACAATGTTTCAACATAAGAACCTCAATCGAATGATTCATTAAATAACAGCTTTACTTCCTGGAATAGAAGGCAATGAGATATATAAAATAGAAAAATTCGACAAAAGAGACGAGAGTGCTCGGATTTCCATATAAGTTCCTTCATGAAGCTGGTTTGAATAAAAAAAATTTCCTGAAAATTACCGGCGTAAATTAGCAATTATTATAAGTCATTGCAAGTTTTTTTCTGGTTTATTTTCTGGTTGGTTTTTTTTGTTTTTTTGAAGAAGGTCTTGATTTAATTGAAACATAGTGTACAATAACGGGTCAAACTTATTTGCAGGATAATATGATGCCAACACCCACTCCTCTAGATCTAGAAACCAGCCAATTAAATGCACTGATTCTCCGATTAAAAAAAGCTAAAAAAGAAGATGAAAAACGATCGCTGCAAGCGCGGATTGAACAAGCTGTTGCAAGCATCCAACAACAGATTCAAGATGGGGATAATTCTTTCATAGAAAATTATCAAAAACAGAATTCACATCAATCTGGTGCCGTTCTTGGTACCATAGCTGGTATAACCGGCAGTGCATTGGTTGTTGCCTCTGTCGTAATGGGTGCTCTAATCTTTGGACCTGGTTTACCGATAGTTCTGGCTGGAATCGCTTTAGGCAGCTTTTTAGTGGGTTCCGGTTTAGCTCTTGGAGGCTTTGCCTGGGCTCGTTCTCAAAAAATGAAGCAAACTGCGGTTGAAGAGACGGCGAATAGATTGCGTGAGCTACCTGATAATACTTTAATTAGAAACGCGGTACCTGCGGCCGAGCAGGATTCTATTGAAAATGCGTCTACTATTGATGATATTGCAGAAACTGCCGATCATAATTCTGCGACTATTGTCGATGATACAACCGATCAAGCGTCTGCTAGTGCCCAGCAAACAAGTAAACCTGTTTCATCTCAATCAGCAAAGCCTGCTGATTTTGTAGCTCAGAGTCCAGATGCAAAAAGGCGTGCAGCTTCTAATTTAAAAGCCATGTTAGAGCAAACCGCTCAGAAACCTGCGTCTATTATCGACAAAACAAAAGCTCAAGCTACTGCCGCACAATCCGCGAATGAAAAAACTGATGTAACAACAGACTCAGCAAAGCCTGCTGATTTTGTAGCTCAAAGTGCAGAGGCAAAAAGGCATGCCGCTTCAAATTTAAAAGCCATGTTGGAAGGCAGACAACAGGCCGATCACAAACCCGCGTCTATTGCCAACAACGCAAAAGAGCAAGCAGCTACCGCACAGCCAGCCACTATTCCATCTACACCGCCAAGTCCACCACCTTGCCCGGCTCCATTTTTTATTAGAGACACATCGAAGGAAGTAGAATCATTAACTGCAGCGATATCAAATACTGCGGATGTTTCTGCAAACCAGGCCGGTATAACTGAGCCAATGGGTCAAGCATCTGCTTCAGCTCAAACTCCCCAGGCCCAAAATGCTTCTTCAGGTTCAACTAAAGCAGAAAAAGGACGTTCATTAAAACAACGAGCAGCAAGTTCAATAGCCAAAAACGCAAGCGCTGTGCTAAGAAAGAGCCCAAAGCCTAGCGAAAACTCATTAACTACAGCGATGCCAGATAATACTGCTGCTGCTGTGCCTGCAAACCAAACGGATAAAACTAAGCGAGTGAGTCAAGAGCCTGCTTCAGTTCAAATCCCGCAAGCTCAAAATGCTTCTTCAGCTTCAAAAACTAAAGCAGAAAAAAAAGGTTCATTAAGCCAACGAGCAAAAGAAGCAAGTTCAACAGCTAGCTCAAGAGCTGGTTCATTAGCCAAAAAAGCGGGAGCTGCTGTATCAAAAAGAGTACGAAGAAGTCCAAAGCCTATTAACGAAAAACATATTGCTATTACGCTTGATGATTTAGATGTGAACGCTTTAAAATACCTTTTAAATATTCCATATGACCCTGCAACAAATTATACTTATAAAGAACTTTTTGCACTTGCCGAACAAACAAAAGAAAAAACAGGAATCTCCCTTGATTTAGCTCCTAAAGTTAAAGAGATAGCTTTCGCTTTATATGATAAAGCACTTTTTAAAGCCATGGATGTAGAAAAAACTGGCAATCAAAACAAACATAGTAAATCAAAGAAAAGCCGCTTCTTCAAACCGAGCAAAAAATCCACTCAAGAAAAATCCACTCAAGAAATAAATGTTCAAGCTTGTCTTGACAAGATGAAAGAATGTACGGGCCAATTTGAATACCAAGCCAAGAAGGCTTATTTTAAAGCATTAGAAAAAGCTTTAAAAAGCGATAAGATTAAGCTAAATCATTGTTCGCAAAAAGAATTGCTTGTGCATGTTATTGAACGTTTAACTAAATATAAACATGGAAACTTAACGGATCATTTAAAAGCATCGTTGGCGGACTTAAACGCTCCTAATGTTAAACCAAGTTCTTCGCAAAAATTAGAAAAAGACTTTACAGCTCCTAGTGCATCAATAATAAATGCTGCTGAACCCTCTAAAGCCGAAGTTTCAGATAATGCTCCCCAACAAGGACCCGCAGCCCCAACACCTCCTGCTGCACCATCTGCGCCATCTGCACCACCTGCACCACCTGCACCACCTGCACCACCTGCACCACCTGCACCACCTGCACCTGCTGCACCTGCTACACCATCTGTTAGCAGTGGACATTCTGTTTTAAGACCAATACCTGAAAAAGCCGCCACCGGGAATCCACCCGACATTTTTGCTGAAATCAGAGAAAAGGCACAAACAGGCCTCAAAACACCGCAAGAAAGGACTCCAAGCGTTCCGCTTGAGGCTCCCACTGCCTATGAGCAATTGATGCAAAGTATCCAAAAAGGTCATTTTAACTTAAATCCAGTGACCGATAATGACAGGCAGACAAATCGAAAAGCAAGAGATGAAGCGCAAGCAGAAGCCCAACCTGTCAATGATATTGGCTCTTTATTATTAAAAGCGATGGCAGAGCGACGCGTTGATCTGGGAGAGGAGGAGAATGACTCAGAAAATGAAGATAGCTCAGGTTATGATTCAAGTTGGTCAATGTAAGGTCCAGCATGGCCTGTAACCTCCAGGCTTATGGATAATCAAATAAGCTCAAACAGCCGATATCCCGCGGGCCAAGCCGCGGGAATAATCATTGTGCTCATTTAATTCATTCACTTTTTACCCCTTAATACCTTCCTTTATATTTCAAGCAACATAGCATACTAAAAATCGCCTCTCTAGTATTTCGTCTTGTAAATACGAGGCACTACGGTTATTCTTCACCGGTATTTTTAAATTGAATACTCTAACCTGTAACTATTTTGGACACGTGATGACGTCAACAGAAAAACACTGGTCAACAGTAGAATACCTGCATCAAACTGTAAAAAATCCCAATATCCATATCAAAGGCCAGCACAGTTATTACAGCAATGCCTGGACCGGTAATTTTGAAGACAGTGTTGTCAGATACCTGTATGGGGATGACATCAGCCTTAAGCGATGGCAGCCGCAATGGCAGACAGACTCGCTATACATCGGTGATTGCGTTTGTATAGGTGCTGAGGCTGTTATTGTCCTTGGAGGCAATCATACCCATCGTATGGACTGGTTCAGCCTCTATCCTTTTAAAGAAAAAACACTGGAATCCTACCAGGGCAAAGGTGATACCATCATCAAGGACGGTGTATGGATTGGCATGCGGGCAATGATTTTGCCTGGTGTCCATATTGGCGAGGGCGCGGTGATTGCGGCTCACGCTGTAGTGACCAAAGATGTGGAGCCTTACAGCCTTGTTGCTGGCAACCCCGCTAAACGCATCAAAAAACGTTTCGATGATGAAACCATTGAGCGACTGCTTCAATTAAATATGTATGACTGGAATGAGAGCAAGTTCGCAGCAATGAGAGACTTTATCTGTTCAAGTGATATTGATCGATTGGAAAAAGAAAGTTTTAAATACGATCAATCGACTGCTTATGCTTAATGCCTTTTAAGAATTAATTATCAAACCATCTGAAGCGTCTCGTTCACGCTCGATAGTCGGCGTGCCTTGCACTGAAAATAAACCGGAAGTGATTTGCAAACCTACCGGCACGGCTTGTATCTGAATGATAGAATATGTTTTTTCTCTGAGCAACGGGGTTTTTTCACTAGAGTTGCTGTTTGACTTCAGAACAAACGCATAACAGTCATGCGGTGCTTTAGATATTACCCTGCAATCACTGGCCTTCCCTTGCTGCAAGGCAATGAAAGCAGCTTTACTCATGTTTACTTTATCGATGGCGTTATGAGGCCCCTTGGTAATTCGTGAATCAGCACAGCTGCATAAATAAAAAGTATCGTTGTTATGAAGGGTTATTCGTTTTCTTGTGTTACACATAATATCATCAGCTTTGTTAAATGTTTAAAATCTCTGTGCCTGTTTTATTGCAATCCTAAACGATCGCTTGAGGCATCAACATTGGCGTCAGTTGTTGTGGACTTACCCACCGTGCTCTGTGCAATTAATCCTTTAAGGGTGGGCATCTTGCGTGTTGGAAGTATGCTTAATACCGGCGGGGCTATTGGAGGTTCGGGGGGGTTAACTGCATATCCTGTGCTGGCTTCTTCAGCGGTTAATGAATGCAGTACCCGGCCGGTTGAGTCTGTTTTCAGAACCGAATCATTTGCAGTTAAATCTATTGTTTCTGGCAGATTGTTTCTAAACATTATTTACCTCTCAGCAATATATTTTTTGCTTGTATAACAGTGGATAAAGGACCATGTTAGCGAACTGAAATATTTGAAAGTTGCAGCATACTTTTTGGTTTAAAGATAATCAAATAAGTCTTGGGAATTCGAGACAATATATTATGCAAACTTGCCTTACTCAGCACACTAAAAAGCTTTCACATTGTGTCAAGCGAAACAGCATACCCGGAGATTAAAAATAAATCAAGTTATATTATTAATTGGCATATACCATGTTTTTCCATCTGTTTTAATTGGCGTTTTTTTTAAACAATTAGCGATAAGGACTGCTTTAATAATTCAAAGCTGACGGGCAAGTGACCAACGCATTCGCCGTCAGCTTCTACTGCCACTTTTGCTGAGTCCAGCACTTCAATACGAATCTTTTTAGCCTGTATGTAGTGGATATGGCGATCCAGTATATGTTTACCTGAGTATATTTTTGGCAAACTCAGGATAGCAGAAAACTTGGTGAAATCTTGAAAGATAATGACATCTAAAAGGCCGTCATTAATTTCAGCCATCGGCGCCACATGCATTCGACCTCCAAAATACTGACCATTGCAAACAGCCATTAATAGCAAATTGCTGTCCTGAGGCTTATGATCATCTATATATATTCGTACCCGTGTATTTTTGTATTTAAATAATCCGATAAATGCGTGTAAAAAATAATTAATGGTCCCACCGAATTTTTTCAACCATTTGCTATGCTGGGTCAATTTTGCGATATACCCTGACATGCCGCAACTGGCTATATTAATAAAATAACGGACCGAATCATCCGGAAAAACAAGTTTGCCCACGTTCGTTTGGATCGTTTGGCCCTGTTTCAAACGCTGAAAAAATTCCATCATCTGCTGTTTCGGAAACTGGCGTATATAATCCCCGCCGCTTCCGGCATTATAATAAGCAATCAAGGTTTCGGGCGATCGTAGTTTATCTTCATCGATAGCACCATTAATGGCATTATTTAAAGTGCCGTCGCCACCAATCACCAGTAAGTAATCCGGCTTCTCTTCCAAAAGGGTTCTGGTAAGAAGGGTAACGTCATCCATATTATTTGACATCCGGCAATCCACATGGTCAAACAGGGCGTGCAAACCCGGATTCATGACTTGCCATGTTTTTTTCGCTTTTCCACCGCCAGCAACCGGATTGATAACGACGGCTATGCGGCTCATAAAATGGCTGCCAGCCGGCAAGCCTGGTCTATGGCATGGCGGGCGTCCAGTTCCAATGCTTTATAAGCGCCCCCCACCAGGTGCGTTGGAATTCCGGCGGCATGAAGCGGTTCAAATAAATCTTTTAACTCTATTTGCCCTGCACAAATGATGACAGAATCGACTTCCAGCAGTTGCGGTTTATCATTTATCGTAATATGCAAACCCTGATCATCAATTTTCTCATAAACCACACCAGGCATCATTTTCACCTGCTTGTGCTTCAGGCTCAAACGATGAATCCAACCGGTTGTTTTGCCCAGACGCTTGCCCATTTTTTCATTTTTTCGCTGCAACAAATACACTTCTCTGGGGCTGGGACTGATATCCGGTTTTTTTAATCCACCACGATGCTGTCCTTTAATATCAATACCCCATTCATCATAAAAATGCTCGGGATCGAGATTGACCTCATGCGTTAAAAACTCGGAAACATCAAAACCGATGCCGCCTGCACCAATCACCGCCACGCGCGACCCTACTTCTTTGCGCTGCATGATGGCATCCATGTAAAGTATCACTTTGGGATGATCAATGCCTTCTATATCCGGAATTCGGGGTTTAACGCCCGTTGCCAGCACCACCTCGTCAAATGCGCTTAATTGAGGCATGTCCGCTTTGCTGTTCAAGCGTACATCCACATTATATTTATTTAATTGATATTCAAAATAAGCAATGGTTTTATGAAACACTTCCTTTCCCGGAATGCGTCTGGCCAAATTAAACTGGCCGCCCAAAACATCGCTTTGTTCAAACAAAGTCACCTGATGCCCGCGTTCTGCCGCCACGGCCGCAAAAGCCATGCCGGCAGGTCCTGCCCCTACTACCGCAAGACGCTTGGGTCGATGTACCTGCTGATAGACCAGTTCGGTCTCATTGCAGGCACGGGGATTGACCAGACAGGACGCGGTTTTGTTTTTAAAAACCTGATCCAGACAAGCCTGGTTACAAGCGATACAGACATTGATGGCTTCACTTTCGCCCAATTTTGCCTTGTTGACAAACTCGGCATCTGCAAGGAAAGGACGGGCCATGGAGACCATATCAGCATAGCCATCCTTGATAAGCTGATCGGCTGTTTCGGGTGTGTTGATGCGGTTAGAGGTGATCACAGGAATATTTAATTCGGGTTTGATGTGCCTTGTCACAGGAGAAAAGGCTGCATTAGGCACCATGGTCGCTATCGTTGGAACCCGCGCTTCATGCCAGCCTATTCCTGTATTAATAATCGTGGCTCCCGCCTTCTCTATTTCTTTGGCAAGAATAACCACTTCCTCCCAGTTGCTGCCCTCTGCTATCAAATCCAGCATGGATAAACGGTAGATAATAATAAAATCATTTCCGACTGCTTCACGAACCGCGCGCACAATTTCGACAGGAAAACGAATTCGGTTGGCGTAACTGCCGCCCCATTCGTCCTGACGTTTATTGGTATGTTTGACAATAAACTGGTTGATTAAATACCCTTCACTGCCCATAATTTCCACGCCATCATAGCCTGCCTGTTTAGCCAGTCGGGCACAGCGTGCAAAATGCTGAATGGTTTTGACGATGCGTCGTTTGGTCATGACCCAGGGCTTAAAGGGACTGATCGGTGATTTCACACCGCTGGGCGCCACGATAAAGGGATGATAACCATACCGACCCGAATGAAGAATCTGCAGGGCGATTTTACTACCGCCTTCATGAACAGCCTGTGTTACCATTTCATGTCGACGCTGCTCTTTGGCATTAGTGAGTTTGGCCGCAAATGGGGCCAGTCTGCCTGCGCGATTGGGTGCAAAACCACCCGTGACTATCAACCCCACGCCCCCGTGTGCGCGCTCTCGATAAAAAAACGCCAAGCGCTCCATACTCTCTTTATCTTCTTCAAGCCCTGTATGCATTGAGCCCATCAGAACCCGGTTTTTCAATTGGGTAAAACCTAAATCCAGGGGCTGGAGCAAGGATTTAAATGGGGTATTATCAGCAACTAACTCCATGTTTACTCACTTATTATTTTAAAATAACCAGTATAACGTTAACCCGTGAGTCAGAACAATGATATGTGTGTGTTTTTGGAGGGTAAATTTATGTGGACCGGGTAACGTGTCGGTTTAATACCCCATACAAACGGCGACGGGTAGGTTCGAGTAGGCCAAGGGAATCTCACCCTTAGCCTCTCACAGACCCGTACGTGAACCTCTCGATTCATACGGTTCCTATTGTTCAGATATACTTTGAAACCCTTTAGCCCAGTGCACAAAGATATGA